>CANGZU010000015.1 GCA_947458785.1 Ignavibacteria bacterium
CGAAGGCTGCTTGCAACGGACACGAAGACCATCAGTTTCGACTCCGTCTTTGTTAATCCATCCTGTACAGCCCGAAGTGCTGTTACTATCTACAGTGTCTCCGATTCTGCGGTGCTGGTGCGCGAGCAACGGATCCAGCGAGTAACGCCATACCTCGGCGTTGATGAGCTCAAGGTAGAGACCTACCCCATGGTCGAGTTTCCTGGTATCAGCAATCTTACGTGGAACTGCTCCTACCAGCCTGTGAATGCTGGCCTGGATGTCATCAACTTCCGTCTTCTCTACAGAAACGCCGCCAATTCAGGTGATTCAAG
The DNA here is from genome assembly GCA_947458785.1 of Ignavibacteria bacterium. Lineage (GTDB taxonomy): Bacteria > Bacteroidota > Ignavibacteria > Kapaibacteriales > Kapaibacteriaceae > UBA10438. The sequence goes on from CANGZU010000015.1 coordinate 315, forward strand.
TGTGGACATCCGCATGCAGGGCATAGGTGTGATGCACAAGCTCGCACCAATGTCTGCAAGAGCTGTCGATGGCTCCAATGTCTCGGGTGTTCTCTCCGGAGACACGGTCTTTGTGGGAGAATTGCCAGACTCGTATGATTCTCTTCACTTGGCATTGCTGGTGCAGAATCAGGGTAGTATCGCCATTGGTATCGATTCTGTTGTTCTTGTGCGAGAACAGCAGGCAAGGGGCCGATTCAGACTTACGCGGACACTGAGTCAATCGATGCAGGCTGGCGGCATCGACACGGTTCGGTTGATGTTCGTACCCGAGGACTTTCGTGGCAATGCCGCAACAACCCTGCGTGTGTTCACCAATCTCAGCCGGCGTTCCATTTCATGCGTTCCGCAGGCTGCGATCGTGCGTGAGATCGTGATTATCGCACGTAATAGACCAAGCGTGCGTGCAAGTGTGGACTCGATACCGTATGGTGTGATCGTCAAACCTATCGGTTGTGATGCTGTGCGCACAGAGCGTGTCTCTATCCGGAACAATGGGAATGTATCGAGCATCATCGACTCGGTCGGTGTTAGCCCAATTGGTGGCTCTGTGTCGATCTCGCGTGTCAATGGGACAGTAATCCCGGCAAAGAGCACGGTCTTGCTCGACTTCGTTTGCAGACCAACAGCTATAGGTGCGGAATCAGGTGTGATCACGATCTGGCTTGGCAATGGTCAGGGGGCGATCACAATTCCATACTCTGCCTTGGTTACTGCGCCCGATACAGTAAGGATGAGCGTTGAGGGCGATGTAAGCTCGGCTCCGGGTGCACGGGTTCTGCTACCGGTAAAGATTGGCTCTACTTCCATGGCAAACATCCAGCGCATAGCGCTCGATATTGACATCGATCCAACGCTACTAGCCTTCGCGGGCACGGTCGATTTGGGTACGGCCTCACAAGGTGCGCTCGTTACGCAAGTCCCGCGTGAGAAAGGCATGCGACTTACTATCGAGCGTGATGCGGGCTTGGTCAAGAGCGACACGCTCATCTTCATTGAGTTTGCCGCATTTCTTGGCGACACGATCGCAACGTCAATAGTCATCAGCGCTTCAACGTCTATTGGTACGGTCTCGTGTCCCTCGGCTTTCCCATATACCATGTTGCATGGACGCTACTCCACAGATTCTTTATGCGGGCTTTCGTATAAGACTCGCGGAGCTCGCCCAATGTTACGCGGCTCTGTGTTTCCCAACCCAACGTCTGCTCTGGCATCGCTAGTCGTAGTTGCAACTCGCACTGCACCTGCTAAGATCTCGGTGATTAATACCTACGGTAGAGCATGTGCAGAATTTGCAGCTATGATCGACGATGGACTGACGCTTGTGAAGATGGATGCGAGCGAGCTCCCAGCTGGGCAGTATCTGATCATGATCGAGCAGGACGGATTCATTACGCGAGTTCCATGGGTGGTGGCACAATGATCGTTCTGATAGCTATCATGGTTACTTGCATGTCGGTGCCTTTAGCAGCGCAGCAGATCGAGTGGAGCCCGAGTCTTCGCAGACCATACGAAGCACCAAGAACCTTTGTCGGCATCGATGCATCAATCGGAACCGCATGGCACGATGCTGAACTGCCCTATCTGGAATCGATCTACAGCATTCCGTGCTGCACGTATCGAGAGGGGGCCAGTAAGCCCCTTGCTTTTGGCTTTTCGGCAGAAACATGGATACTTCCGACGGTGGCTGCAACAGCATCGCTGGGACTGCGCTTGGAATCAACATCGTTCACAACATCGCCTGCGGTACTTGTACGAAACGGGAAGCCCGATGTGTTAACGCAGTATCAGCTCGATGCTGCTGTGACATCAGTCACGCTTGGAGTTGGAGCCAAGACGCGTATAGCATCAACGCCGATCACAGTTGGACTGTCGCTCGCGGGCAGTGTTCTACTTGCGTCAGAGATGATGCACAGAGAGGTGGTGCTGGGCCCGGATGACTTCTACTTTGTTACCGATCCGCCATCAAAAGAGTACGTCCTACCAACTTCCAGGTTGTCGGACGTAGCGGGATTCGTGATGCGTCCGATGCTCACAGTCAGCTATGACATTCCGCTTGCTCTTGGATACTACCTTGCGCCCTCAATTCGATGCGAAACACTGTTGGGGTCGATGTCGCAGAAGAACTCATGGGGAGCCATTGGGGTTTCTGTTGGGGCTACGCTCTACAAGGGACTGTAACCGCGGAGAGCATACTATATTTGTAGCTCGTTCGTCAACTTGCGAAGACAAAAATTCTTTTTCAGGAGTTCATGTTCATGGTACAACGACTGTTTGCTCTGCTTGCCGTGGTATTAGTTGCCATGTCAACAGCAATTGCTCAGCCTAAGCTAGAAATCGTAGGCGGGGAAACATACGATTGGGGGAAGACCCGTGCGCCGAAGGAAGGACATCTCGAGGCCGAGATCAAGATGAAGAATGCCGGCGATAGACCTCTCCGAATCACAGATGTGCGTCCGGGTTGCGGATGCACAAAGACAGATCCAGATAAGTACGACCTGAAGCCTGGTGAGATTAGCACCATGAAGGTTAAGCTCAACATCAGCCCTTCACAAGCAGGCTCTATCACAAAGAACATCACGGTATCTTGGGCGGATCTTGCTGGCAACGATGCGTACAAGGCATACAAGTCAGCCTCCAACACGCCCCTTCCCAATGCCGTAGACACAACGATCCGCTCGCAGTATGTATGGCTCAAAGCAGACATCCAGCGCGCACTAATGTTCCAACCATCAATGTATTTCTCGTTCCAAGACCTCAAGGTTGGACAAGAGCAGTCAGCAAAGGTCGAGGTAACGAACAACTCTGATGAGTCGGTGATACTCTCCGATTGGAGCACAGATGGAGGCCTCGTTATCAACCAGACATCACGTGTTACGCTTAAGCCGAAGGAGCGTTTGGAAATCGTGGCCAAGGTTGTTCCTATGGCCAAGGGTAATTACTCAGGCGGTGTTCGCTTTAAGACATCGCACAGCGACCACGCAGATGTTGACTTGCGCGCCTATGGATTTGTCCAGGAATCACAAAGTCCGGTGTTCCAAGGAACAGCAGTACCCGCCAAGTAAGTACTGTCAGCACACAAACAAGCATCAATCTGGAGGGCAGCCACACGGCTGCCCTTGTTCGTTATTATGCTACTTCGATCGTGTGTGTGCACAGATCTCGCTCACGAGCATCATTGGTGGCGATCAGTACGATGGCGCCGCGTTGTGAAGCACGTTGGATTTCGGTCGTGAGAATGAGCCGTCCACTTTCATCAAGTGTCGTCGATGGTTCATCGAGCACAAGAACGGCCGGATCGATCGATACAGCCAGCGCAAGTGCTACACGCTGACGCATTCCGCTGGAAAATGTCCGCACGCGCGATGTTGCTCTCGCGCTAAGACCTACACGTTGTATGATCTCATCACAGGATGAACTCGGTAGGTCTATACCGTGAAAAGCCCCATGCATGACCAACAACTCATGCGGCGTAAACTCATCATAGAGCGTCAAGTACGGAGCTACGTATCCACAATGAAATGGGATGTCGACGCGTTGAATCATCTGGTTGGCCAGCCGAAGTTCTACGTCTCCAGTATCCGGACGAAGCAAGCCTGCCAGAATCTTTGCCAATGTTGATTTCCCACTGCCGTTTGGCCCAACAATTCCGGTGATGGCCCCACCCACAAACTCATGGCTAAAGGTACTGAGCACCGAGCGCTTGCCAAAAGACTTTGATATCCCCCGTGCAACAAGCGTGGTAATCATCGCTTGATCACAACTTTGTGAATAATGGTCTCGACAGAATCCTGGCCCACCGTGATCAAGTACACACCCGGCGTTAGCTGCGAGGCAAGAGGGAACTTTGCCACGAGACGGTCATCGTGAATATCAACAGACGTAACCAGTTCCGGTGTAAGTGGACGCAACCCCAGATCGCAGAGCTGCAAACGCACCTCAGCTCCGGCGGATGCACCGGATACGGGCACGTAGAGCAGGCTATGCGCTGAAAGTTCATACGGCTGTGGGTAGGGGGCTGGTGTTACCAGCAACTGAATGCCGCTGCTGTATCGGCACACCGATTCGCTCGGTGTGAAGCGAATGCCCCATGATGATCCCGGGATCGCTTCGTCGTTGGCTACCGGATTGGGCGTGTAGGCGATCGAGAACGTCAGTACGGAATCGGGACGCAGCAGAATGCTAGCAGGCGTTGACCATACTGATAGGAGTCCCATGCTGACAGGTTCTCCTGCACGCGATGGAACATTTGCGCGGGATGCAAGAACCTCAAACGGACGAATACTTGATGAGACGGTCTCGCCGATGCCATCGACGGTGATGTCTGAGGCAAACTTGATCTCAGGCAACAGTTGAGCGCCTGGTAGATGTAAATTTCTATCCCCTCGTTTACCAGTATGGTACAGACTCGACAGCGATGCACAGAAAAGCTCGTTCAGTGATGTGCCTGATGCTGAACATGCCGTTATGAGGGCTGCGAATGGATCAGCCCCTTGCCCAACAACATTCCATGTTGCGAGCATGAGGTCGCGATTGTTGGCTGTGAGCACATTGCCAAACCATCCCCAACAGTATCCATTGAGTGCATTGGACTTGGACAACGGCCACAACTCGGGTCGTGTGAGCAGGTACGATGCCCATACAGCCCAGTCACGAACCTCTGGATAAGCGCGCATCTCCATCCAAGTAGATGAAAGCTCATAGACCATACGATGCTGGACGCTGAAGCCATATGACCCGTTCTGGATCACATGGTGTAGCTCATGTGCGCAGGTAACACGAAGGGCGTCTACGCCGAATGTTGAGTACGACTGTTTGCCCGACCATGTGCTGTCTGTCGGACTAAAATTGTTGTCAATCTCTATCCACGTGGTATACCGCTCCGAAGGAGTCAGGGCAAGCAGGCGGTCGAGATTTGTGATGCCATAGTATCCTTCACGACCAAGGTCGCGCAGATACACGTCGATTGCGCTACTCCCACCAGCGGTATCATCTGTTGGAGGTGCGGCATATCCCAATGTGTCGATCTCAAGCTTCCATGATCTATCAAGGGCCGCAAGGCATTCATCCACATAGTCGGGGATGCCGTTGCTATCTGTGTCGGTTGTGTCGACAGCATTGCTGCCCTTGAGAGCATAGTGAACACGGAATCGGCCATCACCCGATTCAGCATATTCCGGAAGGGGCGGCCGCGTTCCGAGGATGCGCACATCTTGATCGGTCCGTATCCTATTCTTCGAAGCCCGGTCACCAAATCCGCAGCGGTCTGCCGGCGGGTTTTCGTCAGCACTCAGCGGATGGTACCAACAACAAAGCGCGAACAGGATCAACCCTATTCGCGCTGCGAGTGTGCTACGTTTCTGGATCACGTTGACAATTACCGGAACATTTCCTTGATCATACCCCAGGTACGCTTGATGCCGCTTACGTTGTGCACGACACCTACCGTGTTGGAATACGATGCATTCTTGTCTTGTGTGACGACCTTGAGCCTATAGGTAAAGTAGTTGGCAGTGATGTTCTTTTCACCATCGCCCTTGCCAAAGGCCTCGTCGTCTTTAAAGGAATAAGGTTGATTGCTACCCTTTGCAGAGACAGTTGTTACATAGCGGAACTGCTTATCTGCTCCTGCACGCTCTACCTCGTAGTGTGCAACATCGGACTCCGTTGCAGACTTCCACTCAACAACGATAGAATTACCGTTGGATTTGGCTTGGAAGTACTGAAGAGTTACCTGCACTGCCTGCACGCTCACAACGAGCGAGAGGGCAACAAGTAGGGCTGTGAGCAATCGTTTCATACGTGCCAAATATACTAAGCACCACCGTTTTCCGTACTATTGCCCCATGCGTTACCGCGTCTTTTTTATCCAGATAGCAACGGTTGTCGTGTGCCTTTTCGGCACCGTACGAGCTGCTGCACAGCCGCGTGAAGCGCGTCAGGATACCATCCGCGGCATCGTACTGTCGGCCACCCCAGAGACTCAACCAATCCCAGGAGCTGCTATCCAGTGGTTGGGTGCCAAGAACGGTGTTTTTACGAACAAGGATGGTCGGTTCGCTATAGTTCGCTCCTCTGGTGCAGACTCACTCATCTGCCGTGCCGTTGGATTCCAAACCGTCAGGTTGGTTGTATCGGCCTCCGGCGAGCTTACGATCACACTTGAGCCCGAATCGATGTCTGAGCTTCGTGTAGAGGCCGAGTCAGGACCAACTATCACGAAATCGCCGTTCAAGACCGAGACAATCTCTAAGAAGGATTTGACGAAGGCTGCTTGCTGTTCCCTTGCCGAGTCGTTTGAAAAGAACCCATCCGTCGAGGTTTCCTTTGCCGATGCTGTTAGCGGCGCAAAACAGATTCAGCTTCTGGGGCTGCGCGGCGTCTACACACAGTTTTTGATCGAGGCGGTGCCAACGGTTCGCTCGCTTGAGCTTCCTTTCGGACTTGACCATATCCCTGGCCCCTTTATGGAGTCGATCAGTATCTCGAAAGGGGCTTCATCGGTTACCACGGGATACGAGGCCATGACCGGACAGATAAACATCTGCATGCACAATCCGCGCACAGCACCATCACTCTACGTTAATGCGTACGCCAACACCATGGAACGGTATGAGATCAATGTCTACGGGGCTCAGCAGGTAAACGACGAGCTCTCGACGATGACCATGGCGCACCTGCGAAAAATGGACATGGGGCAGGACAACAACAACGACGGGTTCGCAGATATCCCAACGTTTCGTCAGGCAAATCTGGTGCATCGATGGATGTATAACGATGATGAGATCGAATGGCAGGTTCTGGTTCGTGGATTCTTAGATCGGTATGAATCCGGACAGAGCCCCGTTCATGTTCATGGTGCGCATATGCAGCGTCACAATGATTCGATGCCTCTTTACGACATCTCGACGGACATTCAGAGACTTGAGACCATCATCAAGTTTGGCCTTCTCAATCCATTCGAAGACCTTGAAGAGGGGAGCGGAGTGTCCTTCGTAGCTGCAGGATCGGTCCATGAGCAACACTCAGAGTTTGGTACGCGGGCTGCGCATGGTGAGCAACAGACATTGCAGCTGCGAAGTGTTGCCGCTCTGCCGTTTACGAAACAGTTCAAGGTTGTAACAGGGCTATCGTACCTGTACGATAACGTACGTGAGTCGTTGTCGGCGACGGGAACCACCGTCTATGGAAATCGATACGACCGCACTGAGCATGTCCCTGGGGTATATGCCGAAGCGACCTACGAGCCATCGAAGAGTCTGACAATTCTTGGCGGCGTGCGCAATGATTTGCACAACATGTATGGATCACGTTTTGTGCCGCGAGCTCACCTCAAGTGGAACATCGTTGAGAATGTCCATCTTCGTGCATCGGTAGGCCGCGGCTGGAGAGTACCAGCGGTGATCACAGAGAATGTATCGTCGTTTATCAACTCACGCCAAGTAAACTTCGACTCAACATTCCGTCCCGAGGATTCTTGGAACCTTGGTGCCTCGTTGACTACGTATCTCACAGTAGCCGATAGGCCATTGACGCTTGATGCAGAGGTCTATCACACACGGTTTACCAACCAGTTGGTCGTTGACTATGATCGTTCTGTCCGTGAAGTGTGGCTTACGAATCTCAGCGGAGAGAGTTTTGCAACCAACGTTATGATCCAGGCAATGTTCTCACCTTTGCCAGCGCTTGACCTTCTGAGTGCAGTGCGCTGGGTTGATGTGCAAGCCCCTTACAATGGTGCGATGCAGCAGCGTCCGATGATGAGCAGACTTCGTGTGCTGAATACGATCTCCTATGCACCAACAGACTGGCAGTTTGATGCAACGGTGTCTTGGAATGGTCCTGGACGTTTGCCAACAACCGAGGGTAACATCACCCGTTATCAGTTGCAGACGGAGTTTCCTGGGTACTGGCGCGTGAATGGACAGGTGACGAGAAAGTTTGGCGCAATGGAGTTGTACGTCGGCATTGAGAATGCGACGAACTTCATCCAGTCAAATCCGATCCTCGGTACGGAGAGCCCCTTTGGGACGTACTTCGATGCTTCACTCACATGGGGCCCGATGGATCCGCAAATGGTCTACGCAGGCGTCCGTTACACGATCGATTAATTGCCCGCAACCGGATTGCCGAGGACGGGTGGTTTCGGCATGTCGCCCTCGAGCGGACGTACCTCGACGTCCTCGATCAAGATGTCCGGTGTGATGATCGATGCCTGGACATAGGCGGCCCCACCACTGATGAACGACGGCACAACACTTGGAGCAAGGAAGTTGTGAACAGACTTCTGTTTCGATACTGCCAAGATGTCTTTGAACAGCGACGGCGCGATACCGGCTGCCTCCACGCCGCGAATCAATTCCTCACGTCCGTCAGGGTAGACCCTGTAGGCACGAAGAAGCCCAAGCTTGCCCTCGCCTTGTGAGATTGGCAGATCAGATCCGGTCTGACGGAACACACCGGTGAACAACAGATTCTGATCCATCGCCAACCGTGCAATGATGCCGTAGGGAAGAGCGCGGTCCTTCACCAACTTGAGAAGGTGTTTCTTCAATTCACCCGTTGTCTTCGACTTCTTGGGATCAAGACAGTTCATCGAAATGATACTGAACATTGAGCCCCCTCCACGCTGATGGCCGTTACTCGAATCGATTCGCTTGGTCGGCACGCGTGATGAGAGTAGCGTTTGGAGATACCCCTTTTTCACAAGCTCGACATTCTGCGCTGGAACACCCTCATCATCGACGAGGTAATGTCCAGTAAGCGGAACGGTACTATGTGAAGGCGTGAGCGGCTCTGCGCTTACCGAGATAAACTCGGGAAGCACACGCGCTCCGATTTTATTCTGAAAGGCCATCGTACGCTCGTTGGTAGAGAAGCCACCCTCGGAAAGGGGCTGGCGCTGCGCCACAAGGTTGGGCGCAAAGAACTGACCAATAAGTGTACCGGCAGCTTGACCTTCAATCAAGAGCGGACCTGAATACGCCTCGATCGTTGGAGCATCAACAAGATCGGACAACACTTGAGCAACAGTTGTTACACTCTTCCGCAGCGAGTCCATCGACGGAAACTCATCGGGCGTGCGCGCATATATCGCATACGTCTGTGCCAGCGGCATGCCGTCTGATGCTTGTGTTGTTGCAATAACCTCAAGTCCGGCGCTGCATTCAATCTTGTGACTGCGAGATCCGCTTGAGCTGATATAGAACGTCTCTTTGGGAATCACCTCGATGCCAACCCTTGAAGCCTGCACCTTTGGGTAATCACGAAAGATCGCACTTAGGCTCTGCGCGCGCTCGATAAGCTGCGATGCATTCGGCTTGTAGACGCCGCTGCGCAGGTCATTAACAGTGTACTGCTGAGCAATACGGTAGTCCCACGTCGTGTCTTTGCGCGTGCGATTCTTGAGCGTTGATTCCTTCTTCGAGTAGATCTCAACGGCCTGCTTGTAGCAGGCATCTGTTGCAAGCCATATCTCACGGCGCAGAACATCGGCACTTAGTTCGAATGGAATCAACCTGTTCTTGTATCCTTCTTCATCATCACTCGATCCAAAGAACCCCAGGCTAACGTCGAAGAAGTTCGTGTTGTCAAACTTTGGCGTGCCAATGCGTATGCGCACTGACAATACAGCACGCGTTCCTGAATCAACATCCTCGAGAGCCCCGTGCACGGCATGCATACTAACCGTACGACGAATCTGTAGAAGGTACTCGATGTGGTAGGGGGCTGGTAGTTCGCCAATGCGCAACTCGCGCATTGAACGCTGCATTTCGAGTTGCAGAGCGCGAAAGATCTCCTGTTCGCTCATCTGTTGAGCGTATAGCGGCGCAGCTATGAGTAACGTCATCATAAGTGCTTGCAACTGCTTCATGGCTGACCTCCTGTCGTGCGCACTGTTGGGTCGGCAAGAAGTGGTGGCTTCGCCTGTGACTTCTGTTTCTTTTGGACCTCAATGGTTGAAACCAGCAAGCTTGGTGAGCTCGCACTTACTGGCACGCCACCGGATTCAGCACCACAGACGCCATTAAAGATGCCGATGTCGTTGGCCGCTGCCACAATGTTGTTGAATGTTGTAAGCGGCGTGCCGATCAGGTCAACGCCACGTACAAGCTCGTCTGGACGCCCATCAGCATAGATCTTGAAGACCACTAGTGGTTGCACATTGAATGCATTTGGGACAGTACGGCCGGTAAAGGTAAAGCCCCCTTGGATGTCTTCGAACAACAAGCCAAACTCCTTGCCCTGCTTAATGCACTCCCTGCGAAGCATAGCTCGAAGGGTGTCGTAGGGAACTTGCCTGCTGGCCTCAACGATAAGGTTGGACTGACGCGCAACAGTTTTCAAGCCGGCTTGCCGTCGTCCATGACCATTTGAGGTTGGGAAGTTCTCGATCGGACTCCGATTGGTCAGGAAGTTTTTGAAGATGCCACTATCGACAGCCACAACCCGCTTGCCTGGCATGCCTTCATCATCGAACATGAACGCACCTACAATGTCTCGTCCTGCGAGCTCTTTGATTGTTGGATCAAAGACAACGCTGATAAACTCAGGGAGAATCTTCTTGTTCAAGAAAGGTTTAAATGTCTGACTTGAGTTGACATCCTTTTGTCGATGACCTTCAACTCGGTGGCCAAAGATCTCGTGGAAAAACACGCCGGCACTCCGACCAGAAAGGATAGCAGGACCTGTGTAGGTCTCCATCAATGGCGCAGTCCGAAGTCTGATGCTTAGGTCGAGCAGTCTGCGCACATCTGCTTCAAGCTCAGACATTGCCGGCAGCCGGTCGGCTGAATAAGCTGAATAGCTCTCATACAACGGCAGGCTCATGCCATCGTCTGCCTTGCTCTTGACAATCACAAACATCTTTACAATTGGCTCTGATGTTTGAATGCGTGAGCCGTCGGTGTTGACAAAATACTTGACCAGATTCTCTGCTTGGAACGTGACTCTGCCCGTGAGGATATGCGCCTTGCCTGAGCACATAGCACTGAGCTTGCGAGCGCGTTCACGCCAGAGCGTTGTGTCAAACACCAGCGGCTGAATCGGACCGATGTATCGGTGTGCCTGCTCCTGCGAAAGGTCTGCAGAAGAATCCTCCTCCTTTACCTTCACCTGAAGATTGGTCACAACCTTGCCATAGCGCTCTGCGGCAGACTTGTATGCCTTGTCGGTGGCAGACCAAATCACGCTGCGTAATGCACGCTCGTCGTCTGTGAGCGGCATCTCAACGCCGCGCGTGCCCCTTCCCATCTCGAAGGCAACGCCGCGAATACTGCGGGTGTTGTCGAGCTTGTGCGAACCAACACGCAGATCAACATCCAAGATCCGTCGCTTCGTCGTGACATCAGCGTCGAGCGCACCCATCGAGGCCGAAATCAGCGTCGACGAGACCTCAGTGATTGAGTAGGCAACAAAGTAGGGGGCTGGAGTTGCAGACGTTAGTCCGCTCATAGTGCGCTGCAGCTCGGCCTCCATCGCACGCAGAACGGGCGACGTTTCTTGCGCGCGTGCATGACATGCACACAGCAGCGCAGCAACGAATGCGATGTTACGTGCTCTTGTGAAGGATTGTCTTATTGATGACGTCCAGGTTGGTATCAAGTTCATAGGTGATAGGTTCTCCAGTTGCAATCTCGGTCTTGAGGATCTCTTCTGGAGAAAGGTGTTCGACAAACATGATCAGTGATCGAAGTGAGTTGCCATGGGCAACAACGAGGACGTTCGTGCCTTGCTGCAGGAGCGGGACAATGTGTTCACGGTAGTACGGCTCGACGCGCGCCAGCGTGTCTTTGAGAGATTCGCCGTTTGGTGGGGGCACATCGAAGGAGCGACGCCAAATGTGCACCTGCTCATCGCCGTACTTCTGCGCAGTCTCGGCCTTGTTCAAGCCCTGCAGCTCGCCGTAGTGACGTTCATTTAACGCCTCATCGCGATGCGTAGGGAGGTCATGCAGCCCAGCTTCAGTGCATGCGATCTCTGCTGTTCTCATAGCTCGCTTGAGCACAGAGGTAAACAGCACATCAACAGGAACATCCGACAGAAGAGCTCCGGCGCGACGCGCCTCAGCTTCTCCGTCTGGCGTTAGATCAACATCGACCCAGCCTGTGAATCGATTCTCGAGGTTCCATTGTGACTGACCGTGGCGGAGAAGGGTAAGTCTGCTCATGATTGTGGCTTGGGTGCGCAGAGTTCAAACAACACTCCGCCCGTTGTTTTTGGGTGAAGAAATGTCACAAGCATGTTATGCGCGCCCGGAATCGGTTCGTCGTAGATGAAGTCAAAACTTCCATGCTTGAGTTCTTGAATGTCGCTGTTGATGTCAGATGAGCGAAATGCCACATGGTGGAGACCGTCGCCATTCTTTGCCAAGTACCTACCAAGCGGTGTGTCTTCTGCAAGAGGAGACACGAGCTCGATACGCACTCCGTTGATCATGAATGAAGCCACCGTAGCACCCGCAGCTTCAACCGTTTCCTCGTGAAACTCCTTAACGCCAAAAAGCTTACTGTAGAGTGCTTTACTGGCCTCGATATCACGCACGGCGATGCCAACATGGTCGATTGCTTGAATCACTTCGAGCCCCTTTCAGAAAGAATCTGTGCAGCACGCTCAAGATCTGCGATAGTGTTGATACCATGGAGCTCCTCCCACGAGGGGGCTAACCAGGCAGAAACGCTCTTGCCTTGTGACTGCAGGATGCCGATGATATCGGTCAGGTAGTATTCGCCCTGAGCATTGTTGTTTGAGAGTCCTGCTAACGCATCGAACAGATCGCTACTGTGCACGATATAGATGCCTGAATTGATCTCGGCAACCTGGCGTTCAAGGTCTGATGCATCTTTATGCTCCACGATACGCTCAAGATTGCCATCTGCGCCGCGGATGATCCGTCCATAACCGGTTGGATCGGGGACAGCGCAGCTGAGTACAGACACAACGGAACCAGAAGTTCTGTGATGTTCGGCAAATGCCGACAATGTGCGCTGGGTTAGCAGTGGAACGTCACCGCTGAGGATGAGGACATCGCAATCGGCACCGGCAAGAACACTGTGGGTCTGCTGAACAGCATGTCCCGTGCCCAGCTGCTGATCCTGCACCACGCATATGGCATTTGGCATGGCCGATGAGACAAACTCCTGCACCGCGCTACGCTGGTGTCCAACGATCACCACAACATGCTCAGGATGCAGCGTCGATGCTTGATCGAGAACATATCCAAGTAGGGGGCGACTGTGGAGAGGGTGAAGGACCTTCGCAAGGTCAGGATTACCCATTCGCTTACCTTGTCCGGCAGCGAGAATGGCAACAGCAATTGAATTCGACATGGATGGTGGTCAGTTGTTGTGCGGCATCTTGGTGTAGGCCTCGACGCTCTTGTCAACAGAAACAGGATTATTCTCTTCGTTCACAAGGACAACCGTAGGCTGCCAGGCGCGTGCTTCTTCGTCGGATACTGACGTGTAGCTGATGATGATCACTTCATCGCCGACGTGTCCTTTGCGCGCAGCAGCGCCGTTAAGGCAAATGTCTCTGCTGCCAGCTGTACCAGGAATAACGTACGTCTCGAAGCGTTCTCCGTTGTTGATGTTGACAACAGAGACTTTTTCATACGCTACAAGGTCTGCAAGCTCCATAAGTTCAACATCTATCGTCAAGCTTCCCTCATAATAGAGATCCGCTTCGGTGATGCGAGCTCTGTGAAGTTTTGACTTAAACATGATTCGATTCATGGTTGCCTCCGGCGCAAATTTACCGTTTTTTGCCTGTAATGACGCACGAGGCGCTTGGTTCGTATTTTTGCAACATGAAACTTACACTCTCACAAATCGCCCATGCCCGCAGCGGAGACAAAGGTGATGCAGCGAACTGCGGTGTGATCGCTTACAAGCCCGAATGGTACCCAGTGCTGCAGCAGTACCTGACGAAGGATCGTGTCAAAGAGTACTTCGCTGGATTGTGCCTTGGAGATGTTGAGCGCTACGAGCTGCCGAATCTTTGGGCTGTAAACTTTGTGCTTAACAACACTCTGGGTGGCGGCGGCACGGTATCGCTCAAACTTGATGCTCAAGGAAAGACGGTTGCATCAGCCATGCTGATGATGGAGTTAGAGATTCCCGACGGACTTATTCAGCTTTGATCGTTGCGTTAGGGGCGTCCAAGTGGTGTTGCACCGCCGCAGGACGACTCCAAGGATGACAAGATGGGGCGCATCCAAGCCTTGACCGTCTCGCCCGACCACTTCTTGTCCCAGGTCTGCGTGACGTCGCTTCCGTCTAGGCGCGTCGATACTGAGTAGACATCAACGAACAAGGAATCTCCTGTGTGATGTAGACGCCAGGTTCGCACTAGAGCGGTGTATCGATACTCGAGCTCTTGGATAGAATCCTGAGCAACAATGACACCTTCATTGTCGTTGCGTTCTACGACGGTAAATCCATGCTGGTCGAAGATGGTTGCCGCAGTGTTCAGGTACTGGGCCGTTGGACGCCTGCATGAGATAGCCATGGTACGTTTACGATCCATGAAGTGAATGGCATCACAGCCCACCAATGTGAGCGTGACCAAGAGGATGATGTTACGTACCAAACCTGCGAGCTTCATGCTCAACTCCGCGTGCGAAAAGAAAGTGCAAATTAGTAACTCACGAACAACTACAACGACGTAATACCTCAATGAACGTTACAGAACAGCAGCGCGAGAAATGGAAAACAACGGCACTCCAGCGGGATTCAGACGACGCCTTGTCATCGTTTCGTGACAAGTTTTACTTCCCTAAACATGGGGATGAATCTGCACTGTACTTCTGCGGCAATTCCTTGGGTTTGCAGCCAAAGACTGCAGAGACCTATGTGCGTGAGGAGCTTGAGGACTGGCGGGATTACGCCGTAGAGGGTCATTTCCACTCCCGCAGGCCATGGTTTTCCTACCATCAGTGGTTTGCCGAGCCCCTTGCAACGATAGTGGGTGCGAAGCCGCATGAAGTAGTTCCCATGAACACGCTAACGGTGAACATTCATCTCATGATGGCCTCGTTCTACAATCCGACACCAGAGCGCTACAAGATCCTGATCGTGCAGAAAGAGTTTCCATCAGATCGTTATGCTGTTGAAACGCACCTGAGGTTTCGTGGATTCGAGCCCAACGATGCCCTGATCGAGGTAGGTCCAGCAAACGGTGAGTTCGCATCACCTGAGGATATCATCGAGGCCCTGCGTGATCACGGGTCGTCGGTTGCCCTTGTCTTGATCAGCGGCGTGCACTTTTACAATGGGTCGCGTGCCGACGTGGAAACGATCACTCGTGTTGGTCATGAAGTCGGTGCCATTGTAGGTTTTGACCTTGCCCATGCTGTTGGCAACGTGGAGCTCAATCTCCATGATTGGGACGTCGACTTTGCCGTGTGGTGTTCCTACAAGTACCTAAACTCTGGTCCAGGTGCCGTTGGCGGTCTGTTCGTGCACGAACGATTTGCTGAGATGCGCTCACTGCAGCGACTGGCCGGATGGTGGGGCAATGAGGAATCCACCAGATTCGAACTAGCTCGGAATTTTACCCCTAGTTATGGCGCTGGTGGCTGGCAGCTCTCCAATGCACAGGTCCTGCCGCTGGCTGCCATGCGTGCTTCGCTTGAAATCTTTGTTGAAGCTGGCATGGAGAATATCTTCCGCAAGCGTGATGCGTTAACAGGATTCCTCCAAGAAGTTATCACCGATTCGATCGGCGATCGCGATTGGATACGTATCATCACGCCCAAAGAACCATCGCATCGCGGAGCGCAGCTCAGTGTCCGATTCGACAGAAACGGCAAAGAGATCTTCACGGCGTTGATTGAACGTGGAGCTATCGTAGACTGGCGCACACCTGATGTTATTCGCATCTCGCCAGCCCCCTTGTACAATTCCTTTACAGACGTCGCCGAGTTTGGATGTCGTTTTTCTGATGTTTTGGCAAAGTATTCATGAACACTTCTTCGCACGACATTTCACAATACGTTGCCGGACGCAGGGCCGTATACGAGGCGATCGTATCAGGGTCTACGATTGAGAAGATCCTGATCGCATACGGTGCTGAGGGCGGTCCCATTGTGGCAATTCGCTCGGAAGCGCAGCAACGCGGGGTTGTTTGTTCAACCATGGACAGACGCAAGTTTAGTGATCTTGAACGCTCGCTTGGTTTGGCACAAAATGATAGTCAGGGGGTGATTGCACTCCGTGCATCGAAGCCTCCCATCTCACTCGACGAGATGCTCGAGGGTGCGATGGCATCGTGTGCCGACCCAATTCTGCTGGTCCTTGACGGCATTACAGATCCACATAATCTCGGAGCAATAGCTCGTAGCGCAGACGGCGCTGGTGTCTATGGTTGTATCCTGCCAAGCAAGTACAGCGCCCCCATCACACCAGTTGCAATCAAATCCTCTGCCGGAGCGCTTGAAACACTCCCGATCTGCAAGATTCCGCGTGTCTCGGAGACGTTGAAGTACTGCAAGCAGAAGGGGTGGAATATTGTAGGTACGGCAATTCCTGCTACAGCGCCATACACAGCTGCAGTATACGGCGGACCCACGATTATCGTGATCGGCAGTGAGGGCGAAGGACTTCATCCAAGCGTACAAGCGCAATGCGACGTGCTCGTCGAGATACCGATGCTTGGTGCCGTATCGTCTCTCAATGCATCTGTAGCAGCGGGCATCATTCTGTACCAGGCCCGCGCCCAACGGCTATCTTTGCAACAACCATAACACCGAACAACAAGGACTGTCATCGATGTCAAGTGTGCAGCGGAACGAACAGGAGCTTATCAAGATTGAGAAGCTTCATGAACTGCGTTCCTTAGGAATCAATCCATACCCGGTCTCGTTCGACAGAACGCATCACGCAGCCGAGATTCTCACCAGCTTCATCGATGAGCAGCCGGATGCACTCAGCTCGGTGCGTGTCGCTGGTCGGATCATGGCGATTCGTAAGATGGGTAAGGCGTCATTTTGTCACATCCAAGACGTTTCTGGACGCATCCAGATTTACTTGAAGAAAGACGATCTCGGGGAAGCTTACGATTTACTGCGCCTGTATGACATTGGAGACATCGTGGGCGTTGAGGGATTCGTATTCCGCACGCGCATGGGCGAGATCAGTGTACATGCACGCGAGTTCACCATGCTGACCAAGAGCATTACGGTGATTCCCGTGGGCAAGGAGGAAGTAAATGAGGACGGCACGGTAACCCGATATGACGCAATCGCCGATAAGGAACAGCGTTATCGCAAGCGCTATCTAGACCTGATCGCGAATCCTGATATCAAGGAAACATTCATCAAGCGATCACAGATCATTCGCACGATGCGGTCGTTCTTTGATGAGCGCGGATGGATAGAGGTAGAGACGCCTATCCTGCAGCCCATCTATGGCGGGGCAACTGCCCGCCCCTTTGTAACGCATCACAATGCACTCGATGTTGATCTCTATCTGCGCATTGCCGATGAGCTATATCTGAAGCGTCTTATCGTAGGGGGCTTTGAGGGCGTCTATGAGATCTCGAAGAACTTCAGAAATGAAGGCATGGACAAGACCCATAATCCAGAGTTCACAGCGCTCGAGATCTACGTTGCCTACAAAGACTACATCTGGATGATGGAGATGGTTGAAGAGCTCTTCAACACCATCGTTTTGAATGCCTGCGGCTCGGAGACGGTTGAGTTTCAGGGGACAGAGATCTCGTTTGCACGTCCATTCGCAAAGAAGAAGATGTTCGATCTCTTCCAAGAGCATACGGGCTTGAATCTGCGTGGGCTTTCCCGTGAGGAACTGCTCACTGCGGCAAAGAGTGCCCATGTGGACGTTGATCCGGCCGCCAGTGCAATGAAGATTCTTGATGAGATCTTCAGCGTTAAGGTGCAGCCGCACCTGATCCAACCAACGTTCGTTATGGACTACCCCGTTGAGATGTCGCCCCTTGCCAAGGCCCACCAGACCGAGGCAGGTCTTGTTGAGCGGTTCGAACTGTTCATCATGGGTAAGGAAGTTGCCAATGCATTTTCTGAGCTGAATGATCCACTTGATCAGCGTGCTCGTCTTGAAGACCAGGCCGTGATTCGCGCTGCTGGTGATGATGAAGCGATGGTCGTAGACGAAGACTTCCTACATGCGATCGATGTCGGATTGCCTCCAACTGCAGGACTTGGTGTTGGAATCGACCGTCTTGTCATGCTACTCACGAACAACGACTCCATTCGCGATGTCTTGTTCTTCCCGCAGATGCGCCCTGAGAAGGCGCATCTCGAAGGAGAATAGTTCTGTGGGCTATCAACGGTTCGATCCTTCAGCACCACGTTCGATCATGTCCCGGTGGACGCCCCCTAAAGTAAAGGAGATTACGATCCATGTGCTGCTGGTCATGGCCACGTTCATTACGTGCATGATGGCCGGTGCGCAATGGGTTGGTGTTAACCCACTTGAGATCGCCAACTGGTCGGCTGGGTTTTCTTACGCAGTGCTTACGATGACGTTTCTGCTCGCGCATGAGTATGGCCATTACCTCGCCGCGTACAAGCATCAGTTGCCGTCGTCACTCCCATATGTGATACCCGTGCCGCCAACGATTATGCCGTTTGGTACCTTTGGCGCCGTGATACGCACGCGAACCCCGATGATGACGAAGGACCAGTTGTTTGACATCGGTGTCTCGGGTCCGATTGCAGGTTTTGTGGTTTGTATTGCGATCCTTATGGTGGGCTTCCTGACGTTGCCTGGACCAGAGCATCTTTACGCTATCCATCCCGAGATACTGGTCAACGGATTCTCCGACAAGGGGCTCACGTTTGGCGATACGCTACTATTCTCGTTCTTTCGTTGGGTCTTCGATGGGATTGTGTTCATACCTCCGATGAACGAGATCTATCACTACCCATTTCTCTGCGTTGGATGGTTCGGATTGTTTGTGACAGCCCTCAACCTCTTACCGTTTGGGCAGCTCGACGGAGGGCATGTTCTTTACGCACTCATCGGCAAGCGCCAGCATACAGTCGGGCGCATTCTCTGGTGGATCATGTTTGCATTGGCACTGCTCTGGCTTGTCGGACTCGTCCACACACTGCTTTCGGTAGATTTCAATCCGGCAGAGTTCTCACCGTGGGTTCTGTGGCTGCGAAGCACGGTTGACCCCACGCTTGGCGAGATGATCTCACAAGCCCCGTGGCTCTTTTCACTTGGCGAGGTATGGACATTCTGGCTAATTATGGTCCGCTTGTTCATCAAGATCGAACACCCTGTGATCGCTGATGAATCGCCACTCTCAACGCGGCGCAAACTGGTTGGATGGCTCGCCATCATGATATTGATCTTGAGCATCGCACCGAAGTCAATCTACCAGGTACCATGACAATACGTCAACATACGGTCATCGCTGCTGTTCTGCTGATAATCGGTGCTTATGTAATCCGTATGTCAGCGGTAGAAATTCAGCCATCACCCGAAGGGTTCATTGCTCATGCAGGTAAATCAATGCATCAGCAGGGATTGACAGCCGACGTTGCCCCATCATCGCCTGGTGGGCTTACAACGGGACTGATGCCTCCGGGCGTTCCAGCTCTTATTGCAGTCGGTATGCGCGTTATAGGGGAGACGCAGTTTGCTGTGCGATGGCTCTCAGTTGTGAGCATCGGTCTTTCGCTGTTACTCGTGTACGCGATCTCTCAGCGTTTTCTTACGCATCAAGGGGCTATGCAGGCAGTGATCATTGCAGGCATAAGCATCCCATGGATGACCTACGGGCGCCAAGCTAATCTCGATGTAGCTGGGTTGCCGCTGCTGCTTGGTGGGCTGTTGATGATGATTCGTATGGCAGAGTCCAAAAACCGCTCATTGGTTGTTCTCTATGCCGTGGGATACATCGCCATCTGCGCCATCTGTGGCTGGGTCTCTACGGCATCCTGTGTTACGTTGATGCTACTCTCGGCAGGATACACATTGCTTGCGCGTCGCACTGTGCTGGTTGTTGTGGGGGCAGTTGGACTCCTAGCAGCATTGCCATGGCTGATGGTCATGTTTGCAACCTATGGTGATCAGGTGCTCCTTGCATCGTCGATAGACGTTCCAGCCTCCGAGCCGATGATCTTTACGTCGGGACCACTCGATGCAGTCCTGCTGCTTGTTGCAAGCTGCTCGCCCCTTGCCGTAGCGATCTACTGGTGCATCAGCGTAGTTGTGCGCAGAACGTTGATCCCACGTGAACGCGAGACAATCGTAGGGTTGGTTGCCTTATGGTTTGTGATCTCGATCATTGGTCTTGCACTTGATGCTGATCGAGGATTCCATGCGCTGATTCATATCGTTCCAGCTGCCGCAATGATCAGTGTGTATGCGATGGAGACATTCCGAGCGCAATCGACACCGAATCTGTTGCTCGGCGCACTACTCATTCTCTTGGTTTCGTCCCTTGCCGTGTTGGGGATCTACGCTGCGTCTGCGTCAGGTCTGCAGCGCTTGGTGTTCATTGCTGCGATGGCCGCACTTGCTGCCGTGGTTATTGTGCAGCGTTTGCGTCTTGGCGGACTTCGAAGCCTGGTGCATCTCGCTGGTGGTCTCTATAAACCTGTTTACTACGGTGCAATTGCATCAGGTGCTGTTATCGCATTTTGCTTTATAGTTCTTGGTTCGCCGATTGTTCTGCAGGGGGCTCGCAGTGTCGCCTATGAGCTGCAAGAGCGTCGGCCGTTTGATGATACGTTTACGTATGTCTATCACCGACACCACCCTACTGATGGGATGAACGCGCAGCTTGATTGGTACACTCGTGGATGGATGAGCGGGCAGATACCCGGGCACACATATCAGAGTGTTCCACTGCCATCATCGGGCGCGGACGAAGCAGTCTTGAGTACCGTGATAGGCAGTGCGCGTATTGTGTACTTCCATCCGCACAGAGATCGTCAGTTCAGAGAGTCATTACGGACCGCTCTTGCGCCTTACTACGAAGAGTCAGTTCTATCGAAGAACTACACGCTGTTTACGATTCGCTAGTCTGTGAGTCTTTGCCTGCGTATTGAATCTCGTACAGGCGTGAATACACGCCTCCATGTTTGAGCAATTCGGCATGTGTTCCTTGTTCAACGATTCTGCCTTGATCAAACACCAAGATGCGGTCGGCATTAATGATCGTTGATAGCCTGTGCGCAACAATGATGGCCGTTCGACCAACGAGGGCCTCGTCGATAGCCGTTTGAACTAAACGCTCCGATTCGGTATCAAGAGCTGATGTAGCCTCATCGAACATGAGAATAGCCGGTTCACGGAATAATGCACGCGCTATAGCTAGGCGTTGGCGTTGTCCACCCGATATCCTCATGCCCCGATCGCCAATAACGGTATCATAGGCTTCAGGAAGCTGCCCTATGAAGGCGTCTGCATGTGCGATGCGACACACATTCTCAATCTGACGCCGATCAGCATGTTCTTCACCCAAGCTGATGTTGTTTGCAACGGTGTCGTGGAAGAGCAACGCTTCTTGTGAGACAACACCAAAGAGTCTGCGGTATTGATTCAGGTCAACCGTGCGGATGTCCTGACCGAAGATCGAGACAGTTCCAGATGCAGGATCATAGAATCGTAGCAGCAGGTCGAGCATCGTGGACTTGCCACTCCCCGAGGCTCCGACAAATGCGATCTTCTCGCCCGCATGAACGCGGAACGATACGTTCTCCAAGACATTCACCTCGCCGTAGGCAAAACTGACATTCTGAATATCGAGGACGTTGTTTGAGACATGAATTGATGCATCGCCAGTCTGGATGCTGGGAGCGGTATCAAGCGCTGCTGCAACATTAGCACCTGCAGCGATACCTCGTTGCATTCCCGCCACTGTATTGGCGATTACACTGATCGGTTGCATCAAGCCAAACAAGAGGAACAGGAAGGTCATCAGGTTGGATGCTGTGATAACTCCGGAAGCGCTGTCCTGGCTGCCGATGTAGAACACAGTGACCAGTGCAATGATGCCGAAGGTGTCGTTCACGACAGGTATCAGCCCCATGACGCGCGTATTGCGGACTGCGCGGCGCAGGTATGCAGCAGTTTGATCAACAAAGCGCTTGGCGATGAACGACTCGACATTCATGGCTTTTACCACTCTGATGCCGAGAACCGTTTCCTGGAGTGTTGACGTGTAGTCAGCCTGTGCTGACTGGAGGCGAGCTCCATAACTGCGCAGCAAACGTGTAGCCGTGCGCATAAGAAACAGACCCAGAGCGGCAACAGCAACAGAGATTACCGTAAGCTTAGCACTGATCACAAACAGTAAGCTCACATAGATAACAACCGTCGATGCTTCACGCCAGAGTGTAGTAATAGAGTTGATGGTGGCATGATTGAGAATGCCGATGTCATTTGTTAGTAGGGAAATGATCTCACCGGCTTTGCGCTTACCAAAATAATCGAGAGACTGCCGTGTAAGATGCAGAAAGAGGGTGTCACGAATACGCTTCATGATGCCTTCTTCGAGGCGTGTTGTAAGGACAGATCCGATGTACTTCGTGATGCCCCGAATCACAAACAGTGCAAGCAGAACCAGCGAGATGTTGCGAAGTGCGCTGCTTTGATCAGCCCCCTGCAGCAGTGTGGCGATCAACTCGTCGAACATCGCCTTAATCCCGTTGACTGATGGAAGAGTCTTGCCCGCGGCTGGCGACGGTGTGCTACCGAACAACGTGCGAAAGATTGGCTCTACAACTGCTAAGATCAAAGCATTGGAAACGGAGAACAGAAGATTTGCAATTGTCGAAAACACCACGAGCTTCCATGCAGGACGCACGAATGGTAGCATCTTTGATGCTAGCTGCTTAACGGTATAGGTCTGTGTGTCTGGCACGTAGTAAGGGTTGTGGTGACGTGTAAAAACGGTCGTCAGTGTTGCAAAGACTGCTGATACTCGCGCGCATACGACTGTATGGCACGAGCCAGACCTTGCGCAATGGCTACCTGTCCTTTCGAGGATGCAAGATACTCGGCGTCGTGGGTGTTCGAAAGAAAACCTGTCTCGACTAGCACATTTGGCATTGAAGCTCCGACAAGCACGTAGAAGCCTGCCTGGCTAACTCCTCGGTCTGTAAGGGTTCCGCCAGAGGTAGCCTCACGTTGGATCTTCACAGCAAATGACTCACTAAGTTTTACAAAGCTTCGCTGGGCCATCGTAGCCACAATGATCTGATCTTCGGTCATTCCCTCGTAGCGCTTTTTAGCTGTCTCGAAGTTTACCGATGCATTCTCGCGTCGAGCAACCCGTGCCGCATCATCGCTGCGCCCGGGACGCAATATGTAGGTTTCGCAGCCATGCGCAGGGTGTGGCTTAGTTGGCATGCTGTTGCAATGAATACTCACAAAAAGCTTGCCCCCTGCCTGGTTGGCAATCTCCGTGCGACGGAACAGCTCGATAAAAACATCGGAATCCCGGGTCATGACGACCTTCGTAGTCGGCATCGACTTTGCGAGAATGTCCCGGAGTTTACGACCTATCGCCAACACAACATGCTTTTCGTAGGCACCGTTTACGCCTTCAGCGCCGGCATCTTGTCCGCCGTGCCCGGGGTCGATCACGATGACATCAAGACTCCATGGCCCCTTCTTGGTGCCCGCATCAACATTAGCACGCTCTGCTGGTTGTTCAACAGTTCGCTGAGGCTCCTTCGGCGATGATCGTTTCGTGATAAGCGTTAAAACAATGTCGTTTGTGCCTGAGCGCTTGGCTGTGATAGAATCGTATGTCGAGACAACAGTGAAGAGGCATGCCCCGGCACGCTGTTCGGTCTTAAACGCAAGTTTTGAACTCATCATAGCAACATCAATCGCGCCGTCGGAGATTGATGTGCGAGCAAGGCGCAAGACCCATCCTCGGGCAGTGCGCTCGATCTGGGTTGGCATCTCTAGACGACCTGTACCGTAGAGCGTGAGTGTCGAGCCCGCTGAGGTATGCGTTACAGAGACCGAGGAAATGGTCGGCGTTGGATCTCCGTGAAGACGGAATCCAGTAACAAGTGCTCCACCGCATGCGATGATGATGAGAGCTAGCAGAAGACGGGGAGCGACGAAATTCAACGTGAAGTCCACTACAGGGTTAACTTTGCCGTTCAAACATACCACGACAATGCATGCGTAAGAATTTGTTCGGACAGGAAATTGAGATAACGATTGATGCACTCGGCTTCGAGGGCATTGCCGTTGGGCGTATCGACGGACATGTGCACTTTGTAAAGGGCGCATTGCCTGGAGAGAGCGTCCGAGCACGTATCGTTGGTAAAAAGAAGAAACACATCATCGCCGAGACCATAGAGGTTCTTGAACCCTCACCGCAGCGTATCCAAGCCCCTTGTCAGCATTTTGGGATCTGCGGTGGGTGCTCGTGGCAGCACCTCTCCTACCAAGATCAGATAGCATGGAAGCGTCAGCATGTTGTTGACTCTTTTGAACGGCTGGCGCGCATACCTGTTGGCGAGATCACACAGACGATGGCTTCACCGGCATCGTTTGGGTATCGTAACAAGATGGAGTTTTCCTTTGGCGGTTCTGCCTGGCTTACCAGAGAGGAAATCGACAGTGGTGAGGTGTTCATTCGAGACTTCGCTTTGGGACTGCACGTACCTGGAAGATTCGATAAGGTTCGGAACATCACCTCGTGTATGCTGCAATCAGAAGATGCAGGAAAGGTGCTTGAGCATACACATGCATGCCGTGAGACCATACCTGTGCCTGCATACCACCAGCGCGATCATCATGGGTTCTTGCGGCATCTCGTGATTCGCACTAGCGCAGCAACGGGCCAGGTTATGACGGTGCTGATCACAACAACTCCTCAGTCAGAGCAAGAAGAGCGTTTTGTTGCGACGTGGTCAGAGATTGCCGTACATCTTCCTAAGGACTCCACGGTAATCCATGCCATCAACGATACGTGGTCGCCAGTGGCCATAGGTTCGATTGCAACCACAATTGGCCCAGGTTACATCGAAGAGGTCTCTGATGGAATTCATTATCGCATCAGCCCCTTTTCATTCTTTCAGACCAACACGATACAGCTCCCGCATCTCGTGCGTAAGGCTATGGATGGGGCTGGCATAGTTCAAGACAGCGTTGTGTGGGACCTGTACTGTGGAACAGGCACGCTCACGCTGCCAGCTGCAAAACGTGCACGTCATGTTGTTGGTGCAGAGCTTGTTGAGAGCTCGATCATGGATGCAAAGGCCAATGCAGATCGCAATGGTATAGCGAATGTTGAGTTCCATGTTGTTGATCTTCACCATCCTTCTGCTCTGCAGCGTCTAGAGCTGTTCCCACATCCAGATGTGATCATGGTCGATCCACCACGCAATGGCATGCATGAACAAGTTGTTCGGCACCTGCTCGCTGTGGGAGCGCCGCGCATCATGTACGTCAGCTGCAATCCGGCAACGCTTGCTCGGGATTGTGCGCTGCTTCATGAGTCCTACGATGTTGTCTCTGTAACGCCAGTGGACATGTTCCCACAGACATACCATGTTGAGGCTGTGGCTATTCTGCAGCGGAGATAAAGACGGGCAGGGCTGATTGCCCTCGGTTGGTCAAGAGCCTAACGAAGTACATGCCCGCTGCTGTCTTGGGTAGTGTGGCCGATACATCGTACAATCCAGCGTCGATGTACGGCTCTTTGTAGAGCGTTGAAACAATGGCACCCCGAATGTCCACAAGGTCGATTGTTACACTTGCCGGTGCATTGAGTCTGAAGCGGACGTCGCGATCTCCCGCGCTTTGCATGGTGCCGCCCGAAATGGAGATGATCTCGTCGGCGGCTGAGGGCACGGTACTTCGGCCAACATTGTACCCGAGGTTCTCAGCGGTCGAGCGCAGAGCCTGTATACCAGAACGAACCTGCTCCTGTGTTGTTCCAACAGCAAGAGCGAAGCACACCTCGACCGTTGAGTCTGGTAGAAGGCTCATTGGACCCGCTCCTATGACGGCCGAAACATCCGTGATGCGCGAAGAAGCGCGCTTGATACCACCCGTCATCACAAACCACTTTTCCGAACGAGCGAATTCGTCGTAGATACTGGGGCAATCGCTGGCCCCCTCATTATCCATGGCGAAGGCATTGACGGTGTGAGGTGAGATCATCGACAGACCGACATGCGGCAGAGAGCTCAGCTTCGTGTTACGGAGGTAGAGCGTCTGATCAGCACTACTCCACGAGCAGATGTCGCCCGAGCCGCCGTCGCCGATGTCAAAATCGAAGAACTTCGACACATGTAGATTTGAATAGGCCGTATCTGATGTGTTTGTGATCCGAAGCACAATCAGCATCGTGTTGCGTGTCGAGTCGTCGTTGAGCGAAATGACATTTTCTCGCACGAAGACGCCGAGCGGCGAAAAGTCTGTTGCATCTGTGAATGATGACGCAATGCGAAGACCCGATGGGATGCTATCACTGTAGATGCGCGCATGTTGCGACACAGCAAAGGACATCTCTTTCATTGACGTTTCCACGCCACGCGCAACATTGGGAAGCTTGCTTGGCCCCGTGCCAAGCATCAAGGCACCTTCAAACAGAATGTTCGGGTAATCAAGATATCGAAGCCCAACGCCCTGGGTGTTTGATGAGTAATCATTGAAGCCGATGTTGCCTGTTGAATTGACCGTGACCGTAATGTCATTGCCTTGCATCGTGCGATAGGTCGGATTGACAACTGTCTGCAGCGCCGTTGTGGTGATCTTGACAGTATCCTCGTAGATGTGTGCCAGAATTCGCAGTTGACCATCACTGGTAACGTTCTGCGGCAGGATGAGTCGAAGGGCATTGTCCAACTGCACAACGCCACCCTCCGCAACGGGTCCAACACGTACGATGGTATCGAGTAGAATGAGGTCGATTTCTGGGTTGCCGTTCTTACATCGAATCCAGCATGAATCGAGTGGGCGCAGTGTGTTCTTGACAGTAAGTGAAACAACAATCGTATCTGTTGATTCAAACACGGAATCTGCGTCTGTATCGTTCATCCGATAGTTCGTGATGGTCGCCCAGCGCAGTTTGTCCTTTGACATAGCTTTAGCGGCATCGATTCTGCCGTTGCCCATGAGCCCGATCAGCGCTGGATTGGTCTCATCAATCGACACACAGGCCGCTTTGAGCGTAGCATGTACCTGCTCTGGTGTGAACTCCGGATGTACCTGGCGGACCATGCCTGC
>CANGZU010000016.1 GCA_947458785.1 Ignavibacteria bacterium
ATGGGCGTCCGCTGCTGGCTAGCAGAAGTGCAGCTCGAGCATGTACCGCAGGTACCTTCGTGAGTGCGGTCACCGAAATATGCGAGAATAACATTACGCTTGCACTGGCGTGACTCTGCGTAGCCGACCATGACATTGAGTTTCTGAAGTGCTCTGTCTCGCCGTTGTTGAAGTACTGCGTGGTCAAGGGGCAAGGCAGATCCACGAACCCGCTCATTGAGTATGAGAATGCCCCCTCCCGAGTTTGGTGCCTGATAGCGCACCAGTGCGGCAAGTTGCATAGCAGCAAGCGCGCGAGAAAGCTCACTAGACGTCACATCTGATCTGCGAAGAATCTCGACGATCGGTAAGTCTATCTCCTGGCCGATCCCCCGGCTTCCAATGTAGCGCTCCAGTACCTGGCATGCCGCACGATACTCAGGCGGTGCCTGATTCGTGAACTGCGTAAAGCGCTCTATCGTTGTCCTCAACGCTATGCGAGCACTTCCATGCGGAGATGTGAGAACGATAAGACCGTTCCGTTCCAGAAGCGACGTTATGCCACGCACACTTGCCTCAGTGGTATGTAACGCCGATGCAATGCTGGCATTATCAGCCATGACCGGGGTCTGAGAACGTTGGCCCAATGAGAGACCGGCTCTGGTGCACAGGTAGTCGTAGACGGCAGCAATCTCCTGTTTGTCTGGGTATGTTGTTTCGATATAAAACTTCATCAGACGCTGATCTTCGGGTTGATAGAGCAGCGTGCATGTCGATGGATCTCCATCTCGGCCAGCTCTTCCGGCCTCCTGATAGTATGCCTCAAGTGTAAGCGTTAGATCAGTGTGGACCACATGCCGAACATTGGGCTTGTCTACACCCATTCCAAAAGCATTCGTTGCCACGAGCACCTGTAGGGCGTCGCGCAGGAAAGCTTCCTGTGTTGCTGTGCGCTGATGATGCGGCATACCACCATGGTAGCCAGCAGCATGGATTCCGCGTTTACAGAGCTCATCGACCATAGTCTCGACCCGTCGGCGTGAGGCGCAGTAAACGATCATCGAACCGTTCTGTAGCTTACGGGCAGCCCGCGTGACGTACTCCACCTTCGCAGCTGTCTGTTCAACCACAAAGCTCAGATTTGGTCTGGCGAACCCACGCACGATCTCTATCGGCCTGCGCAGCTTGAGCGAGGTCGCGATATCTGTTCGCACATCCGGAGTAGCAGTTGCTGTAACGGCGATAATCGGGACGCGCTCCCTGGTTTCGAAGAGAGCGAGAATGCTTCGATAGCTCGGACGAAAGTCGTGTCCCCATTCACTGATGCAGTGCGCTTCATCAACAGCAAGCAGGCTCATCGGAATCGACTGAAGCTGCCGGCGAAACGTTTGAGACTCGAGCCTCTCAGGAGCAACATACAGTAGTTTTATCTCGCCTCGTGATGCCCGATAGATAACATCATTCACCTCACCTTGCGTTAAACCGCTATGTAGTGCATACGCGCCTATGCCCCGCTGTCGCAGACGCTCTGTCTGGTCTTGCATCAGTGCAATAAGGGGCGATACAACAAGGGTAAGGTTCGGGAACACGAGGGCCGGCACCTGGTAGCAAAGGGATTTGCCGCCACCCGTTGGCAGCACACCGACTACGTCTTGTCCGCCGAGCACAGCCTGCACAATATCCTGTTGTCCTGCGCGAAATGAAGAAAAGCCGAACACATCACGAAGGATGCGTTCGGCTTGTTCCATCAATGATCGCGGAGTTGGCATACCGGTCAGGAGGCAACAACGGCCCCAACACGGAACGGATGATGATCAGCCAACAGGCGCATTACAGAATCTGCATTGTCGGGACGTGCCACAACGATCATGCCCACACCAAGATTAAACACGTGCTGCATCTCAGCATCGGCTATAGAACCGGCTGATTGAATAAGATCAAAGATTGGGGGGACGTCCCACGAGCCCCATGCAATCTCGAGACCCATGCCATCGCGGAGAATGCGCGATGTGTTTCCAACGAGTCCGCCACCTGTGATGTGGGAAAGCCCTGTGGCAAGGCCGGCATCCAGCACTGGTGTTAGTGCATGCAGATACGATCTGTGGACAGCAAGCAGCGCCTGCCCAACCGTCTGACCAAGTTCATCAACATATTGATCAACGGAGTACGTCGGAAACAGCGCAGCACGTGCTAAGGAATAGCCGTTTGTGTGCAGGCCTGTCGATGGAAGCCCTATGAGGACATCGCCAACTTCCACGCGAGATCCATTGAGAATGCGGGGCTTATCAACGACGCCAACAATTGTTCCGGCCATGTCGTAGTCACCGTCGGCGTAGATCGAGGGCATCTCAGCTGTTTCGCCGCCAAGAAGTGCAGCGCCGTTTTCTGCGCAGGCTTGGGCAACGCCCTTAATAACATCGCGGGCAACACCACGTTCAAGACGGCCCGTAGCAAAGTAATCGAGAAAGAATAGCGGCCGAGCGCCACAAGCCAGGATATCGTTCACGCAGTGGTTAACAAGACACTGTCCGACAGTGTCGTGAACGCCTGCCATGACAGCCACCTTGAGCTTTGTGCCAACACCGTCTGTGCTTGCAACTAAGACTGGATGTTCATAATCCGGAAATCGTGCGTCAAAGAAGCCTCCGAATAGGCCAATCTCACTGAGTACACCGGGGGTTCGTGTGGCTTTGACAAAGGGCTTGATATCATCAACAAGCTCTTCCCCAGCTTTGATATCAACACCGGCGAGTTTGTAATCCATGGTAGTGGTCAGGACAGGTAAAGTTATCGAACGGGTTCCCATTCATCCGAGGATGAGCGACCTGTGAACATCACGCTTAGCGCATTAATGGTCCACGATCCAAGAACGCGAAGATACCCAAACTTGCGGAACCGTCTTGGAGACTCAATCACATGCAACTCATGCGCGAACAGCACGCGTCCGCGCAGTCCAATGCGAGCAAACAGATCAAAATCTTCGCCCGCCACGAGCTCCTCTCGGTAGCCACGAACGCGGTCGAACATCTCTTTGCGGACTACCTGACATTCGCCTCTGCCAGCTCCAACCCGCAGCCACGAGAGCAATCGGACGTAGGAATTGTAGACAACATGAAAGATTCTGTCGCGCAGCTGTTGCTCATCTGGATCAAAGCTCACCGGGCATGCCAGAGCTGATGCCTTAGCATAAGGACCGGTGCGGAGCGCAAACTGCTCTAAACACCTCGTGAACGTCTCGATGTCTTTTGGCACGGTATCACCGTTCAAGAAGACGAGGACATTTCCGCACGCCTGTTGAGCCCCTTTATTCCGTCCTTCTGCGATCGTCTGCCGGCGTGATTCCGTATGCTGAACAACAACGTCAGCATGGTGCTCTGCGATAGCAAGCGTGGCGTCGGTGCTTCCACCATCGCTAACGATCAATTCTGCGTCGTGCACCCGGCGCCACTCGCGACTAAACACCGCAAGCGTGGCATCGAGAAGCTTTTCCTCTTGAAAGGTTGGAACGATAACGCTGATCTTCAGAATGGCACCACAATAGCAAAAGGGTAGAATAGGCCGAATCGAACTCCATCATCGCCAAACTCCAGGGTTGGACCTGGCAAACGCACGTAATTCAGTCCCTGTCGAAGATAATTCAAGAAGCCCATTGATTGAGCTTCAGGAATAATCTTCACCCAGTTATAATCTATGCCAAGCAGGAATCGCCGCTTGATCGGAAGGGGCGTCGCAGATCGCGTCCCATCGGCAAGAGTAGGATAGACCTCATAGTTTCGGATACCGTAACCAACCGAAATCATCATCCAGTCTGGCCAATATGGCTTGGCGCTCTGGGGCAAGAGGTTATGGACATTACATGCGAGCCAGAAGGTTGTCGCATTGTAATCATCGAGCACGGTCACTTCACGTCCGTTTGTGGGCTGCTCGCCTACAACATTAGCGGGCATGTATGACCATCGAGGCATAAAGTTCTGGGCAAAGGGCGATAGATTACGGGCTACGTAGACGGCTGCACCTGCTGTGTTAGCAATGGCATCGGATGGAGAGAATCCCCAATTGGCTCCATGACCGTCTTGGTATTCAACATATGTCATGTATCCAAGCCCCATAGCTGCGCCAAGCCATGTGGACGTGGTATAGTCAAATCCACATTCCATCAAGAGATCTCCGCAGACGGTGCTGGCAACGTATCCTGTGTAGGTATGTCCTACCTTGTCAGCACCCTTGGCGTAATTGCCATCTTCGATCACTCGAAAATCAACACTGCGCTGCCACCATGAATTGCTCATGTGGTGATTCAAGAACATGAATAGCCCCGTGTAGGCCGCACCAAGCGCAATCGTTGGTAGTGGTTGAATCTCTGTAACTCTGCGAGGGGTACCGCCTAGAAGAGTGTACCGAGGATCATCGGCAAAGCGAAACTCATCACGCGTCAGATACGTGCTGTCCACGATATCCTGGGCACGAGCATGCAGCGTGGCAACAAGCAACAGGATAGCGAGGACCCTACATTTCATCGACGACAACCCGCATGTCAACCACTGTACGGTCTAGAAGGGCTGGGAAATAGGCTACAACATCTGTTGCCTTTGGTCTGCCTCCAGAAAAACCTGTCGCGCTCGGAGGCCCAGTCAGGATCAATGGTGCGATCTCCTTGGCAAATCGCTCGATGGCCTTTTTGTCTTTACCTCGCACACCGATACGCAACATGACTTCATTCGGAACTATTGCTGGCGCAATCGCGCCATGGCAAGCGTTCATCCCAACGAACTCTGTGCGAATCTCGTCAAACGTCAGTCCAAGTCGATCGAGACGGCGCCTCAACACCGCATCAGCTGCTTGCGCCTTTTCGTAGGCATCTGGCGCTGAGTATGTCAGTGATCCAAATGCTACGTATCCGTCGAGATACGACGCACTGACCTTCAGTGTTGGGGTATTGGGACGACCCTTTATACCAAAGACTCTGACACGATCGTTGCCAAGATCTTCGAGTTGTATCGTTGAGAAATCGGCGATGCAATCTGGTGTGATATAGGATGTTGGATCACCGATTTCATACATGAGCTGTTCGCTGACAGTTTCGCGGGAGACGCGTCCACCGGTGCCTTCATGTTTGGTAACGATAAATGTCCCATCTGGGAATGCCTCGATGATCGGAAACCCAATGTCGTCCATATCGGGTACTGATCTCCAGTCACCAAGGAAATTTCCTCCACTCGCCTGCGCGCCGCACTCGTTGATGTGACCAGCAACGGTGCCCGAGGCAAGTTTGTCCCAATCATCCTGGCTCCAGCCGAATTCATGGATCATTGGCGCCAGCGTAAGCCCGGTATCGGTGGTACGACCGGTGATGATGATCTGCGCCCCCTGACGAAGCGCTTCAACGATCGGCCAGGCGCCGGTATAAACGTTGGCGCTCAGCAGCTTGTGCTTGACAGAAGCAATCGGCTCGCCAGATTCCATGTGACGCAGCTCATGACCTTGCTCGATGAGGCCGTCAACCTGCGATAGAATGTCATCACCAAGAACTACTCCGATCTTAAGTCCAGTGATGCCCAAGCCCCTTGCGACCTCATAGATCTTGTCGCGTGCTGCCAACGGATTTACCCCACCACCGTTCGTGATGAGCGTTATGCCCTTTTCCATGATGTGCGGCAGTATCTCCTGACATACATCGACTAGGTCCTTTGCATATCCCAGCTCCGGATTGCGCATCTTCTGCTTCTGCAGAATCGACATCGTAACCTCAGCCAGGTAATCCATCATGAGGTAGTCGATCTGACCACGTGTAACCTGTTCGTAGGGGGCTCGTTGAAGATCGCCCCAGAATCCCTGACCAGAGGCAATGCGAATGGATGGTTTCATGTCAAGATGCGTAAGTGAGTAACGTCAAGCTGCATCAACGGTAGCGCGCACACCCGAAAGAGAACGTATTCTGTCAAGCAGCCTGTCTTCAGAGAACCGAAAAATACGAAACGAAGCTACCTTGTTGTGCGCCCCCGTGATGGTTATCGTTGACCAAAGCAGGTTTCGGCAAACATGAACGTTCTCGATTTCGGCATGTTGTATGATGGTGCTTTCTGACCTCAGAACAAATCGCACAACGATTGCCCTAGTTCTCAGTCGAAGTCGTTGAAAGTACAACCGTCCCGCCAGCTGCACCAGCTGCACCAAGCCTACAAGGGGCAGAGCATACTTCCAGATTGTGGGCTCTCCGACTCCGTAGCAGAGCCATCCGATGGGGACAAGGGCCAACGCAGCCAGAACTGCATAGACAACCCCTGGCGCACTGAAGTACAGATCGAGATCTTCTCCTGTCTTGGTCGCCCGCAACTCGAGCATGTCGATGACTTGGCGATATGCGAGGCCGCCAAACAGGATGCAGGCAAAGGCAAATGCCACGTACGCACCATAGGGCAAAAGTGACCAATTCACGATATACTCCGAATGTCTACAATTTTACTTTTTCCAATACTACATTTGGAACATATTTGCGGTACTGGATCAACGATCAACTATGTTTCAAGAGTAATACGTGGACCCCCTAGCCGAGCGACTGAAACGAGAGCGAGTGGCCCGTGGTCTCTCCACCGCTGAGCTGGCGAACCAGACCAAGGTACGCGAGCCCTACATCGTTGCTCTTGAACGTGGGATGTACAACGTTCTACCTGCCGTTTACGTTCGCTCATTTGTTAAAACGCTTGCAGGCGCGCTGCAGATACCACCTCATGAAACCCAAAAGTTGATTCATGCGGTGCTTGATGATCCTGATACCCAGGGCACAGTGCATCGCTATCAACCAGAACAGCCCCCTTCATCACACTACAGTGCTACCGAGCAAGTAGAGCGGACAAGCGACACGGTTTCGAATCTCATCGAACAATCGAAGTCTGGTGTGCAAGGTGCGTATGCAGCGATTTTTCGTAAGAAACGCAATGTCAAGAACAAGATGTTTGTGATCGGCGGCATCGTGCTGTTGCTTGGAATCGTAGCGTACGTTGTGTTCGAAAATTCATCTGGAGATACTGTCTCATTGGGCAATGACGCCATTATCGAAGTTGGATCTCAAGACTCAATTCGACTACTAGCGATTGCAGACGATACCAGTGAATTCACGATTACGATTGACAACAAGCGTAATGAAAAGGTCTTGCTCGTCCCGAACAATGAATACACGTGGGGAGCAATGGATCGATTTGTCATCAACAATATCTTCAATGCTGGCTCGATACGATTTTCTCGAAATGGCGAGCCGTTTCGTCAGTTTGCCAAATCAAACGAAGTCCTACGAGAACTCACAATCACTCGCAAAGATGTGATTGCTTCAAACTCTCCAGTTCGGCAGTCCATACAGCCATCAAATCCAGACTCGGCGCGGGCAGTGCAGTCGCCCAAGAGCCGGGATTCCGTTCGGACAAGAGCGCGATAGTTCGCTAGCACCGATTGTAGAGTCGGTTTTCTTACATCGATACAACATCGTGCAACTGGATAACTCCAAGGAGTTGCATGTCATGGCTAACTACTGGCAACACGGACAGCTTTCTCTCTCTCTCCTCCATCAAGCGAAGCGCTTGATGCAACGACGCCTCAGGATGGACAACCGTTGGGTTGCGTGTTGCGACATCAGCAAAATGAAGGTTTTGGATGTCAGCATTTTGTTGGACAAGCCGACGGATGTCACCATCTGTCATGATACCCTGTAATCTGCCGGCTTCGTTAACACCGCACACAATACCCCGGGCTTCCGAGTTGAGAACACTGATTGCTTCTGTTAGCCGAGCACCGATCGCAATCGATGGAATTGTAGAATGTTGATCAATGACTTCACGAACTGTTGTTGTAAGCATCCGACCAATTGCACCCTGAGGATGCGTCCTCCGCAGGATGTCAGCCGTCGTTGCGTTCTGAGACGCCACCCCCGCTATAATGCTGTCGGCTATAGCCATTGATGAAGTCGTGCTTGACGTTGGTAGAAGGTTGTCTGTATCATACTCGGGTAAGTCTGGAAGGCACACAAGCACGTCAGCTGAGCGTACAAATGACGATTGCCTATTTGATGTAACAACGATTCGATCTGCTTGCTGCATCTGTTCAACGGCAAGAAGACTGGCTAGCTCCTTTGTTTCTCCACTTTTACTGAAGATAACCATCGTAGTTGACGGGCGTATGATACCTATGTCTCCATGCAAAGCATCAGTCGCATGCAAAAAGCGAGCATCAAGACCTATACTGATAAGCGATGCTGCCATCTTTTGCGCAACAAACGCAGACTTGCCCACACCCAGTGTGACAACGTGACTTGATTGAACGATACACTGAACTGCGTTGCCTAATGCATCGATCTCTGTTGTTGCGATATACTCCATTGCACGCGCTTGATTGCGCAGTGCATTTTCAAGAAGTCGCTTCAGGTGTAATGTAGACATACGGGCAATTTACGCAGTAGGCAAAAAGAAAAAGCCCTCGGCACATAGTGCCAAGGGCTTTGAAATTGAGCTTAAGCCGAATTAACGTACGATGGTGAGTGTCTTCGAGAGAACTGTTTCACCAACACTAAGCTTGTACATGTATGATCCAGATGCAACATCAGAACCATCATTGTGTCGACCATCCCATTCAACTGCATACGCATTTGACTGGCCAGCAACGACATTGTCATAGACGGTCTTGATGGAGTTACCCATGAGGTCAAACACTTCGAGCTTTACGCGTGAGCTAAATGGCACCGTAAACGTGAACGTTGTTTTGCCATTTGTAGGGTTAGGATAATTGTTGTCGAGTGCTACGTCTGCACCGTTGCCAAATTCAACATTAACAACGTTCGAGAACGATTGAGCACCAGAAACATCAACTTGACGGAGGCGATACTCGTACTTCGTACCAACAGAAACGTTGTTATCAAAATACTTGTAGTTCGACGTTGATGATGAATTTCCAACACCGTTAACAAACCCAACAGCAACCCAAGGATTGTCAACGCTCGCTGTGCGATCTACACATGATAGCATTGTCTTGCCTGTTGTCAGGTTCGTGACTTCCTTCGTACCACGACGCTCAACATGGAAACCGGCGTTGTTCTTCTCTTGTGCTGTTTCCCAGAATACATCGACACCTGTGGCGCGAGCCTTTGCATCAAAGTATGACAGTTCAACTGGCACACCGCACTCAACGAAGATTGGCGGGCTAGAGAATGAGCGATTTCCAAAGAATGGACGCAGCAATGGAATCCATGAACCACGTGTGAATGTCGGGTATCCAAGGCTTGAGCCCAAAGCATTCAGGTGTGGGTATCCAGGGTTGCCAATTGTAGGAGTAAATGGAGCCCAGTCGCCGGAGAATCGCGTCAATTCAAATGCGAATCGGTTGTCGTTAAGCAACGCACCTGAACGGTTGCGAATACGGAAGTTCTTATCGATCAAAAGTGTACGGTTACCGATACCGAAGACTGGAATATCCGAGTACAACGTCGTTACCATACCCATGCGAGACTCAGAAGCACCAAGTTCATAACCTTCAGTACCCATCTGAGCAACAGAAGCCCAGTATTCGCCTGGCGGGATGACTACTGGCTGGTTGAGAAGGTACGTTACGTACTTACCGAACTGTGGCTCGTTAAAGGCACCTGTTTCGTCTTCACCACGGCGACGAAGGATCGTCGAATTGGCGATACGCTCATCACCAGGCAGACCGCCTTGGTCACGATAGAGCGAGAACGAGATGTTCAAAACGTCCTGATTGAGTTCAGCCCAGTAAGCCTGATAACCAGCAACTGTATCCTGAGAGAACAATGTAAAGCGCATAGCGATTTGACCGGACGCATTTCCTGCATCTGCACCAAACATATCGTTGGCAGTTACGCCAGCTGGGATCTGACCCCATGAGCTACCTGACGAGTACTGAGCACCTGCACCTGCAAGCTGCCCCCATGATGCACCAGCGCCACCGCCGTTACCACCACGGTGGTTAAGACCCTTACCCGTGATTCCTGAGAACTGAAGCTTAGGAACATCATTCGTGGCATTGTTTGGATTGGTTTCGTATGCGAAAGCAGGTCCAAACGTCATGCGGAACATTGTGAACGTTGAGTCGTTCAATGTATCCAAGTCATTGCCTGGGAAGAAGATACGGCCCGTGACTTTATACTGTCCTGGTGTCGTTGTACGGAAGTTAGCATCTGGGAATGGCAGCAATACTTCACGGTTACCAGCAAGTGTTGGAACTGTGATCGTGCGGCAATAGATCTGCTGAGCTTCGTTACCGTCTGGCTTGATCTGAACACGAACAGAGAAAGCTGGAGCAGCAATGTTTGTGTTGTTCGAGATCTTAACACGAACTGGAACACGTGTTGCCTGTGAAGCTGGAGCCATTGTGTATGGCCAAATCAGCGAGATGTTTGAGAATTCAACGTCTGTCACTTCGTCTGGGAAGAGGATCTTCACGTTATCGACAAAGAAGTTGTCTTCATCGTCAGCAGGAAGTGGTGGTGTTGAATTGTTCAAACAGCGAGCACGCAGGCGGAAACGGAAGTTGCGAGCACCTTCGTTTACCCAGTTAAGAACAGTGTCTGGAATTGGGATTGTTACCTTGTAATATTCTGCATCCTTACCGTCGTCGAACAGATCTTCACGGAAGCCACCGAGTGGTGGGTTTGGAGATGCTGTCAACTGAAGGTTGTAGTCAGCAAGGTCGTAACCACGGGCATTACCACCGCCACCCCACATACGGAATGGTTGGATGTACTGTGTTCCACGGCTTTGAACATCGAGGACCCAGTTCTGGATGTTCGTAATACCGTTGAGTTGGTCAATGCTTGGACGAGCAAACTCAACCCATACTTCATCAGGATTACGGAAGCCAGGTGTAAATCCATTTACAGCAAGCATGTTAACTCGGTGTTCAGGTCCAATCAGACGGTTATCTGAGAAACCACGAGCAAGTGTTGTCAACTTACCTGTACGCTGATACGAAATCGAGAGAACAGCGCGCTTCTTACGTGTGAGATTGATTGGGAACGAACGGAGTTCGTCACCACCATACTGACCTACAGGCGGAATATCAACGTTGCCGAGGTTGACGCGGTTGAGACGGATTACCGGCGACTTGAGACGATAGATCTCAGAGTTGTTTGCTGCGTACTCACCACGTGGAGGTGGTGGGTTGTTGGTGATTTCATCACCATCAACAACGTCAGTTTCGATGTTTACCCACTTCAAAACTGAAGGCATAGCCGCACCACCAACGAGGTGATACTCTGTAACATCGTCACTGAACGATGACAAACGGCGCATCGAGAAGATGCGGATGCTTGTCGTATCGTCAAACGGCCATTGATCGCCAAGAGGCTGATTGAGTGAATCCTTTGGCTCAGCAATAACAGTCGTCAACAAACGACCGATCTGATCGTCGATGAACGGGTTCGGCTCGAATGGAGGGAACACGACCTTGATGAACTCATATGGCAATACAAATGTATTGGCTGGCTGGTATGCTTGATTGTTACCGTTGATATCACAACGATAAACACCTGAAAGCAACGTATCACGAAGCGCAGCGTCCGTTACTGACTTAGACGTGTTGTAAACGATCTTGCCTGTAGCTTCGTTGCGGATAAGGAAACGAACCTTGAAGTTCACACCCTGACGTGTGTAATTCACGCCTTGTGGACCTTGAATATCGTTTGTCAAGCTCTGTACGATGGCAACAGGCTGGATAGCACCGAGGCGCTCTTCACCGGCGAGAAGCTCGTAGTTGTTTGCTTGCGCTGTTGGAACAACAACCGAGAACGCGAGGTTGGCGTTGTTGTTCAGCTGACGGACACGATATGACACGTTGATAACGCGCATGATGTTCTTGAACTGCTTGAACTTGATAGCCAAGAAGTCCTTTGGAACGGTATTGTCGTCATTACGTGAGCTCACAGCACGAACCGATCCACCATTGTCTACGTTGTGGAGATACTCTGTGTACTGCGTGTACTTGATCGTGTTGAAATCCAACATCGTATTCGCTGGAAGCGGAGTCGTTGGGAAACCACTCCAGTTCAGACGACGCGCTGGACCTGTTACACCCACTGTTGAATTACAACGCATCCAAACGGTTGCAGGGTGTGGAGACAGCGCTCCGCGAGGTGCGATGCCAGAGAAACGCTCATACTGAACTACCACAGAGCTATCAGAGCGGTTCAGCGTAACCTGCATCGAGAAACGGTAGTGTTCTCCACCGCTGCTCGGGCGGTTGTTCGGGTTAAATGTAACGTTGTGCGTTACACCGCCAACAACACCGGTCTTTGCTCCGATAGGTGTCAGGTTCACATAATAGATGACAAGCTTGTCATTTGATGGCGAGCGCTTGAAGTAGACGCGCGAGAAATCATCAACAGCGTTTTCAGCAGTGTTGTACACTGAAACCTGAAGATCGTCCCAAGCAGCAGCAATGAGCTGTGGCTGTGTAGATCCCCAGATGCCGCTGATTGACCCCTGATCGAGCGTACGGTTGGCACCACTGCGAAGGCCACCTGTTGTTGTTGTTGTGCTACCACCACAGGCCACGTTGAGGAAGCCATGGTTATCGAGCGTTGCATCGGTCATTCCATCACCCGAGCGGGCACGGATGTCGTCCGATGATGGATCATAGGCGGAAAAGTTGCCTGGTGTTACTTCCAGACGGGCACGAACAGTTGGATAACCGTACTGATCGTACTCATAGAAATAACGGCGATTCGAGAGTCCAATGATACCGTTCGTCGATACGTAGAACGAATCTTGACGGACGCCGTTAAAGTAGAACGGAAAACCAATTGAAATCGGTCCTGCAAACGCATCGTTCGTCGAGTCGTTGAGGTTTGCCGGATTGC
The DNA here is from genome assembly GCA_947458785.1 of Ignavibacteria bacterium. Taxonomy (GTDB): domain Bacteria; phylum Bacteroidota; class Ignavibacteria; order Kapaibacteriales; family Kapaibacteriaceae; genus UBA10438. The sequence goes on from CANGZU010000016.1 coordinate 12,833, forward strand.
GGAAGAACGCCCAACCACCGTACAGATTCTGCGTAGGATCTGTCCAATACGAATTAGGCAACTGACGCGGCCCCGATACGATGCGGCGCCACGTTCCTGGCTCCGTCAGTGTGTCTACGAACTGCGACGGATCCGGACGCCAAAAATCAGGCGCCTCGTCATCGGAGTCGACGAAATAATACCCGGTAGAAATGGCTGGATTCGTGCGCGCATTAACACCTGTGATTGTGAATGGAAGCGGGTACGACGCTACGGGCGTACGCGGTCCACTCTTACGCAAAACGTCTTCGCCATCTTTCCCGTCTCCAGCGGTCATGAGCGTAGCGCCCATTAACCCTGTCATGAGTACAAGAAGTAGCAGTCTGCGGCTCATGCAAACCTCATTGAAACAGTGAACAAGTATGTGCTTTTAATTACCATCAATTTCATTGCTGTAGTGGTGCATACACACCTATCCCGAGGGATTGTTCGCCAAGATTGTGATTTCGGTTGAAATTGTCAAACGAAATCTCTGCACATAGGTAGAAAGTGGGGTGAAAGTATCCACATACAGCACCAACGGAGTTTGCTGCAGAAAGTTACTCGCTCCGTAGAAATGCTGATAATGTTGCAGGGTAAAGTCTGTGCTCGAGTTCCTTAACGATTTGCTGAAGATCTCTGGCAGTTGCCCCTTGCGGTACGGCAGCCTCTGCTTGCGCGAGTATCGCCCCTTCGTCATACGCGGGAGTTACAAGATGCACGGTGGCCCCTGTTTTCAAGGAGTTAGCGGCTATCACAGCCTCGTGCACGTGAATTCCATACATGCCTTTCCCTCCAAAATCGGGCAGCAGCGCAGGGTGAATATTAAGTACTCGCCCTTGCATTTGCTCGATGATTGCAGTCGGCAGCAGACGCATATAACCTGCGAGAACCAAAGTATCTATCTCGTGTCGTGCAAGAAGGAGTGAAAGCTCTACTCTCGTATCATTGCCCTTGTTCAGCAGCGCAAGCGGCACCGCGTATTCTCTGGCTACCTGACATATACCAGCATCGAGCGAGGTAGAGATCATGAGGGCAACTTCGTACGCATCGCGGTGATGCCTCCCAAAGTCACAAATGGCACGAGCATTCGAACCAGTTCCAGAACCGAGGATTGCAACACGTTTGCATGGCACCATGTTTAGCCTCGCATATCCAATAGTGGTGCAAGCCAGCGCTCGGCCTGATCACGACTCCAGCCTTTGCGTTGTGCATACTCAACTAGTTGATCTTCCTGTATCGACGTGATTGCGAAGTATGTGGATTGTTCGTGGCCAAAGTACCATCCACTAACGCTGGACGCTGGATTCATTGCCATAGAATCTGTCAGGGTAACACCGATGCAAGATTCTGCATTCAGCATTCTAAATAATGTTACCTTCTCAGTGTGATCCGGACATGCGGCATAGCCTGGAGCAGGGCGTATCCCCTGGTAGTTCTCCGCGATTCGATCCTGGTTGTCGAGGCGCTCGTTTGCCGCATAGCCCCATTGCTGCTTGCGCACATGTTCATGAAGCCATTCAGCACATGCTTCGGCAAGCCTGTCGGCAATGGCCTTGATCATGATTGATGAGTAGTCGTCGTGCGCTGCCTCATATTGCGCACAAAGCTCCTCGACACCATCACCAGCTGTGACAACAAAGGCGCCGATGTGGTCAGTCTGACCTTCAGCAAGCTCGTTCTCGGCCCTAATGAAATCTGCAAGAGACAGGTTCGGTAGACCTGGTGCCTTGACGGTCTGCTGACGCAGGAAGTGCAGCGTCGTTGCTTGGTCAATACGGACGTCGTCGCCTACGCGCACTGCCGGGAAGAGTCCGCTAACAGCGTGAACACGGATTGACGCGGCGGAGATGATCTCGTCGAGCAACGTGTTAGCATCACGAAACAACTTTGTGGCCTCATCACCGAAGACCGAATCCTGCAGGATTTCAGGATAACGACCACGCATCTCCCACGAGAGAAAAAACGGTGTCCAGTCGATGTACGAACGCAACATCTCGATGGAGACGTCACGCTGAATGCTCACTCCTGTTTCCCGCGGAGCAGGCACAATGTTATTGTCCAGAATCAGGGCATTCGCTCGCGCCTGATCGAGTGAGCGATACGATTTCGCACCGGAGCGGCGCGCGTAGTCTGTTCGAACCTGCTCATATTCAGCCGCAACATCTGCGAGGTACCTGTCAGAGCCTTCACTGTGCAACAGAGATCCAACCACAGGAACAGCCTTCGAAGCGTCAAGTACATGTATCACGGGAAAATCCACTGCAGGAGCGATCTTGACCGCCGTGTGGATCCTAGATGTCGTTGCCCCGCCGATAAGAAGGGGCTTGTGCACCCCACGCCTAGCAAGTTCCTTCGCAACATGCACCATCTCGTCGAGCGACGGTGTGATCAGCCCAGAAAGCCCTATTACATCAACATTCTCACGAATTGCTGTATCGACAATTGTCTCGGCTGAGACCATAACACCAAGGTCGATCACACGATAGTTGTTACATCCTAACACCACACCCACGATGTTCTTTCCAATGTCGTGAACATCTCCCTTAACGGTTGCCATAAGCACTACACCAGCATCTGTGGTCACGTTGCCACTGAGCCGCTTTTCTTCTTCCATGTAGGGAGTGAGCACGGCCACGGCACGCTTCATCACGCGGGCACTCTTGACAACCTGTGGCAGGAACATCTTGCCTTCTCCAAACAAATCGCCAACAATGTTCATGCCCGACATCAGCGGTCCTTCAATGATGGCAAGAGGCGATGCATACCGCTGCCGGGCCTCTTCGACATCCTGATCAATGAACTCTGTGATTCCCTTAATCAAGGCATGCTGGAGCCGCGATGCCACGTCGCCGTTTCGCCATTCTTCGATCTTCTCTGGATTGACATCATCTGCCTTGAACTGATCGGCGAGCGCTATCAAACGATCCGTTGCATCGGCCCGGCGATTCAGCAACACATCCTCGACATGCTCCAACAGAATGGGATCAATACTATCGTAGACATCGATCTGACCTGCATTGACAATTCCCATATCCATACCAGCCTTGATTGCATGGTAAAGAAACGCTGTGTGCATGGCCCTCCGAACAGGCTCGTTGCCACGGAATGAGAACGAAATGTTGCTTACTCCACCGCTTACCCGTGCGTACGGGAGATTCTGCTTGATCCATCGTGTGGCATTGATGAAATCAACGGCGTAACCGTTGTGCTCTTCGATGCCCGTTGCAACTGTAAGGATGTTCGGATCAAAAATGATGTCGGTTGCAGGGAACTGCACCACGTCAACAAGTAGGTCGTATGCACGTTTGCATACGTCGATCCTTCGTTGATACGAATCGGCCTGCCCAGATTCATCAAAAGCCATAACGATGATGGCAGCGCCATAATCCCTGCAAACAGTGGCCCTACGAACAAACTCGTCCTCGCCGTCCTTCAATGAAATTGAGTTGACAATTCCCTTGCCTTGTATACACTGCAAGCCTGCTTCGAGAACCGACCACTTCGATGAGTCGATCATGATCGGTACGCGAGAGATATCGGGCTCAGCTGCGATCAGGTTTAGGAACTCCTGCATGACCGATTCAGAGTCGAGAAGTCCTTCATCCATATTGATGTCGATGATCTGCGCACCATTCTCTACCTGCTGTCGCGCAACATCGAGTGCTTTCTCAAATGCCCCCTGCTGAATGAGCTTCGCGAATGCTCGTGAACCCGTAACGTTCGTTCGTTCACCAACATTAACAAAGTTGGTCTCAGGACGCACCTCAAGCATTTCTAGTCCGCTAAGACGCAGATAGAGCGTTGGCTGCGGCGGAGTGCGAGGTGCAAAGCCATCGATGGCATCTGCGATGGCCGCGATGTGCTCGGGAGTCGTTCCACAGCAACCGCCGAGAATGTTCACAAAACCTGCTCGGGCATATTCCTGTGCCTGTTCGGCCATGTAGGCAGCCGTTTCATCGTAACCTCCCATTGCATTGGGAAGACCCGCATTGGGATAAAGCGACACGTAGGACGATGCCACATTTGAAATTTCTTCAATGAAGGGGCGCATCATATTCGACCCCAGGGCGCAATTAAGTCCCACAGAGAGTAGATTACGCGTGTGCGCCACCGAAGACCAAAAGGCCGCCGGGGTCTGACCCGAAAGTGTGCGACCAGACATATCAGTAATCGTACCGCTGATCATCACAGGAAGAGATGTATGCAGCTCGTCGCAGATCTCTGCATAGGCCTTGATCGCGGCCTTTGCATTAAGGGTATCGGTTATCGTTTCGATTAGGATTGCATCAACACCGCCTTCAATCAACCCAAGCATCTGCTCACGGAACGAGGACTTCATCTCATGGAACGTGACTGCTCGGTACCCGGGATTGTTGACGTCCGGCGACATCGACAACATCTTCGTCGTTGGTCCGATGGAGCCGGCAACAAAGCGTGGCCGTGACGTGTCGCGACGCATCATTTCCGCGGCAGCCTCTCGAGCAAGTCTAGCCCCTTCCCTACTAATCTCTCGCGCAAGCTCTGAGAGGCCATATTCCGCCTGACCAATTGGCGTGCTGGAGAACGTATTGGTCTCTACGATGTCGGCGCCGGCCTGCAGGTATGCCAGATGAATCTCGCGTATGGCGTCCGGCTGCGTGAGAACCAGAAGGTCGTTGTTGCCGCGAAGCGATGTTGCATGGTCGGCAAAACGCCGCCCCCGGTAATCCTCTTCGGTAAGTCTGAGGCGCTGAATCATTGTACCCATGGCGCCATCAAGCATGAGTATTCTGCGTTGAAGCAGAGTGCGTATGTCTGTCATTCTGCTACAAAACTACGTTCGTTTGAAGAATGCTAATGTGCAAACCTCGCACCGCATAAGTGATACGATACTCCCGAACGGCCAGCTCATAGGTGTATTCATCAATCCTCTGTATGCGACGATATGGATGCGGAAGCGGGTCATGCCGCAACGTTCGTAGAACCACCTGCTGAACATCCTCCGGCAACAGGTACAGTCCATCTTCCGAGACTTGATACTCCTGCTCCCGTAGCGCGTCTACCCAACCAACGGAGCTGTTCGGGAATGCGTCGGCATAGGGCAGATATGGTTTAATATCGAGCACAGGCGTTGCATCAATGAGATCCGTACCCCGAACCGCTATGCGACGTCCTTGAATACTCAGGAGCTCGCAGCAGGTGATTCCGATTGGGTTCGGTCTGTGCGGAGACCGCGTCGAAAACACGCCACGCTTGACCCTGCCCCGAGGGGGCAGCACCTTGGGCTTCCAGCTCGTTGCAAGGTGGAAGTACACGACAAGCCAGATTCGTTCACACTCCGCGAGGTCTTCAAGGGCTTGCTCGTAGTTGTTGCCTGAAAAAAGCTCCACGTACGATTCGTCAACAAGTGCATCAACACCTGGTTGACGAGGCGTGTCGTAAAAGCGGTGATATGGGGTATGCACCAGCCCGATGGGTTCGAGTGTTATCACAGCATATTACCAAGCAGAGCCGATAGAAAGCGTTATAAAGAGACCATTGAAGCTGGTCATCGGCAAATCGCGGATGCTTACAACTCCTGGTTCGCCGTAGGGAATGACATAGTACCTTATGCTGACGCCGAATGTTCCACCCTTTTCAAGACTGCCAAAACTGGAACCAAGCCCGATGAATCCGCCCGGACGAAAGGTCGTCGTGGCATGACCGAATGACTCGAAAAACTCGTAGTATCGATCCTGCGGCTCTCCGAAGTACATCAGGTCCAGATAAGGCGTAACAATCACTGCCGTGGCTGTCGCGCCTACCGCGATGTAGGGCCGAAAAGACTCCTGCAAGCCATCCTCGAAGAGACGGTAACGCAGTGACAAGCTTAAGGGAACATTGAACACCCTGTTCTTCTTCTGGCTCACAACAGGAATGTTGTTGAAATAGACATCCTCGAATTCATCGGAGTTCCGGCGCGATGCGAAGAACGCGTCAACGCTGAATGTGAGCGATGATCCTAACTCAACGGAATAGTACCCTCCAAATGACCAGCCGCTGCCGGAGAACAGAAGGTTGACTCCAGCACCTTGTGTGGCAAGCACGGACCGCGATTCCTCGCCAATCAGAGGCACCACCGGCGTGAAGATGATTGTGGTGTCCGCGGCTACAGGGGGCTCACCCGCAACCTGGGCTGAAATGCGCCAAGAGGCCAGCATTAGCCCGATGATTAGGACTAACGCGTGTGGAATACGCAGCATGAAGTTGAAGGTTGACAGCATTTTCACGACAAATCTACAAACGACGTCGATGTGGATAACATTGCTAATCCTTTCATTTTCTGTAGTTTAGCTGTTAATGACCCTGACCGAGTTTTTACAATGCGTGCAACGCATACTACCACCGACTTCCGCAATGGCGGGAGACCCCATTGGTACGCAGATTGCATCGTCTGCCGGCATTGTTTCCAAGGTCCTTACTTGCATGGAGATAACAGACGCTGTTATCGACGAAGCTTGTAAGTATGACTGCGACACGATTGTAACGTTTCACCCATTGATTTATGTTCCACTCAAGGCCATCGCTGGGCAGGATCGTGTTGCACGCTTAACAGCACGGCTGATTCGATCCGATATCTCGGTTGTTTGTGTGCACACAACATTTGATGCTCACCGAGACGGTACGAATGCGATTCTTGCCAATAAACTGGGACTGTCTATCGTTGCCCCGCTAGAACGCACTACTGTGGACCCAAATGCCAGTCAGGACACTGCATTCGGGATAGGCATCGTCGCGTCGTGCCGGATGTCATTCGTCGAACTGCTCGAACGCGTGCATGCCATTTGTGGTGGACCACTCCGCTACTCAGAACCAAAGAGTTCCGCTATTGAGAGGGTTGCTATCGTCGCCGGTAGCGGCATGTCGCTTTACAAGAACGCGATTCACTGCGGAGCTGATGTCTTCATTACTGCCGATGTCAAGTATCATGATTTCCACGCTGCAACATCGACAATCGGCATCATCGACCCTGGACACTACGAAATGGAACAGTTCGTACCTGAAGGAATGAGACTGGCGTTATCAGCTGTTTGTCAATCATGCTCATTCGTTGCCAGCAGCGTGAGCACCTCTCCGGTCCGTCATTACCAACCAACTCAAGCAATACGAAATTAAACGGTTTACTTACGAAGGGACATCCATGGAACAACAGATTCAGCTTTTGGCACAACTTGCTGCAGTTGACGAACAGCTTGATGAACTTCACGACGAGCTTGGTGATCTGCCACAAGAGGTCAAAAAACTTGAGACACTTGTCAAGGAACGTCTCATGGAAGTCGAAACGACGAATCAAGCCCTAGCCGATCTTGACCATCTGCGCGCCACAGCACACGTGACAATGCAGGAGAGCCAAGACAAGGAGCAGCGTCTTTCCAAGCAGCAGTTTCAAGTAAAGAACAATCGTGAGTTTGACGCGATCACCAAAGAGATCGAGCACCTCAAGCATGAACGTGCTACGCTCGAAGAGCGCCTTAGAACCGCCGGGGTGCGTGAGGAAAACCTGCGTCAGACATTGGCCCAACAGGATACTCTGCTGGCCGAAGCGAAGGAGAAGTTAACAGACAAGGAACGCGAACTCGCTGAACTTAGTGGCGATCACAATGATGAAATGCGCAAGTATATTGATGTGCGTCTCAAGCTCATTGCGAAGCTTGATGACAGCCTCGAAGTCGAATACGAGCGCATTCGCCAGTTCCACTCAAATGCAGCAGTAGCGATTCGCCGTAACTCATGCAGCGGTTGTTACTCTGCAATTCCCTCGCAGCGGATCATGGAAATGAAGTACCAACGCGATAAGATGTACACCTGCGAGAATTGCGGACGGATCCTCTTCACAGACGACGTCGAAGCCGAGATCGATGCGGTGATGGAAGAACACAGCTGATTCGATCCAATACCTGAGAACGACGAGCTCGTGGATTGTTTTCGGGGATGCCGGGCAGTTGCTTTGAGCCTATGGCTCGGGGAGGAAAGTCCGAACTCCACAGAACAGTGCGCTTCCTAACGGGAAGGTGGTAAGTGGCAGAGTAATCTGCTGCGAGCCAACGGAAAGTGCAACAGAAAGATACCGCCCTCTAGGCTTGCTTGCGGGCCTAGGGGGTAAGGGTGAAATGGCAGGGTAAGAGCCTACCGTCGGCTGAGTGATCAGTCGGACCGGCAAACCCCGCACGGAGCAAGACCAAGCAGATCAAGGAACATTCATGTTGGCAGGCTGTTCGTTTGCCTTACCCGAAAGGGTAACCTTGCTCGGGTAGGTTGCAAGAGGTTAGTGGCAACGCTAATCCCAGATAAATAACTGCCTCCTCGTTGTTTGAACGAGAAGACAGAATTCGGCTTACAGGCATCTCCGAAGACAATCACACGAATTCAGCAGTAGTTTTGCATTCCACATGGAACCAATTCGTTCCATCCTTCGTATGCGTCCAACAAATGGAAAACTCACTATGACACGTCACGTACTGATAATCATGATCAGCGCGATTCTGGGCACAGTGGTTGCATCATCGCAAACACGAATCGCGATTCTGCCCTTCCGCAACATGGATCATGACATCAAATACAATGTTTGGTGCATGCAGTTTGCGGATTCTTTGCGAAACGCACTTCAGGCGCAGGATCCGTCAGAAGGGTCATATCATATTATCCCGTCCGACAGCGTCGATATGGCCATCGCCGCGCTCAACCTGGATCCGAACAATCCACAGTACGAATCCGACATGTGGAAGGCTGTCCGTAGCCTCGGCGTTAGGAAGGCCGTACAAGGCAACTTTCAGCTCCGCGGAGAACGGGTGTTGATCAATTGCTACGTCTACGATATGGAGTCAATGCTCGCTGATCAGACAAATCAAGCAAAAGACCTCTACAAGATGCCTACAACATATCTCGAGGCAATTCGACCTATCGTCAAGCGCATCACACCCGGCCTTCAATAACCAACGACAGCAACGATTGAACGTATGATACTCGACCTACCCGTTATCACTCCACAAGAGCAGCATGCACGTCGTCCCGAGTGGCTCAAAGTGCGAGCACCCGGTGGTGAGGACTATGCACGTATCAAGTCCATGATGCGTTCCAAGGCCCTACACACGGTATGTGAGGAAGCCCGCTGTCCAAACATCACTGAATGTTGGAATGCCGGCACTGCCACGTTCATGATCCATGGAGACACCTGCACGCGTTCCTGTGGTTTTTGTGCTGTAAAGACTGGCCGCCCCCTTCCTGTTGATTATGATGAACCCCGTCGTGTTGCCGAGGCTATCGCTTCTATGAACTTGAAGCATGCAGTTATCACATCGGTAAACCGAGACGAGCTCAAGGACGGCGGATCCACTATATGGGCCGAGACCATCACGCTCTCGCGCGAACTCTCGCCTACGACCACGATCGAAGTCCTTGTGCCCGACTTCAAGGGCAACATGAGCAATCTGCAGCGAATCATTGACGCACAGCCGGATATCTTGAATCACAATACAGAGACGGTACCTCGGCTTTACAAGCACGTGCGTCCGCAAGGACGTTTTCAGTGGACACTAGACGTGCTTGCCGAGTCGAAGCGTCAGGGCATGCGAACAAAGACCGGCATCATGCTTGGCCTTGGGGAGACTCCTGCGGAGATCATGGATGTTATGGCTGAACTGATCAAGGTAAATGTCGATGTTCTAACGCTCGGACAATACCTGCAGCCAACAAAAAATCACCTTCCAGTAGACCGCTTTGTGCACCCGGATGAGTTCAAGCACTATGAAGTCGAAGGTCTGAAGATGGGGTTCAACATTGTTGAGTCTGGCCCCTTGGTTCGCAGTTCGTACCACGCAGAACGCCACGTATGATGCGCTTCACAGTGCTAGGCAGTGGCACCTCAACAGGTGTACCCACTGTTGCATGTGAGTGCCCAACCTGTACGAGCTCAGATAGTCGTGACAAGCGTCTTCGCACTTCTCTACTTGTGCAGCAAGCAACGCAAACGGTATTGATAGATACGTCTTCGGACTTCCGTCAGCAAATGCTGAATAACAACGTCCTCGAAATCGATGCCGTCATCTACACGCATCATCATTTTGACCACATTGGCGGCTTTGACGATCTGCGTCCGTATGCTTTTCGCAGTGGACGCCCAGTTGAGCTCTTTGCGATGTCGGAGACCAGCTCCGTGCTACGTAGCACATTCCCCTATGCGTTTGGGCTCGTGGAATCAACGGGGGCATCTGTTCCGAGTGTCACGCTCCACGAAATCGATTCTGAGCCCTTCATTGCAGGGGGCTTGCAGGTTACACCTATCCCAATGCGTCATGGTAGGCAGCTACGCGTCAATGGTTATCGTTTCGGCTCTGTGGCCTACTGCACCGATACAAACCACATTCCGGAAGCATCTCTTGAACTGCTGCAAGGTCTCGATGTTCTGATTATTGATGGTTTGCGGTGGGAGCCGCATCCCACTCACTTCACGATACCCGAATCACTTGCGCTTATCGAACTGATCCGGCCAAAGCAAGCCTATCTAACGCACATTGCACATCAAGTGCTGCACGCTCGCGATAGTTTGCTTCTGCCGCCGAATGTTGCGCTTGCTTACGACGGGTTAGTGATCGAATCAGACTGATCGTCCTGGTTGTCCAGTGTATCGATTTGCTCAGTTGCACTCACGTCCTCGTTAGCGTCCACGATATCAGGTTCCACATCATTCCGGGTATCCTGATCCTGAGCATCAACAACATCATCCTCGTCTTCTTCGGTAACATCTGACTGTTCCCAGTATGCACCTGAGGTAGCCTCTGTCGATGCCAATGGCTGTTGGCTGCCTGCCTGATCACCCTCGAGCAATAATGCCAGTTGCCTGCGAAGAGTGCGATGATCTGTTTGAATCGAAATCGTTTCATCCATGTCGATCATCGTTGTTGTTGTCTTGAGCAGATCATCGATTTCTCGAAGCTTTGGCAGGTCGGAAAGCGAATTGAGACCAAAGACGCGTAAGAACTCCTCCGTCGTTCCGTAGAGAAGGGGCTTGCCCGGCGTTTCGGCACGTCCAACCATCGCAACAAGCTGTTTCTCGACTAACGAGTTGACCACTTCGCCAGCGTTGACACCACGGATCGCATCAATTTCTCCCTTTGTAATGGGCTGACGGTAGGCAATGATGGCAACCGTTTCCATCGCCGCCTGGGTCAGACGCTTGCGATTCTTTGCTTTGAGCAGCCGTTGTACGAGATTACCGTACTGAGGAGTTGTGGCAAACTGATAGCCCCCTGCGATCTTTACAACGCGATATGGCCGCATGACTCGCTGCAGATCATCGTTGATCTCATCGACGAGTTCTTCGAAAAAACCCTTGGGTACATCAAAGGTTGGCAGGATGACCTCTGGGACTGACTGCTCCTGCCCATCAAGCGGTAGTTGCTGCTGTCCCGGATCCATCTGCGTCGGATCTTCCAGCACAAGCAGGCGGTGCAGCGACCTGTTCGAGAGCGGCTCTTCGCTGGCAAAGATCAGTGCTTCGAGCGCGCGCAGCTGCTCGCTGCGTTCGAGCGTAAAAAAGTACGGCAGCTCACGGGTTGCCACATCCTGTTCAAACTTTTGCTGTTCGAGATCTGTCATTGTTCCGTCTCCGAATCCTGGCTGGATTCTCCATCATTCCGTGTTTGTTGTTCGTCGTCATCCTTACGCTCTACGATCACGATATCGTCAAATCGCAGATCTTGTTGTACGCGAATGCGTTGTAGCTTCGCCAACTCAAGAAGCGCAAGGAACGTAACGACAATATGCATCTTGGCAAGGCCAGAGACCAACTCGAAGAATCGAGCCGCCGTCTTGGTCTTGAGGATGTGAATAATCTCCTCCGACTTTTCCTCCACGGTGATCGGGAACCGCGTCACAACATGTGGCTCTGCCTTTTCAGGGGCCTTTTCAATCGCTCGTTTTAGGGCCTTGAGAAGGTCGAAGAGCGTAGCATTTCTGTAGGTACCACTTTCTGATGCGTGAATCTCTTCCGCTTCAAAGACCTGCCGATAGAGCACATACTTTTGATTCTCAGCCGAGAGCGTCAGCGAATCCGATGCCTCACGATAGCGTTTGTATTCAAGCAAACGGCGCACAAGTTCTGCACGTGGGTCATCATCATCGATTGTGCCGGGAACAACTCCTTGCTTCTCCTCACGGGGAAGAAGCATCTGGGCCTTGATCTGCACCAGCATAGAGGCCATAACAATGAACTCCCCCGCCAGCTCGAGATCAAGTAACTCAAGAACCTTAACGTACTCTAGGAACTCCTGTGTTATCGAAGCAATCGGGATATCGTAGATATCTAGCTCATCTCGTTTGATAAAGAAGAGCAGAAGATCAAGAGGTCCTTCAAAGTTCTCTAGGCGAACACTGTACATTCAATTTCTCAGGATTCAAATGATGCGGAATTCTGCGTCGAACCTCCAACATACACACGCGGTACGCGGAGCGAAACGGCTGTCAGAATCTCGTACGGTATTGTTGTGGCTTTTTCGGCAAGTTCGACAGCATCGATGGCATCATGGATGCCGTCGGGACCAGCCTGCCGACCAAGCAGCACAACGGGTTCATCGAGTGGATAGTCGTCGTGCCCAAGGTTTACCATGATCTCGTCCATGCAGATAGAACCCACTGTTGGGTAACGCTTGCCACCAATGATGCATTCTGCCACGCCGGTCAGCCCACGAAGATACCCATCGCCGTAACCGATCGGTACAGTAGCTATCGTGCATTCTTCGGTTACGACGTAGCGCTGTCCATAACTGACCGTGTCACCGGGCCAAGCTCTGCGCTTTGAACATATCTGCGATTGTATCGACATCACAGGGTGCAACGCCATATCGGGCTCTGCTCCCAGAGCATAGCCATAGAGCGATAGACCAGTCCGTACCATGGAAAAATGTGTGGCATGCTCCATCCAGAGCGCGCCGGAGTTCGCAGCATGCACATACGCGAATACATGGCCTGCCGCCTCCAGGCGAGCCCGCGTTTCCTCGAACAGATTAAGTTGCTGATGTAGAAAGGGGCTTGTTGGATTATCGGCTGTCGCGAAGTGCGTACACAAGCCTACGAGACGAAGGCCTGGAAGTGCTGAGATCTGATCCGCCGCGTCGAGAGCGTCGTGAGGTCGAAAGCCCTCGCGCATCATGCCGGTGTCGACATAGAGGTGCACTGGAACGATGCTACCGCACGATACAGCCGCCGACGAGAGCACCTGCATTTGAGCTAGGTCGCATGCCACAACATGGAAGCCATACTTGGCCACATCATGAGACTCATACGCATGTGCTGGCGTAAGCACGATGATGTCCGTTTCGATGCCGTTTGAGCGGATTTCGACAGCCTCATCAACAAACGCAGTACCCAGCATATCGATGCCAAGATCTGCGAGCTCACGGGCAATGGCAATCATGCCATGACCGTAGGCGTTGGCTTTGACCATTCCGAGGATCTTTTGCGAGGCCGCACGCCGGCGGACCAAGCTGTAGTTCCAACGAAGCGCGTCAAGATCAATATGTGCTGTTGTACTTCTCATTCATCAAGTGGGGCATCAGCCCATTCAAAGACACGGCGGATGTGTTCCAGAGACAAGCCTGCACCCAGTGCACAAAGTAGTTTGATCCTGGCTTTCTGTCCGTTGAGGTAGTCGGCAAAGACAACGCCAGCTTCGTAGAGATGCCTGCCCGCCCCTTCATAGGCATACATGTGCTCGACGCGTCCAACTGGACACCGCGAAACTAACACAACCGGAATTCCTGCGTTTACTGCATCCTTTAGTGCATAGTAGACCGGCGGAGTAACATTACCAACACCGAACGCCTCAATCACTATGCCCTGAGCCCCTTGCGACCTGCACATCTCCACGAGTGTGGCATCCATCCCGGCATAGAGCTTAAGTAACGGGACGAACGCAGGCACAGTTTTGACCATGAAGACATTTCTGTGCTGTGGTTTGCGGTAGACGAACACAACGCCATTTGTCACACGTCCAAGTGGACCAAAATCAAAACTGGTAAATGTTGATAGGTCTTCCGTATTGGTCTTTGATGTTTCCGAAGCTGCGGTGATCGTACCGCCCAAGCATACAACGACGCCCATATCCTGCATCAGCCGGGATGTGGCCGCGGTGACAGCATCTCGCAGATTCCGTGGTCCGTCCCAGTCTGGCTCGCTGCTGTTGCGCATAGCGCCGACAAC
>CANGZU010000017.1 GCA_947458785.1 Ignavibacteria bacterium
GCATCGGGCACGTACCTCGTTCGCACAACACTCAACGGCGCAGCAACAACAAAGAACGTGGTTGTTGTTCGGTAAGGGCGAGCCGGTGGCTCGCTCGGAATGGGTGGCTCGCTCGGAAGTGGTAAAATCCAATCAGAAAAAAGGGGCGCGATGTTTCGCGCCCTTTTTTTGTGCGTCATCGGGCGAGCCACAGGCTCGCCCCTACAGACAGATCGCGTGGGATATCAGCGCCACCGCTGCCGTCTCTGCGCGGAGCCTGTTGCTGCCGATACGCCAGCGAACAACGTTTTGCATTGGCGCTAGGGACTCGAGTTCGCGCTGGGAAAATCCCCCTTCGGGACCGACGAGTATCCATGTGTCGTTCGATGTTAGATCTGACGGCACGCTACCTTGTGCATCACCCACGATCACAACCTCTCCAAGTGCAAGATTGTCGAATGATGTTGGGTCAGAGATCGAGGGCAGCCATGGATTGCCTGACTGCGTGATCGCAGCAATTGCCTTTTGCTGAAGGCGCTCGGTAGAGCTTCTGGCATGGCGTGCGTGGTCGCAGAGCAAGGGAACAATGCGCGATACGCCAAGCTCTGTAGCCTTCTCGACGGCAAACTCGAACCGGTCGCGGTTGTCCAGTACGCCCAAAGCGAGCGTTAGTTGCCGCGGTTCTGGATGTTCTACAAACTCGACGACAGGCAGGACAACCGATCCAGCCTGACGCTGAACCCGGCATGTTACTACAAGCCCCCTGCCATTGAGAACACGTACTCCTTCGCCATCACGAAGACGCAGCGCAGAGATATGCCGTTGCATCTCTGCATTGGGCGTAACAATCTTGTCCGCTGCGGTAATTGTGGGAGAATAGAGATTATCCATGGCGTATTTTTGGTGACATTTCACAACCGAGAACGTCGATGTCCACTGAATTTACGTGTATTGCCACCTACATCCCACAGCCGGGTGTTGGAGCAATCCAACTGAACCGTCCGCAGGTTCTTAACGCATTAAGCTTGCAAACGATGATTGAGCTGGTTCATGCTTTTGAAGCATACGATGCAGATCCATCGATTCGATGCATCGTGCTGCACGGCAACGAAAAGGCCTTTGCCGCCGGTGCTGATATCACCGAGATGTCGGATGCAACGCTAACAACAATGCTCGAGCGCGATCAGTTTGCGCGCTGGGAACGCATTCGCAACGTGAAGACACCGATCATTGCTGCGGTGAGTGGCTTTGCGCTCGGAGGGGGCTGTGAGCTTGCAATGCATGCAGACATGATCGTTGCGAGTGACACAGCACAGTTTGGTCAGCCAGAGATCAACATCGGTGTTATGCCAGGTGCGGGCGGCACGCAGCGTCTAACACGGGCTGTGGGCAAAGCACTGGCCATGGAGATCGTTCTCACTGGACGCATGATCTCAGCCACGCAAGCACATGCCGCCGGACTTGTAAACCGCGTAGTACCTGTTGCCTTCTATCTCGAAGAAGCTTTTGCCCTTGCCGGTGATGTTGCCTCAAAAGCACCGATTGCAGCGCGACTGGCCAAAGAGGCGGTGCTCAAAGCGCACAGCACCACGCTTGAAGGCGGACTCGAGTTCGAACGAAAGAACTTCTACATGCTCTTTGCTACCGAGGATCAAAAAGAAGGAATGGCGGCATTCGTTGAAAAGCGCAAACCAGAGTGGAAGGGTAAGTAACCATGACATTTGAAACATTGCTATTCGACATCTCCGATGGCATTTGTACCATCACCCTTAACCGCCCTGAATCCTACAATGCCGCAAACGAGCAGCTCACAACGGATCTGCAGGCCGCACTAGGCCATGCACGCGAGAACGATGACGTGCGCTGCATTGTGCTTACCGGCGCTGGCAAGGCGTTCTGCTCGGGTCAGGATCTTAAGGACGCCCCGAAGTCAGGCGACAAGCGTGACCTTCGCGACTCCCTGAACCGACGTTACAACCCAATCGTTCGGGCAATGCAGGATATGCCAAAGCCAATCATCTGCGGCATTAACGGCGTTGCTGCCGGTGCCGGTCTCTCACTTGCTCTTGCTGCCGACCTTCGCATTATGAGTTCAGCAGCCAAACTTGTCGAGGCATTCATTGGTATCGCGCTGATCCCCGATTCCGGCGCAACATTCTTCTATCCCCGCATGATGGGTTATAGCAAGGCATTTGAATTCGCGACGTTAAACAACCCCATCACTGCAGAGCAGGCGCTTAGCATGGGACTGGTGAACTCCGTTGCGCACCCGAAGGCCTTCCCTACCGCACTGCGTAAACTTGCGCTCCAGTATGCGCAGGGTCCAACACAGTCGTACGGATTTGTGAAGCAACTTCTCCAGAAGGGGCTCACGGCATCCCTCGATGAGATGCTCGAGCTCGAAGCCGAATACCAGCAACGCGCAGGAGATTCGGCCGATTATCGTGAAGGTGTTGCAGCCTTCATTGAAAAGCGTAAGCCGCAATTCACCGGAAAGTAACCTCAGGCCATGGCACGAAACCGTCCTACCCTCTTTGAGCAGCTGCAAGGCGAAGACCGACTTCAGGAACCCGGCAAGGGGCTTGCGACCTCGAAGACCCTGCGTATCGTGCTCATTGTTGCCTCGATCCTGGTCCTCGTCTTCTTCCTACCCGGAGGTCTCGGCGAGGCTCAACACGCTGCGTTTGACCGCTCACGGATCGGCACAACGTGGACTGAAGAACCGATCGTGGCAGATTATCCCTTTCCTGTGCTCAAAGGCGAAGACTCGCTTACAGCCGAGAGAAGGGCTGCCAGTGCCGAAGTTCCACCATACGTGCGCCATGCAAATGATGCACTTCAGCGTAGCCTTACAAAGCTCAAGGAGCTCTCACGGACGATTCCAGACAGTGTCCGCGCGTTGGTTATGGACCGTGGCGAAGTTGCGCTGCGCGCTCTGTATCAACGAGGATTCCGACCCAGCTCGCTGGACTCAACTCAAGCCTCGATCTATGTCGAGCGAATGCCATCCGGCGAAGAGATCACACTCACTGCTGCTTCGGTACCCGACTCACTCGGAGCCATGCGTGAGGTTGAAGCGCAGTTGCAGGATGTGCCCCTTGCGGCGCGGCGCATTTTAGTCTCGACGATACAGCGTGCTGCACTGCCAACAATTGTGCTCGACCGCGTTGCATGGGACGCAGAGCGCGTTCGAGCCGAACAAGGTGTTGCCACGACACTTGAGATTATCCATCAAGGCGACGTGATCGTCCGCAAAGGCGATCGCATCGACGAGAAGATATTGACTCGATTGTCGGCCTATCGATTTTCCGAACTCGCCAGATCAACAAGCCGCTTCTCAATCCTCTCAGCGCTAGGTTCGCTCGGTCATGCCATCGTGCTTATCGCCATGCTTGCGCTGTATCTGTATTTCGTGCGCCGCACGTCGTTCATGCGCAACGGACAGTTGGCAACGCTTCTTGCTATGCCGGTTGTCTCTGCCGGACTAGGATGGCTCTCCATCATTCTGCCGTCTGATTTGCCCCTTGAATACACCATCATCGTGCCCGGCATGGCCATGCTGGTTTCAATCCTCTATGATGTCCGCACCGCCATTGTGGTAACGCTGGCATGCTCACTATCCGTAGCTGCTGCGCGTGGCAATGACCACATCATCGCTGTTGTGCTGATTGCTGGCGGTGCCATGGCCGCATACTCTGCCACAAATTTGCGTAGTCGTACACAGGTCTTTACATCAATCTTTGCCATTGCAGCAGGTTTGGTGATCGTAACAGTTTCTCTCGAGCTTGAGCGTGCCACTGCGCTGCTTCCACTGCTGCTCAAACTTGGGGGCGCCGCAGTAAATGCAATTCTCTCCCCACTTGTTGCACTTGCCGTTATCCTTGTGATGGAGCGGGCCATGAACCTTGCCACGGATCTGCGCCTTGAGGATTTCGACGACATCAACCATCCGCTCATACATCAGCTTAACGAACGTGCTCCTGGCACCTATCAGCACACAATGTCCGTGGTGCACCTGAGTGAGTCTGCCGCTGCAGCAATTGGCGCGAATCCACTTCTGGCTCGCGTTGGAGCGCTCTACCACGACATAGGAAAGATCGAGAAGTCTGAGTACTTCATTGAGAATCAGATTGGCATCGATAACAAACACGATAAACTCACGCCGAAGAAGAGCGCAACTATTATCCGTCAACACGTGCAAGGCGGTATCGCTCTTGCGCGCGACAACAGGTTGCCCGATCGCATCTGGAAGTTTATCCCCATGCACCACGGCACGATGGTTATCAAGCACTTCTATGCCAAGGCAAAAGAAGAAGCTGCTGCTGACGGCCTGACAGTCGATGCTGCAGATTATCGCTATCCCGGTCCTAAACCGGACTCCAAGGAAACGGCGATCGTGATGCTTGCCGATGCCGTCGAAGCACTCTCGCGGCTCGTCAATACACGAGAGCGTGAAGAGATTGAACAGGCTGTTGACCAAATCGTAATCGACAGACTGCGTGATGGACAGCTCAGCGAATCGCCCCTTACCATGCACGACATCGACGTGATCAAGGAGTCGTTTGTCAAGACACTTCTTGGTTCCTCGCATCAGCGTGTTCGCTACATGGACGTCAAGGAAGACTCAGGCACTTCGGCATCGTAATGGATCTCCCGTTCGCCATCAGACGCGACCTAACGCAGTTCCTTCAGTACGTGCGACTCGAGCGCGGACTCTCTGCTGCAACGATTGCGGCATATGAACGCGACACACATCAGTATGCTCTGTTTCTCACGGGCCTTAAGCGTGCGTCGTTTGCCGAGACAACCCTGCCTGATGTGCGTCAGTACTTTGAATCGCTCACCAGCGCTGGGATCGCGCCAAGCAGCCGCGCTCGCTACCTTGCCTCCATAAGGCACCTACACCGATTCCTACTCAGCAACTGCAGGATCGAACGCGACGTAACCGAAGCGATGGAGATACCCCGCGCGGGACGTCATCTTCCCGACTGCCTCTCACCAGAAGAGATGGACCGGTTCCTCGAGTCATTCGACGACTCAACACCTGCCATGATCCGCAACAGAGCACTGTTCGAAACCATGTATGCATGTGGTCTGCGCGTAAGTGAGGTTATCACACTTCGTCAGCGCGATGTGTTGGCCGACCTCGAGATCGTGCGCGTTTTCGGTAAGGGCTCAAAAGAGCGGCTCGTACCGATCGGCACAGCGGCACTACAATGGATTGATCGTTATCAACGACTTGCCAGGGGCTCGTTCATTCGCTCGGCAGAAACCGACGACATTCTCTTTCTCAATGTTCGAGGCAAGGGGCTCTCCAGAATGTCCGTCTGGAAGTTCATCCAAGAAGGATGCATGCGAGCTGGAATTGAGAAGCATGTTCATCCCCACATGTTCCGTCATTCGTTTGCAACCCATTTGTTGGAAGGGGGCGCAGATCTGCGCGCAGTACAGGAGATGCTGGGACATGCAGACATTGCAACGACGCAGATCTACACACACATCGATCGCGAATACGTCAAGGAAGTTCACACACTCTTTCACCCACGGGGCCAGCAACACGCATGAGATGTTTCATCCTCGTTGGCCTGCTGTTTCTTGAGCTTTCTGTTGCATCTGCACAAGTAAAGTTCGGCATCGACAATCTCGTCGACACTAAGTTTGCGATACTACGCGGCAAGCGTGTAGTTCTCGTATCTCATGCCGCAGCTCGCAGCTATCGCAACAAGACAACACTCGAAGAATTCTTAACTGCTTCCAATGTCTCACTTGTGCGCCTGCTTACACCTGAGCACGGCTTTCATGGTGTAGTTGTAGCCGGCAAGCATGTTCTTGATGACACTGTGAACGGCATTGTTGCCAAGAGCCTGTATGGAGCATTGCGCCGACCAACGGCCGATCTTCTCAAAGGGGCAGATGTTGTTGTTGTAGATATGCAGGACATTGGCGTTCGCTCGTACACCTACATGTCGACCATGATCGAGGTCATGGACGCCTGCGCCGAGTATGGCCTAGCTTGTATGATCCTTGATAGACCCAATCCTCTCGGCGGAGTTGTGGTCGACGGAAATGTTCTCAACCGTGAAGTGATGTCGTTCATTGGTAGACTTCCAATTCCATACATCCATGGTATGACGCTTGGTGAGATTGCGACAATGGCAAATGACTTGCAGTGGTTGTCATTGAAAAACATCACTGCAGGTAAACGCTGCTCTCTTACTGTGGTTCGATGCAAACGCTGGACACGTGACTTGATATGGGAAGATCTCCGACGTCCATGGTTCCCCACCAGTCCCAACATTCCAAGCGTTGCTGCAATTCGAGGTTATGCACTCACAGGATTGATCGGGGAGCTTGGTGCATGCAGCATCGGCATGGGTACTACCAGCCCCTTTCAATATCTTGGAATACCGGGACTTATACCTGATTCATCCTTTGTACGAGATATGCAGGCATCGGGTGTTGCAGTAGCCGTATGCACGTATGCACCTCAGCACGGTAAGTATAGTGGTGAAGTATGCACCGGATACTACCTGCAACCATCAAGAACGTGGATGCCATATACAGCGGCTATACATGCACTTTGGTATGTGCGCGGACTCAATCCAAGCGCGTTTCACGATTCAATCGAAGCAACTTCGCATGGCAAGATGTTCATCAAGGCAACGGGCATGACCTCGATTCTTACTGAGCTTAACAGGTATTCAAGCAAAGCCAGATTGCTTGAGCTCTCTCGCGACGGAATCTCAGAGTTTATAGAACTTCGAAAGAAGTACCTTTTGTATGAGTAGCGAGCAGCGAGCAGCGAACAGCGAGCAGCGAACAGCGAGCAGAGAACATTAATTGTGTCGATCTAATCAGAGCGCGTCTAGGTTCTCGAGCATCTGCGCCGCGTGCTGCTCAATACCCGATCGCTCTTCAGCACTAAGCTTGTGCAGATTTTTCGCCATCAGCGCTGTGCGGGGATTACCCGCGAGGTTGCTTTCATGGTGCTCGATGAAGTTCCAGTATAGCGTCGTAAAGGGACAGGCCTTTTCGCCGGTCCGCTGCGCCGGGTCATAACGGCAACCAGAACAGTAATTGCTCTGGCGTCCGATATAGGCACCGCTGGCAACGTATGGTTTGCTCGTGAAGCGGCTGCCACATGCATGCAGAGCCATACCCACCGTATTGGGCAGTTCCACCCATTCAATGGCATCAACATAAATCGCGAGGAACCAGTCGCTGACCCGCTGAGGCGATAGCTCTGACAGCGTTGCAAAGTTTCCGATCACCATAAGCCGCTGAATGTGATGCGCGTATCCCAGCTCCAGCGTCTGCTTCAGGCTATCGCGCATGCAGGCCATGTTGGTCCGGCCAGTCCAGAACCAGCTCGGCAGATCCCGCTGATGACCAAAATGGTTCGCATCTTTCATGGCGGGCATGTCGAGCCAGTAGACACCGCGAATGAACTCGCGCCACCCCAGAATCTGCCGGATGAATCCTTCCGCAGCTTCAAGTGACACAAGCCCCTTGCCATAGGCCTCTTGAGCGGCGAAGATCACTTCACGCGGATCGAGAAGGTGCAGGTTTAGCGCTGCAGAGAGCAGCGAATGCCAGCCCACCGGCGTATTGGTCCACATTGCGTCTTGAAAGGTACCGAAGTTTACAAGCCGTTCATCGATGAATCGCTGCATCGCTTCGAGGGCCTGCCCACGGTGTACAGGCCAACGGAAACATTCAAGAGAGCCAGGATGATCGGGGAAATGCTTTTCCACGAGCGCCAGCACCTCGCGTGTCACCGCGTCTGGTTCAAACCCAGCGGGCTCTGGAATGTCACCCGGTCCGGTGCGCTTAGGGTAGGCACTGCGATTCTCGGCATCAAAGTTCCACAGCCCACCAATCGGTTCGCTGCCGTCCATCAGGACCTTGAACTGACGTCGCATCACGCGGTAGAAAAACTCTAGTCGCAGCTCTCTCTTGCCGCGCGCCCAGTTCTCGAAATCACGACGGCTGCACATAAAGTGCGTGTCATCAAGTACCTGTAGCGTCACGCCTTCGTCCTTGCAAGCTGCAGCAATATCCTGGTGCATGCGCCACTCACCCGCCTCAACCATGCGTAACACCTGCGGACGATGTCGGCGCAATGCAGCACGCAGACGCGACCCAAAAGATGGTTCGCCCGCATTATCTAGTCGAACGTAGTCAATCGGCCAACCGCGCTCGGCAACCTGATTCATGAAGTGCCGCATCGCCGACAGGAAGATTGCGATGCGCGCCTTATGCGACCACACAACTGTAGCCTCGCCCGGCGCTTCGATCATGAGCACACTGTCCTGTGCAGAATCAAAACCTTCCAGCGCTGAACTGGTAAAACTCAGCTGGTCACCAAGAACCAGGACTACATGACGCATTGATGCTTGTACTTGGTAATTGGTAATTGGTAATTGGTAATTGGTAACTGGTAATTGGTAACTGGTAATTGGTAACTGGTAATTGGTAACTGGCTTCCTAATACCCCGTCGTCCGCAGAATCTTTGCGAGCTTGACGATTCCAACACCAAGACCAATGCGGCGGGTCTGAGGGTCTATGCCATCGTAGAACACATGGTCGTTTTGAATTGCCATACCGGCTGATCCACCGCCATCAAGATTGAGTGCGTTATGACAACCAACCAGAGCCATGAGCTCGGCCAGTTGCTGAAGAGTAGCTCCTTGCGTTCCGTTCTCAGGCCTATCTGGCGGGATTGCTACCAAGTAAATCTTTGTACCATCTTCACTCGCGCCTACAGCGGTTCGAGCCAGTGTATGCTGTACAAAGCGTCGAGCAGTACTACCTTCGAGCTCTGCCTCGTTCTTGGCAATACCATTACGAACGAGCCGCGGAGTGCCACTAACGGCATTCATGAACTTGACCTGTTGTTGGATGTTCGTTTCATATCGCAAACGAATTGTATCCCGAGCACGCGGCCATGAGCTGAGCATTGACTTCGGCATGGAGATGATAGCTCCGCGAAGCGGCATGCTCACAGTTCCTGTATCAACGCCAAGAACTTCACACGAGATCGTAGAATTCACCGAGGGCGTGCGAAGGTAGCGCACCCGAATCTTTACCATCGGGAACTCAAGGTCGCGCTCGCGTTGCTGAGCTGCGATTTCGGCACGCAGCATGCCCTCGGTCAGCTCGGCTTCCGTCGAATCATTAACATCTGCCGATGAGTCGCGCACGGCCTCGGAAAATGCCTTTTCAATCTGCTTTGTACTCACAAACGGAACAACATTGCCGCCAAACATATTGTAGACTACCGCGCCCGTGCCCTTGCGATCGTTGACGCTTTCAATAGGATACCGTTTCGATCCGATCGAGATCATGCCGGAGAGCGCGAAGGTATCGATGTACATCGAGTTACGAACATCAAAGAGTGCACTCGACCATTTCTTATATCTCGACATATGAATGACCTCGCCATCGATCACGCACGGACCGATCATAAGGTTCGAGACAGCCTTCCAAAAATTGCCGTTGATCATGCCATAGAGCACGTGGTTTGTTCGAGCATCAAACCGCTGCGACATTTCCTTCAAACGCTCGAGGCCGGTGGCATGGTCTTCCCCTTTGACGAGTCGTATAGCGTTGCCAGCAACAGTTCTGTCGCACTCGATCACATGCGCAATGATTGGTCGCACACCATTTGTGCGGTATTGAGAGTAGACAATTCCCGAATCCAGACGAATCTGCCTGAGCTCCGTGATATCGGTCACAACAAGCCCCCTACCTCGAGGTACGGCGGCCTTTGAACGCCTTCTCGTTGGACGTTTCGATGATGCCTTTGCTTTGCCGTTCTTCCCTGTCTGACGCGACCCAGAACGCACCGAGGCCTTTCTTGTCTGACCCTTTCGCTGCCGTGTCGCTGCCGGTGCTTCAACCACACCAACAAGCACACTGAGGGCCAGCAGTGAGGCCACCAATGAACGCAGGAGCCAGGATGGCCGTTGAGAGAAACACGTCATATGACGCAGAAGTTAGTACCAGAAAATGTAGCGATGAACCTGAGTTATTCACACGAACTCCTCAAGCAGGCATTGCACGTGCTGTCCTTTGTCTGGGCGTCGTAGTTTTGGCATATGCAAAACGACGTACTTCTTACCGAAATCACTAACGGCGTTGCCATGGTAACGCTGCATCGCCCAGACAAGCTCAATGCTCTTAATGGCGAGCTTCTGGAAGCATTAGAATCAACATTTCTAGCCATCCAACGCGATGACTCTGTGCGTGCCGTTGTTATCACTGGGAGCGGACCCAAGGCCTTCGCTGCCGGTGCTGACATTGGAGAACTCTCAAAGCAGAGCGCACATTCCGGACGGATCTTCGCTGAGCGCGGTCAACGCGTGTTCTCGTTGATCGAGCGTCTCGGCATCCCGGTTATTGCGGCCGTGAACGGCTTTGCCCTTGGCGGCGGATGCGAACTCGCAATGGCCTGCCATATGCGTTTTGCGGCCGACAGCGCAAGGTTCGGTCAGCCAGAGATTAATCTTGGCATCATCCCAGGATATGGCGGTACGCAGCGCCTACCCCGTCTTGTAGGGATGTCTAAGGCAATCGAGCTGATTCTTTCTGGCGAGATGGTTGATGCCGCGGAAGCGCTCCGACTTGGCCTTGTCAATCGCGTCTACCCGCATGCAGAGTTGCTCGAGAAGACCATTGAATTTGCAAAGGGGCTTGCAGCAAAAGCGCCGCTCGCACTGCGGGCCTGTCTTGAGGCAACGCAGATTGCTGGCGACACATCGGTGCTTGAAGGTCTGCATGCTGAGGCATCTGTCTTTGGTCGCACCTGCGGCACTCAAGACTTTGCCGAAGGCACGACTGCGTTCCTTGAGAAGCGTCCCGCAGCATTCTCCGGCTGCTAACGTCCTCTCCGATGGTCAGCATTCTCTACAACGCACTCATTCTGCCACTTCTTCGCATGGCATTATGGGCTGGACGTGCTTTGTCTCCCAAGCTGCGGCTCCGGTCTGGTGCCGAAAAGGAAGCTCTTCGTCGTGCTGCGAAGACAAGCGGGAACCCACGTATCCTGTTTCATGCATCCTCGATGGGTGAGCTTGAGCAGGTCATCCCGATCATGCATGAGCTCAAGCGCAGAATGCCCAACGGTTGTATCATTCTGTCCTGCAGCTCGCCATCTGGATACAATCATGCATTGCGACAGCCATGCATTGATGCGGCATTGTACTTGCCAATTGATACGCGTAGGAATGCACGACGATTCATCGAAGCAACATCGCCCGACGTGTTCGTTATCAATCGCTACGACGTGTGGCCAAATGTTGTGAAGACAGCAGTTTCGCGCTGTCGCGTGCTGCTCATCAATGCGACCTACCCTTCGGTTGCCGACAGCCCCCTCTTGCGGAAGTGGGTCAAGAAGTTCTACCGGAAGATCTCTTCGATAACTGCCGTGAGTGAGTCCGACGCTGCTAAGCTCTCAGCCCTTTGTGATCGAACGATTCGTCACATTCCGGATACTCGAGTAGATCGGGTGTTGGAACGCATTGCGTCAGCTGATGCCACGACAGATATCCTGCGTTCTACAGACCGTCCAACGTTGTTGCTGGGCAGCACGTGGCCCGAAGATGAAGACCTGCTATTCGCTACACTTTTGAAGATCGATGCGTCACGTCTACGTCTGATCATTGTGCCGCACGAGCCAACAGAGCAGGCATTGAAGCGAATAGAGCAGCATGTCTCCTGCCAGCGCCTCTCCCGAATTCAACCGCCGTATGATGGCAATGTACTGGTTGATTCAGTTGGGCATCTTCTGTCGCTCTACCGTTTGGCCGATGCGGCCTACGTAGGGGGCGGGTTTGGCGCAGGCGTTCATTCAACAACCGAACCTGTGGGGTATGGCCTCCCCGTGGCCTGCGGTCCACACATCGCACGATCTCGGGATGCACAAGAGTATCACAGGTCTGTACTGCTTAGCATCGTATCCACGTCCGCCGAACTGTCTTCTTGGATACAAACAACAGTCCTTGATCGTTCAGCACGAGAAGCCGCATCGCTGCAAAGCAAGCACTACCTCGCCCAGCGCACTGGATCGGCCCATGTGTATGCAGAGATGATCGTTGCTGAACTTACTTCGAACTGATGATAAGAAGCTGCGTACGCATCGACGTACCGTCGGATGATATCACGTAATACGCACCCGTTGGCCATTCAGCAGTTGATACGCGGGTAGATGTTTGTCCGTCAAGGACCTGTGATCGATGAACAAGTTCGCCTCGGGCATTCACGATATCGATCTGAGCTGAGCCACGTCCATGAACGATTGTTACAACATCGTGAGCCGGATTCGGCTGGATCATTATGCCACTAAGACCAACTTCCTGCACACTTGATGTCTTCGGAGGTGTAAGCTTTAGGATGGACTGCTTGCCATCATCGATAGAAACGTAAACACTGCCATCCGGAGACAATGCCAAACCGACTGGTCTTGCCCATCGTGTAGCTGCATTGTTCGTGTCTCGAATAAATCCAGTGCAGAAGTCTTCGACCTCATTAGCAATCGTGTCTTCATCGTTATCAAAACGTAGGAAGACGATCTTCGCGCCACTTGGAGGCGTGCGGTTCCAAGACCCACGCATAGCCATGAAGGCACCATTGCTGTATCTCTCCGGCATGCCTTGCTCACTGAAGACCAGCGCCATCGGAGCAGAGTGAGCATCAACAAGCGCGGCTGGGCGTTCCATACGCTCCATGTTCAGACTGTCTGCCTTCGTAAACGGTCTGAGATCTTGATAATCCCCCGTGAATGGGAACCAGTTACGATAATGATAGCCGATCGGATATCCATAGAAGCCACCATCACGAACGATATCTACCCATTCCGGTGGAACGTTGTTTCCTTGATTGTCACTACCGTTGTTGTTTGCCCACAGCTTACCTGTACGCGGATGAAGCGTCATCCCAACGGCATTGCGGGCTCCTAAACCGAAGACCCTTCGTCCGGTTCCATTGTAGGAATACTCTTCAATAACACCGCGGTCTGGCTCTCTATCGGCATTACCGCGACTGCCCACACTCACATAGAGCTTCATAGCATTGGTGTCGATGACAAGCGTGCGTGTCCTATGCCCGCCCCCTGTTTGATTGGATTGGGCCGCTTTATCAATAACGGTAACTCTCTGGTCATAGACCAATGACGAAGTGTCTGATCTCCAGAGTTTCACTACGCCGGCTTCCTGGCATACGAACATTGTATCGCGCCAAAACCGGACATCATGTCCAAGAGAAAATCCACGCGCCGCGATAATGACTGTGTCAGCAACACCATCGTTGTCTGCATCTGGCAAGGCAAGAACATTATTGCCATTCATGTTCGCAACGTACAGCGTACCGCGTGGACCCCATGCCATGAATCGTGGCTTGTTCAATGTTGCCCCAGCAGCGAACACCGATGCTGTCCATCCGTCGGGCAAGCGGACGAAATGCTGTGACGGGGTGAGCGCCAGTGAGGCGTACTTAGCCGGCACCGTAATCTGCACTTGGCGAAGATCTACTGATGCTTTAGGCGTCCATGGTATTGACGACGTCTGTGCACTTGCATAGACTGATACTGCAACATGCAGCGCAACGAGGAGTAGATGTGGTGATCTCATGCTTCAATCTACGAATGATGCACAAAAAGAAAACTCCCTCGTTCGCACAGCGAACGAGGGAGTTTAAGAAGGTCTATCTACCCTAGCTTACTTTACAACCGTTACCGATTGTGGCTCGCTTGTGTACGGTCCAGCTACTACCTGGTAGTAATACGTACCGTTTGGAAGCGTTGAAAGATCAGCTGTGAGTTCATAGTTACCAGACTCAAGCCATTCGTTCAGAAGTACTGCAACCTCTTCACCCATTGCATTATAGAGAGCAATGCGTGCTGGTCCTGCAACACCAACCGAATAGTTGATTGTACCATTATTGACAACTGGATTTGGACGCATTGGCTTGACACCAGAGATCGCACGACCGAACTCAGCAAGACGACGAACGTTTGCACATGGCAGCGTTACAGTAATCTTACCAGGGATGTCGCGGAACAATGTGTAGTCCAAACGCTCACCAGAACGGTTGTGATCTACCCAGTAGGTATACAGACCGATTGGTGATGAATATGTGCCAGCCTTTGTTGGGAGGAACGCATCAAAGCGGACCTTGAACGCTGGGAGATTAACGCTGTTGCTAAGTGATGCCTTAACAGTACGTGTGTCAGCAAGATCGATCTCAAGATTGTTGAGAGCATCTGACTGGGCGCCGTTACGTGATACGTTGACAACCGTCCAGCCTTCCATCTGTGTACCAGTTGTGATGATATCACCTGCGTTCAGACGTGGCTTAACGATACGTGGATCGTAGTTCATACGGACACGAAGTTCTGTCATTCCAACGTTATCAAGGGCTTCTGGTGTTGCTTCAAGCTCAACAGCAACATCGACGAACTTACCAGGATTAACAACGTATGTTTCTGCAATCTTGTTCGTTGTTTCAAGATAGAGACCGTTACCAGAAACAGTAGCTGTCTGCTCCTTCTTGGTGATCTCGTCTGCTACGCGAACGATGCCTTCATACACATTGTTGCGGCGTGTCAAGCTGTTAGCTGTTGCCTTTGGTGTGCCCAACCATGTCTGATTTGCACCAACCTTAGTTACCTGCTGTGGCGTGAAACGTACGTTAATGACACCTTTCTGACCAGGAGCTACATCGATGAAGTAGGCGCCTGTTACCGCATCTGGAAGTACTGTAAAGACTGACTGGTCAGCACCTTCAACAACATCGTTGAAGCTAAAACGACGGGTTACATTCTCAGTGTGTTGAACTGTAACCGTCAGGTTCTTGTCATTAAAGACATACTGATCACCGTTAGAACCAACCGCTGTAAACTCACCACCAAGCACGCGTGCTGTGATTGTGTACTGTGGTACATATGGGGCTTGTCCGTTTGTACCAACATTGGTTTCAATAACGTACGGAGAGCTAAATGTGCCAGATGATTGTGGATCAAAGCGAACCTGAAGTTCCATTGGCTGCTCGCCTGGCTTGATGCGCCATGGGTTTTGCGGCGTAGGTGCGTTCAGAAGTTCAAACTTTGTGTTTTGATCAGCGATACGAATGTTCGTGATGACAACATCATACGTACCATTAGCATTGCCAGATGTTGGGTTCGATTCATCGTCCTTACTGATGTTAGCAATCGGAATAGAAAGCACTTGTGCCGCATCACCAAGGTTGAATGTTCCAGGGAAGTCGAGATCAGAACCCTTGACATGTGGCTGCCATGCTGTACCGTTGAGCTTCTCAACGAGTTCCGGCATTTCTGTAGAGTTTGTCGGGAATACAAGTTCTGCCTCGTAGTCGTTACGCTCAGCGCCGCGGTTAGCAAGCTCTGTAGGAACGAAGGCTAGAGTGATCGAACGTGACTCATCAGCACCACCTCCAACAAGTTGGATCGGGAATGTGCCAACTGTACCGTTATCAACGATGCGGAAGTTTGCAGCGTCTTTGCCACGGATTGTTGGCGCGCTGAATGTGATCGTCTGCTTGCCGTAGTTGTAGAACTTGATCGTCTGCGTGTACTCCTTAATGTTCTGCGCAGCTTGAACGTTGTCAAGAACACGCTCTACCCAAGGTGCTGCGACAGCATCAAGATCGATCGTTACACCAGCGCCCTTGAGCACTGCGATTGAGTCAACTTCCTTAGCATTCGAATAGAACGGCACATCTACACGATGATTATTCGTTGCATCACCCTTCGGGCTGTATGTAACGTTGAATTCAAATGCACCGTTACCAGCGATCGTCAGCGGGAATGCCGACGTGAGCGGCTTGCCATCAAGCGTTGTTGGGTTGAAGAAGTTGCCTGTGCCATCAAGCAGATTTTGCTGATAGCCCGTAACAACCAATTCCACCTTGCTGCCGTTCAGAATCTTTACACGACGTTCAACGCCAGGTGAGCTTGCTGGAACTGTTCCCCAATCAACGTCAGATACATAGATCTGCGGCTCTTCGCCGCGAACGCGAAGTTCAACTGTCTTCTGATTGTAGCACTCGAGTTCGCAGAGAACTGTATCAACTACGAGCGGCGCTGTCTGAATGGTTGCTGTGACCGTAAAGTCACGTGATTCGCTCGGACCCAGCGTTACAGGACCTTCTGGGCTTACCTGGAACACCTGACCGTGTGCAAGAACGCGAAGCTTCTTGATCAGAACCGGACGATCTGTCTTTTCGTTCTTGATTGTGATTGTCTTGCTGTTAGGTGTGTTGTATGCAAGCGTACCGAAATCTACACGTGCTGGTGACCAGCTGATCTTGTCTGCGATGTATGTGTAGGTCTTTTCAACATACTTACCAGAGCGCGTAACAACACGAACGATAGCGGTTGCATCCTTTGTCTTGTCTTCAACCTTGAGGAGGAAGTTTACTTCCTGATCTCCACTGCTGAAGTTTTCATCGAGTTCAAGAATGTAGTTGTTCAGTTCTTCTGGATATACAGCGAAGATTGAACCGCAGGTTGACTTTTCAGGAAGTATTGTTCCCTTAGCCTTAACATCACCGCAGACCATTTCTTCTACGACTGCGAGTGAGTCATCACAAGGAATTGTCATGTCAACACTGATCGGTGTACCGTAGGCACGACCCTGCTGGAGACCATCGAGCGAACCGTAGTTCCAAGCTGCCCAACGTACATTCTTGTCTGTTGACTCGATGTAGTGGTCGCCAGTTCCGATTGGTGTGCGGATGAACGCATACTCAGTACCTGCAAGCAGACGCATAGCGCCACCGAATGCTGATGTAAGAGCACGGCCATCAATCTTGATCTTACCAATCTCAGACGCCTTGAACACGATGTTGAAGAAGTTGTCCATGCCTTCTGGTGAGTGGAAAACTCCATACTCTACCCAACGGTCAGCAGATGGTACGTACTGAAGCATTGGCATGCCCGACTCAACAGTTGGGTGTCCGTCTGTTCCTTCGCCTTCCTTGGAGCCAC
Source organism: Ignavibacteria bacterium (assembly GCA_947458785.1). Lineage (GTDB taxonomy): Bacteria > Bacteroidota > Ignavibacteria > Kapaibacteriales > Kapaibacteriaceae > UBA10438. The sequence goes on from CANGZU010000017.1 coordinate 16,986, forward strand.
GAGCGCCTGGAGGAAGAACCTTTGCATATGACTTGCCGTACTGCCCCATGAGGATCGGCTTGTCTGATTCCCAGTAAACAGCGAAGTCACGAGATACGATACGTGTTTCGCCCTTGCGAAGCATCCATTCGTTCTTGAGTCCATCGCCGCCTTGACGCATCGACTTAACTGTCGTACCATCTTCAAGAGCAACAACACGGATCACATCACCGCGGTCGTCTTCGATACCGATTTCAGCGCCTGCTTGGCCAGCCCCTTGATTACGGAGCGGTGTGTACATACATGGCACTGTTACAAACTTTGTACCGGCCATTTCGATTGGGAGCATCGCGTCGTGCACGTTGCTACGAACGAAGTGTGCTTCGGCAGCGAACATACCCGTTGGCGGAAGAACGTCTGGGTAACGAAGAACGGCACACTTAACGTGACCAGAGATGACTGCGATTGGCTTGTTAGCACGAATCCATGAACCTGAAAGGTCTGTTTCCCATTCCTTATTCTTGGCTTCATCGATCTTGGCCTTGATCAGGAATGTTTCGCCCTTTTCAAGTGTGATCGTTTGCGTTTGGCCCTTGCGGACTGACGGTGTTTCAAAACCACCCTCAGTGTCGAATGTTGGCGTGTACGACAGAACCGTGTTGTCCTTGTCAGCGATCACGAGAATCTGTGACGGACGATACTTATATCCAGCACCACTGGTGCCGTAACGGTCCTGATACATGTTCATTGAGTAATAATTCTTGCCCCATCCTTCAACTGGAAGGTGGCGGGCAAGTTCACCGTTACCCATCCATGCTTGGTAGGTAGATACCGAAATCGGCTTTGTTGAAGTAACCATGATGCCATATCCCTTGCGAGACTCTGACTCTTGGTTCATGTAGCCGATCGGAATCGGAATGCGCAACACCTTGTTCGCTTCGACAGTGTATTCCTTGTCGATACGAGCTGCATCGTTGATTGATGCTGGTGTCTGAACGCGCACCTTTGCCTTCGACTTCGAAGAGATGAACAGCTGCATAGGCTGCGGCATCGGCTTCTCTGTCGCGCTGGCCTGAACTTGAGGGAAACCGACGAGATATCGGCGACCTTCCGTCAAGACCATTGTACCACGCGATTCTGTTGACTTCTGCGCCAACAGTTCGCCTGCACTTGCTAGCACCAGCAACAACGCTGCTACAACAAGTTTCAAAGTGGAACCAAGTCTCATGGACTTACTCCTGAGTGGGTGAAAAGTAAAAAACGTTATAACTAGATTTTCAAGCGGATTTCGGAGAGGAAAAGATACACAAACCGCACATAGTTGACAATACTGTCAACTACGTATGAAGAAGTGTATAGTTTCCACCTACTCAACTATAACACCTACACGTGAAAAAAGTTACAGCTAGGATCGGCTAATCGCCCGTTTTGTAAGGTATTTACGGCAGTACTTATCCACAGCAATCTCGGCTGGCATTAACACCAATACCAAGACAATACCAACGAGGACGTCCACAACATAGTGATATCGCAGGTAAACCGTTGATATTATTAGGCTTGTGCCTATCACAGCGAACAACCATCGAAAACTGCTATGGAATCGAAATGCGAGAATCATATTCACTAGGGTCAGCATAGTATGCCCGCTGGGCATGCAGTCCCGGTTGACGTCTTGAGCTGGATTAGCAGACCCTGCGATTACTCCGCCCCCGGCATTGATAATGGCCCGCAATGTCTCCGTAAGCCATATCCCGGGCAGCTCCAGCGACGTCAAACCAAACTCATGGAGTGTAAAGCGAGGCCCGACAGCTGGGAATGCAAAATAGGCCACATAGGAGATGTAGTAAACAAACGTCATCTTCCGAGCAAAAACCCTTAGACGTTCAATATCACTTTTTGCCCACAGCTCAACAGCGTGCGTTATTGGCAGGACATAGAACAAAAAGTAGCATATCTGCAGATACTCTGTAAGCCAAGGGTTGGCCAAGGACATAAACCAACGCGTTGGATCAACGCCGAGAAGCCATCGATCAGAGATGATCAGCCAATCATCATAGTCGATTGGATGCACTAAGCGCACGAAATAGTGCGTTTGGTCATACATCAAATAGACAACGGGAATGATATAGAAGTAACGCACAAGCAGGAACACCTTGTACTCGGTAAGGTGTGTCAATACCACGGAGCTGGCAATGACAACGGCAATGAGCAGATTTTCCAACAGCAGCGTAGCGGCCATCGGAATATGCTGGTAGTAGACCAATGCCAGCACGGAATACAGTGCCAGGATACTTAACGTGTAGATGTCCGCAGAAAACAATGCGCGACGAAAGTGCGCTGCCCAGTCGATTGGGTCATCAGGTGCAGAAATTCGATTCATGTGGTCGAGATCAACTCTTCAGAATATCGAGATACAAAACAGCCAGTGACTCCGGCGCAAGCTCTTCAGCACGAGTTCGGGTAAGGTCAACTACGCCGAAGGTTTCTCTCATGTTCTTACCGTAACGCGCCCCCCAGGAAGCAAGTGCATTCGATAGTACTTTGCGGCGCTGCGAAAAAGCCGCACGCACAAACTCCATGAAGGGAGCGGCTTCGAGCTCTAGCGGCAGAGTTTCGCGCAGTGAGAATGCAATGACAGACGACGTGACCTCTGGTCGCGGAAAGAACGAACCTGGCTGCACATGAAATGCAATCTTGGCTTCGCTGTGCAGCCACGTAGCGACTGACAAAATTCCGTAGTCTTTGGTTCCTGGGTGCGCCACACAGCGCTTTGCAACCTCTCGCTGCATCATAAAGACAACTCGCGATGCATCGCGATGTTGAGAAAATGCCCAGAATAGCAACTCACTGGTAATTGCATACGGGATGTTCCCTATGATCTTCCTGTGCATGCGAGCCGTGCCTGGAAACAACCCACCGACATGAACATGCAACGCATCCTGCACGCTGCAAACGAAGCGCTTTGTTGCAGACCAAGACTGTAATCCAAGGAATTCTGGAGCTCGAGGATCCAGATCAACTGCATGAACGAGGGTTACAGGTGTTTCCAGAAGAAGCTTTGTGAGCGCCCCCTTACCGGGACCTACCTCCAAAACATGATCCCCCTCTTGAGCCACAAGTTGACCTACAATGTTGCGCGCGATGCCAACATCGGTAAGGAAGTTTTGGCTAAACTGCCGCTTCGGCGCAAACCCTCTCATACCTGCGATTCTCGGGCAAAGTGCGGAGAGATTCTGGCCCACGTCTGATGCAGTTCTTGCGAAATTACCCGCGTTTGGCCAATGGATGTCATAAAGTTGGTATCTCCATCCCAACGGGGAATAACATGAACGTGCAGGTGATCAGGAACACCTGCACCTGAAGCAGCACCAAGGTTTATGCCAACGTTGCATCCGTGGGGTTTGAACACCTGCTCGAGTATGTCCACCGACTGCCGGACTGAGTTCATCAGATCAACATACTCTTCCTGCGTAAGATCGGTCAGTGTTGCTAGGTGCCCTCTTGGCACGACCATGAGATGTCCTGCCGAATACGGGAACTTGTTCAACAAGACAACCGAATGCTCCGAAGACCCAACGACCAACGTTGGCTCATGCGCCTGGTGCTGCTGACCAGCCTCGCAAAGAAAGCAGGTATCTGCTGTAGATTCAGCACTATCGCGTTGAACATACGTTGACCTCCATGGCGCCCAAAGTTGCTCCATGCTGGATACTCCATTGCATAATCAACAGTTATGAACAGCAATGCCCGCTCGAGGCGGGCATTGATCGTCTTGTGTGCATCGTTGGATTGCCAAATTACAAGGCAAAGCGGATATCAACCCCTAGCTGCAGTGCATTGATACGAAGGTTGTCGTTCGTACTGACTTCTGTGATTGCAAAGTTGTAATACATACAAGGAACCACGAGCACCTTACCAACGACAATCTCATACTGTGCTCCGGCTTTGACTCCTAGTCGCGTTCCAGACCAGTTAGCATCACGGAGAGATTCCACTGCCTTAACACCAGCTTGTGGGGCCGGCGGGTTCCATTCCTGGTGCGCAACAACGCGGGTCTGACCGAAATTGTCAAACAACTTTGTGTTTGCATCGAACATCGCATCAAGGTTACCAGCTGCGTCAGAGAAAATCGCGTTCTGCGGCTCAAGGATATTGATGCGCTGAGTCCTACTTGCATTCATCACCAAGCCAAATGTTGGACCGACCACGATACCAAAATTTGAGTTAAAGAGATTGAGCTTGTAGACAACTTCAAAATCTAGCGTGTTGTATGTGATCTGGGCTGTGTGCTCTGTTTCCGAAAAGATCACCTCCCCGTTCGGGTCAAGTGATGGCAAACGGTCGCCAGGCTGCACATACGTTCCGGGGATCGAATTGTACAAAACACGTGCGATGATCGACGACTTGGAATCACGCGGGTTGCCGAGCAAATATTCGAACGAGCCCCCGACGAAAAATCCGTTGTCCGTGCCTGATTCAAATGTTGGACACAGCGCATCATCTGCGATCGAGCGGAAACTCGAGGAGTGCAGCGAGCGGTTATATCCAGCCACCGGCCCTACGTAGATACGTGGGGCTTTTTTCGCCGGTTGCAGAGGTGTAGCGCGCGCGCCAATCTCTTGCTGAGCATACACGGATGATGTTGCAAGCAAGATTGCCGCACAAAAAGCGTAACCAATTCTCCTCATAGTCTGTGCCCTAGTTGACGATGATGATCTTCCTATCCACGATGTCGGCCCCTGCATAGATGACGAGTCGATATAAACCCGGCGTCCAATCGGAACACGAAAAATTACAATGCTGGAGGCCCTTTTGCAACGTGAATCTTTCCCGACCCTGAAATTCTTGTCCAGATAGGGTTTCAATCGCTACTGAAACTGATGTTTCAGTAGCTGATTCAACCTCCAATGAAACGACATCATCAAAGGGATGTTGAAGGGGGCGCACCTGCACGCGGGGCAGTTGTCCGAGGAGGATCTGGCGTACGCGCGCCGCGCACGGAACCGTTGTAATGTCAATGGGTTGGGATTGAGTCTCAACGATACACGGCTGCGAGGAGAGCCCTGCGCTTGTGGCAACAACAGAATCGTCTTTCCATAGCACTTGACCACCTATACGAACAATTGCCTCCCAGGGCGCCTTCGGAACTTCGAGGCATTCAACAACAATCTCTGTCGATGAATGCCTGAAACCAAAGCGAATCTGGCGGTCACTGGCAATGCCACCTTCGCGTTTCCAGATCACCTGCACGGCGTCCGGATCGTGCAAGAACCTATTCTGTGAAACATCAACACGGAACATAGGCCCCCTTACAAAGTCGATCGTGTCGTCGACCACGGCGTGGATGAGGATCGTGTGGAATCCTGTCACAAGGTCTATCCTGCTATCCGACGGGAGTGAATCCCAACCATGATGTATTTCTGCTCTGGGCATTCGGGGCCGAACAATCTCGGATGTGCTGTACGTCTTACCAGCCGAGTCAGCACACCAGACACGAATTTCATAGGGTGTAGAAGTTGTCGGAGCCAATCGATACGTGTAGACGATTGATCTGCCAGGCATCAGGCGAAGCACGGCCGGCAACGTGGATATCACCGTTGTATCGAACTGTGCCGCGATGCGCACGTCATAGAGAACTGCATCGGCTGTCCCATTATTCCCGATTGTTATGTTGATGTTTTGCTCGCCGCAAACAAGTGGGTTTAGTTGCCCAGTGATGCCGATTTTAACATCAGGGAGAGCTGGTTCATCGGCCACACCAAAGATGCGAAACGTATCACGAGCAGGAAGATCGACAGCGCCGTTATGAACGACCGCAATGCTGCAGACGTGCATTCCAGGCCTGGTTGGTTGAAAACGCACGCTATCGATGAGACTCATAACAAGGTTAGCCATTCGCATGTTACGCAGTTGCAGCGGAAGTTTGAACGATGCGGTATCTGGTCCAATGACAACGATCGAATCAACAACGAGAGGTGCATTGCTGGCTGATCCAAGACTAACGAGCTGGACGAGTGAATCGCGCGAACCTCCAACATTGACAATGCCCATGTCGATGTCCTTGAGGTCGATCTCTGGAAGCACTCCTATCCCACGTGCAAGGATCTGGACCGGGCCATGCCCCTTCCACGAAACATCAATGGCCACCGTATCTTCCGACAATCCTCGAGCTAGCGGCCGATAACGAATTGCCACAGGTGTAGAGTCGCCAGATGGTAACCGCTGTCTGCTAACATCAGCAACCAATGGACGAAACGGGCTGATCAGTTCATTAAGGGGCACCGTGATTGTTGCATGCCCCAACCCGACATTGCGGATATAGACAGTGGTGTCATTGGTACTGCCAACTCTGCGTCTACCCCAGTCAATAACTAATGGCGGAATGAGCGGCGAAACACCACGCCCTCTACTAGTCAGAAAAGCCAAAGCGCCACCGCGGGCCGTTACGGTGTCTGTGCGCGCAACAAGGCCTGTATCGCCCGGAACAAAGCAGACCCTCACAGTCACTGAATCGCCTGGCGCAATGGTGCGTGGCAGCATCAATCCAGCTGTGTCAACGCTAACGTCCGAGCGTTCCTTCTGCAACATTGCGGCAGTCAGGACCATGACCGTCGCGCCCGTATTCGTGATCGTCATTGGAGCGCAGGCCGTGTCTCCGACAGTCACATTTCCGAGATCTACGTCGCTGCCTCGAATCATGCCACCTGCGGCAGTGGTGATTGCAATCGTTCGATAGCTGCATGGCAGCTGGAGTCGCATTACAGCATTGATCGTGCCTGTGTCACTCGTTGGTCCGATACACACCTGAAGCACAAGCGAGTCTTTGGGTGCAAGCAGTGTGTCGCGAATGACCGGCAGCACGGTAAACCGTGCATCAGCAACGATGAATGCGCTGGTTATGCGGACAGCCGATGTATCTGAGTTGCGCACCACGAGCGTAGTGCAGGCTTGGGATGTGTTACTTCGCTGAATTGCAATGGACTTCGGAACTGCGAGTGCTGGAGCATCGTAGATGTACTTCCATTCCTTGCCATTGCCGTTGTTGTCATATGCATGCAGAACAATCTGCGCATCACGCGACATATCCTGCACGTTTGCCTCGAAAATCATCAGGTGCGAGGAGTCGTCTACCGGCGTGAGCGTCCAACGATAGTTTCGTGTCTGAGCACTCACGACATACACATCGGCTAAGAAGGCCGTGTCCTTAGAGACATCACGTATCTCACCGAACACTGCCCCACAGTCAATGGCCATTGCAAACGTCGGTGGCGAAATGTCCTTCCTGGTTTGCGGCTCATAGGCTACACCAACCATGTTTGCATAGGAATCGGCTAACGAGGTTCCATACATGATCGCAGTAAACAAACCACTATCGGCCTGAATCACATGCGAACCCTCGGCAAGCTGTACCTGCGCCCAATGCAGATTCGTACCCGGGATCGTTTGTGTTAGCAACTCCGATGCAGCCAGCCGCACCGGGGTCTTATCTACACGCAGCGTCTGCAGTGCCTCTGGCGTGGCAACAACATTGATGAAGTAAAAGAACTGCTGATTTGTGATGTTTTCGTTGATCTCCAGTTTGGGAAACTGAAACAAGGCAGACATCACGAATTGCTCGATCGGAGGGATGACAACCATCGCTGGATCGAAGTTGACCGGCGCACTGCCGCCACTTGGCATGCACTGCACTAAGAGAAACGGATCGCTGCTGCGCCAAAAAGCAGGTTCTCGCAGCGTTGTGTCAAACCACTGGATAGAGGGATCGGCAGTCCAGGTAAAAGAACGACCTTCGAGCTCGCATGTAATGGACTGGTCGGGCTTTGACGCCACAACTCGGTAGATGTCAGGGGGCTTCTGTGTCGACTGCAGTGCCATCGGTGCCGTAGCATATGACTTGCCCCATTTTGCTACAGGAGGTAGCTGCTCAACCAGGTGGTCCTTCGAATTCGTCGACACCGTTGGCATGCTCGATCGCACATGTCCCGAGAGGACAGCAACAGGTTTCGTGGAACGCACGTCGGAACCAGTCAAGTCATCAGCACCATTTGCCGTTGGAAGCGCCTGGACAAGGTAACAGTCGCCTTTGCGGAGTGTTACAGCTATCGAACGCTGACGACGCCACGTTGGCACTGGAGTATCAATCGTAACAACCGTGTTATCCTCCGTAGCGATCACCATGAATTCACCAACTCGCGGCAGCTGATTGAAAAAGTTCTGGCCAGCATACCGATCCGTAGGGCGATTTACGGTGCGGTAGTACGTTCCTAGGTGCCGTGTTGGGATTGCCGTGTAAGAATCTGTCGACTGAGCTAGCGTGTTCAGCGTGTAGACAACAATGGGAACATCAGAGGTAATGAAGACGGCCTTCTGCTGAATGATCTCTGATCGTGTGTTGACGTGGTCACTGCGAAGTGTCTCAACGTGGACGGTGTTGGCGGGCACGGTTATGGTGTACGTACCAACAATTGGCGACGCAATAGTTACGGTAGCATCAAACTGTGCAGAGATGAAGATCTGAATACGGGGCGGTTCGTCTACCTCGACGATCTCGTTCTGCATGAACCCAACAACAAAGCTTGTTCCTTCGAGCGACGAAGACCCCCTGATTGGCAGGACGCGCTCCACCTGTGCCCACGTGGTAATGGAGGTGAGCAGAATGGTTAGAGCTATGATGTGCCGAACCAGGACCATCGACACGTCCTTTCACGGGTGCAATGCGTCAGAGAACCAACCGCATGATAACAAACTCAGCGCTGATTCTGTTTCCGAGGGCGAGGCATCAACGGACGGTCCTCCCTCCACTGAAAACTCGGCAGGAGGAACTGCCCTTCCCTGCCTTCAACGAGGCGCTCTGGATGATGCTCCCCTGCAATACCGCCAAGCCAGTATACTTCTGACAAGGTTCCGGCATCAAACAGCGCACGAATAGAGTCGGATGCAACCTTGGCTACGCCGTCCTGCTTGCCCCCTTCACCCCGATAGGTAACACTTTGCGCCGCTCCTGCCGCATGCAGCGAACGAAGAGAGTCTTGCGCAAATGTCAGACTGATGGAATCACCGTAGATCTGATCATAGCGCCTTGGCTGAACTCCCTGCACTTGCGACATCAAGATTGCGCTACCTGTTCCTGTCATCTGTGTGAGGGTTCTTCCAGGAATTCTCGCAGTTACAGCATTTGCAGCAAAGGCGATTGAGTCGGTCCACACATAGGGAGCATTCGACAGTAAAATGCGCTCCTCGGCTTCGTCGTACATGATCTCCCCTGCTGCGGCCGCAGTGGTTCCCTTTATGAGTGTGGCATCACCGATGGCACGCATTGTCCTGGCACCAGCGTGCGCATTGTCACGGAGAGAGAGAATTGAATCCGCCGAGACATACATCGTGTCCTCCGAGGGCTCCCACGTCCATAGCCTAGCGTTGCGCGAGAGCGTGTACGACGCATTGACAGCGTTACGACGGGCGATATCAGCTTCAAACCACATGTTGCCTGTTGAATCATATCCAGCCACAGAGCCGGTGGCGCGCATCGTATCGAGATCGCGATCGTAGACCAGCGAATCAGACCATACTGTCGTGGTATCATCTCGCATCACCACATCGCCAAAAAACTCAGCAATGTGCGTGGTCGTCGCGTATACACCCTTGCGCGCTGTGATCACCTGCCCCTTTTGCTCAACGCGTATGCCGCGGGGTGCATTAGCGATAAAGCGCCCGCCACTGTACCGAACCTCGGGCGCGTACATAGAAAGTGGCCCCTGTTTAATGACCACATTTCCGAACAGCTCAACGGTGTTGGCAAGTACGTTGTGGATAGCTCGATCACATCTTCCTGTCACGTTTCCCTGCTGAAATCGCACATTGCCATAGAAGGTGCGAACCGAAGACTCGAACACCCCGGAACCAACGATCGAGTCGGCATGCTCCAGAAC
>CANGZU010000018.1 GCA_947458785.1 Ignavibacteria bacterium
CAGATGCAGTGGTGGCCGGACATCTTAAGGTGCGTGTTGCAGCAGAGTATGCAACATCTGCCTATCAAGTTCTTGAAGACCTTGGGTTGCGGGTTGTGCGAGAGGTTCTGCCGAGCGAGCAATCATTGCGGTTTCGCGAATCACGTCAGCTGCGGCCGCGCGTTGCTAGGCTCGACGAGGCGATGGTCATCGAAGGGCGCCTTCTGCGCTCCTTTGTTGTGTCCTACGAAGACAATCACATCCCTCCCGAACGCAAGATTGAGATGCTTCGCATCGGATGCGGTCCGATCGAATGTGCCGCTCCTTGGTGTGTGATGGAACTCTGTGGTGAGCCCAATGATCCTGAGGCAACCAAACAGGGACTGCTCCAGAGCATTCGTGCAATCCAGGCATGGGATGTTGAGGATGGTTCGGACTCGGTAGTCATCGGCATTAGCGATAGTGGTGTTCGGCAGGATCACGAAGACCTCAAGGACGCTTTGTACGTCCGCACATCTGAGATTCCGGGTAATGATATCGACGATGATGCCAACGGATATGTTGATGACTACAACGGTTACTCATTCTCGGCAAAGGCCGATGGTACGGCATTCTCGGACACCTATAATCCCAACAACGGACACGGCACGAGTGTAGCTGGTACGTGTGGTGCTCGCGTGAACAATGCTGTTGGTATTGCAGGTGTGGCCAACAAATGCAAGATCTTTCCGCTTCGTACAATGCCGAATGGAACGTCGGGAATTGTCTACGGATATGAGTCGATCATCTACTGTGCGACGAACGATATCGATGTGGTGAATTGTTCATGGGGCGGGCAGTCAAGGTCGTGCATCGATGAGGATGTCATCGCGTATGCAATTGCTCGTGGTACGGCTGTGGTAGCAGCGGCAGGAAATCATGGATTGCCAACGCCGTTCTATCCTGCATCATATCGTGGTGTCTTTTCTGTTGGCGTTGTCGATGCATCCGACAACGTGATCCCTATGTCAGGTCATGGTCCGTATGTGGATGTCATGGCTCCCGGACACGGCAGCTGGAGTACTGCAAATGACGGTACCTACTCCGGATTCTGCTGTACCTCTGGATCAGCACCTATCGCCGCAGCCGTCGTAGCATTGGTGCGATCGAAGCATCCTGAACTCAGTCCACGTGAGGCCTGTGCCATTGTCCGCGCTACGGCAACCCCATCGCCTTGGGCAACAATTCCGCCTACTACCGATCCGTTGCTCTTGCCGCAAGGGCGCATAGATGCCCTGCGTGCGGTGAGTAGCAATCCCAATGATCTGGTATCGTTTGTTCTCGATACAACGGAGGTTCGCGGTCCACTCGGAGCTGCGCGTTGGACGGTCGGTGACACGATCGACGTTGTCTTGCGGCTTCAAAACGAGCTTTCAGATGCGACCATCACACAGATTCGCAACATTCGCTTGGCAGGCGTTAACGCACGTGGAATTGCCTTGATTGGGGCTGCGAACAGGAGTGTCGACATTGATGTTGGCCGCGGAGCGTTCATCGAACTTCCACCCATGACGTTCGTGGTAACACGTGCCACCGATACAGCAACATATGCGGTACTGACACTGGTGGGCACGAGCAAGTCGGGTGTAACTTTCGAACAAACACTATCGTGTGCCATCACGCCGTCGCCAGCGTTTACAACGCTGTCGAATTCCAGGGTGCGCATCAGTATCGGTGATCGAGGTCGTATTGGTAATACCGATATTCAGCGAGGACAGGGAGAAGGGCTGACAATTCTTTCCTACTGTGGACAGCTCTATGAGGGCGGATTGATGGTGGCGGCAAATGGCCGATTGGTTGATAATGTTCGCGCCGAACGTGGAATCAACAACCACTTTGGTTCAACAAAGGGATTCGTTCGTCCAGAGCCACAGTACGGCATCATTGAGGACCTCTTCGCGCCAGATTCACTTCGTATCGGTGTAAGAATCGAGCAGCGAGTGTCGCTCGACACGGCGCGTGCACTGTTGTTGATGGACGTTACGGTAACAAATGTTTCAGACTCGGCCCTGCATGACCTTGCCGTTGGATGGTTCTGCGACTGGGATCTGGGCCGGCAACCAGCCGACAACTCAACGTATACACTGAACGACGTGCAGGTTATTCGTTCTCAGCATCCCACAGAGCCTCGCGTTGCACAGTACGTTGCGTCGACATGGTCTGATGCTTTGCCCATTCTGCATGGAATGGACAACACGAGCACGTATGGTGGCTTTCCGTGGACGCGTAAAGCGGCACTGCTGCGCGGACAAGAGTCACACTTCACGGGGGTGAACGATGTGGCTACTGTTGTTGGAATGCGGTTCACAAGCCCCCTTCCACCGGGCCACGTGCGAAACTTCCAGCATGTAATAGCGATCGATACATCTGAACAGTTGGCACTGGAGCAGCTCCGCGCTGGCAGCGAGGATGTGCGTGCTGCTACGAAGTCGCCATGGATCATTCGTCCGATTCAAGAAGTATTCCCGAACCCGGCCACTGGCGTGATCAATATCCCAGTTGATGGGATGGGGCCTTCCGTAGAGATCAGTATCGTTGATGCACACGGACGCAGCGTGCTGCGCAGCGATGCTGCCGTACCAGCCGGACGTGCCGTTGTGCCGCTTGATGCTGGAATGTTGGCCCCAGGAGTTTATATCGTGGTCGTCAATGACGGACCATCTTCCATCCATCACAAGTTGGTATTACGGCGCTAACATCAACCGTGAGAGGTTGGCCGCGCCGTATCTTTGCAGTCATGAGCGTACTTACTACCACCATTGCTGATGGGATTGCCACCCTGACACTTAACAGGGCAGATAAACGCAACTCTCTTAGCACCGAACTGATCGCTGCCCTCCATCATGAGATGAAGCAGTGTGCCAGTGACGATGCCGTGCGTGTGGTTGTGTTGAAGGGGGCCGGCAGTGCGTTCTGCGCCGGGGCAGACCTTGCCTATCTGCAACGTATCTCCGAGCTGTCGCCAACCGAGAACATCGAAGATTCCGCTGCGCTCAAGAACATGCTGCAGTCCATCGTAGAGTGCCCCAAGCCGGTTATTGCTATGGTGCACGGCCCTGCAATTGCAGGTGGTTGTGGTCTGGCAACTGTGTGCGACTTCGTCGTGGCTGGACGAGAGCGCGCCATGTTCGGATACTCTGAGGTGCGCATCGGTTTTATCCCGGCGATTGTGCTGGTCTATCTGGTTCGTAAGATTGGTGACACGCAGGCACGGCGGCTGTTGCTTGGTGCGGAGAACATCAGTGCCGAGGAGGCCCATCGGCTGGGCATGATTACAAGTGTGGTCGACGACGATGCACTTGAAGTAGAGGTGCACGCACTGGCCTCGAGATTGGTAAAGAATAGTATGTCGGCCATGGGGCTAACAAAACACATGTTGAATGCCGTTCATGGAATGTCGCTCGATGCTGGACTTCAGTACGCGACAGCAATGAATGCACTTGCGCGTCAGACGGATGACTGCAAGCGGGGCATTGCATCATTTTTGAATTCATCAAAGGGGTGATTGCGTGATGAACACATTTCGCGTCAGCAACATTGTATCGACGATCATTGGACTTCTCGCGCTTAGCGTTGTTGCCACGGCACAGCAGGCGAATCTTAATCTCGAGGGGTTTGTCCGAGATGAGGTAACAGGAGCACCTGTGGGTGCGAAGATGTACATCTTCACGCCGTCTGGTAAGCGGATTTCCATCAACTCGAATTCCAAGGATGGTTCGTACCTGCAGACGTTGGCAGAGTCAGGACCGCACAAGGTTGCGGTTGCTGGATACAATGTCTACCGCAAGGAAGAAGTGGTTAATATCCCGGCCTCTGAAAAGTTCAAGATCATCAAGCAGGACTTTCTTGTCAAGACGCTAGTTCAGGGTTCAGAGGTCTCCACGACTGCCTTGGCTTTCGAGAGGAATTCGGGGATGCTCACGGCGCAGGGCGTCAAGACGCTAACGGATCTTTCTGCGCTGCTCAAGACCAATCAGGCAATGAACGTTGTTATGTCCATTGCAGCCGATGAAGACAGGCTGGCCGCTGCAAAGGCAGCAGTGGATGCAACCTATAAGCGTGAATACGATGCGTGGGTGAAGGCCTCAAAGAAGGTCAAGAAGGGTCAAACACCCCCAGTCGAGCCTGTGCGTGCTGCCGATCCGGAAGATCCAAACAAAGCGCTAATCCAGGAGCGTATCGACACGCTAAAAGCACGCATGCGTCCCGTGAAGAATGGTGATGTACGCATCAAGTACGTCTATGAGCCATTCCCAGTGCAGCAAGTCCAAGATGTCGCTCCAGCTGTTGTTGCATCAACAACAGCTGTGAAGGGTGGCAAAAACAAGAAGGCCGCAGCTCCCAAGGCTACTCCTGCGCCAAAGCCTGCCAAGGTGGTAACACTGCCGCAGATTGTGATTCGTGTTGGCGTTGTGAAGGACCTTATGGACTAATCAGTGGATGTGCATAATATCCACCAGAGGCCGTCAAATTGACGTGGTATATTTCCGAAAGTAACAGAACGGCTGGCTGTTCGTCTATGAGCATCCATCACCACGTTCAACAAGGATCTCGGCCATGGAAGGCAATTTTTCAAACCGCGTTCAAGACGTCATACGGCTCAGTCGTGAGGAGGCTCTCCGCCTCGGTCATGACTACATCGGCACCGAGCACTTGTTGCTGGGTATTATCCGAGAAGGAGAGGGTATCGGTGTTAAGATTCTTCGCAATCTTGGCGTCGACCTAAGCAAACTCAAGCGAGCAATCGAAGACACCGTTCGAACGATGAGCGGTCCGCTAACGATTGGCAACATTCCCCTGACCAAACAGGCAGAAAAGGTCCTCAAGATCACCTATCTCGAGGCCAAACTGTACAAGGCCGACGTTATTGGTACGGAACATCTTCTGTTGTCGCTGCTGCGTGACGAGGACAATATCGCGGCACAGATACTGGGACAGTTCACCGTCAATTATGACAGTGTACGCAAAGAGCTTGATGCCTACCTCAGTGGGAAGTCCACGCCTGCGCCACAGCGTCCAGAGCGTGCCAATCCAGGTGGAGGTCCGACAAAGACGAAGGGTGTTCCCGAGAAAGCAAAGACGCCCGTACTTGACAACTTCGGCCGCGACCTGACGAAGCTTGCCGTCGAGGGTAAGCTCGATCCTGTTATCGGTCGCGAAAAAGAGATCGAGCGCGTAGCGCAGGTCCTTTCGCGCCGCAAGAAGAACAACCCAGTTCTGATTGGCGAGCCCGGTGTTGGCAAGACAGCCATCATCGAAGGACTGGCCATTCGCATTATCGACAAGAAGGTTTCGCGCGTTCTCTTCGACAAGCGTATCGTAACGCTTGATCTTGCAGCGCTTGTTGCAGGAACCAAGTACAGGGGTCAGTTCGAAGAGCGTATGAAGGCTGTGATGTCTGAGCTTGAAAAAGCCAAGGACGTTATTCTCTTCATCGATGAGCTGCACACGATAGTTGGAGCAGGGGGCGCGAGTGGCTCTCTTGATGCATCAAACATGTTCAAGCCAGCGCTAGCCCGGGGAGACATCCAATGCATTGGTGCCACGACGCTTGATGAGTACCGTCAGTTCATCGAAAAGGATGGTGCACTTGATCGTCGATTCCAGAAGATTCTTGTCGAC
The DNA here is from genome assembly GCA_947458785.1 of Ignavibacteria bacterium. Classification (GTDB taxonomy): domain Bacteria; phylum Bacteroidota; class Ignavibacteria; order Kapaibacteriales; family Kapaibacteriaceae; genus UBA10438. The sequence continues at coordinate 5,641 of CANGZU010000018.1, forward strand.
CCGCCAACGGCCGACGAGGCAATCCAGATTCTAACAAATGTGCGTGATCGGTATGAAAAGCACCACGGCGTGCGCTTTAGAGACGAGTCGGTGCGCGCATGTGTGATGATGGCTGATCGCTACATCACCGATAGGTTCCTGCCGGACAAAGCACTCGACGTTATGGACGAGGCTGGTGCACGTGTGCACCTGGCGCACATTCACGTGCCGAAGGAAGTACTCGAGCTCGAGTCAAAGATCGAAGAGGTGCGTCAGCAGAAAAACTCCGTCGTCAAATCACAGAACTTCGAAGAAGCCGCGCGTCTGCGGGATCTTGAAAAGCAGCACCTGGCTGAACTTGAGCACGTTAAGGAGCAATGGGAATCCAATGCTACTGATGTTGTCTATGAAGTAACCGAAGAAGACGTGGCCGATGTGATCGCGATGATGACAGGGATTCCTGTTAACCGCATCGCCGAAGGCGAAACAGCTAAACTGCTCAAGATGGCAGATGAGCTTAAATCGCAGGTTGTCGGACAAGATGAAGCAGTGGACCATCTAGCCAAAGCCATCCGTCGCGCACGTGCAGGTCTGAAGGATCCATCACGTCCGATCGGCTCGTTCATGTTCCTAGGGCCAACTGGCGTTGGGAAGACCGAGCTTGCCAAGGCACTGGCACGCTATATGTTCGACAGCGAGGAAGCACTCATTCGCATCGACATGAGTGAGTACATGGAGAAGTTCTCTGTGTCGCGACTTGTCGGAGCTCCTCCAGGATACGTTGGGTACGAAGAGGGCGGACAGCTCACCGAGAAGGTTCGTCGCAAGCCGTATTCAATCGTGCTTCTCGACGAGATCGAAAAGGCACACCCAGATGTCTTTAACATCCTTCTGCAGGTCTTTGATGATGGTCAGCTCACAGATGGTCTTGGACGTCGGATCGACTTCAAGAACACGATCATCATCATGACGTCCAACGTTGGCATGCGCGATGTGAAGGCCGGTGGAAAGATCGGATTTACATCGGATGCGGGTGCTGATGACTACGAGAATATGAAGTCAACGGTTGAAGAGACCATGAAGCGTCTCTTTAATCCTGAGTTTCTGAACCGGATTGATGAATATGTGATCTTCCATACGCTCAAGAAGGAGCATATGATCAGGATCATCGATCTGCAGCTGAAGAGCCTCGTCAAGCGTCTTTCGACACGAAACATCTCGCTTGATCTTGGCAAGACTGCCAAAGAGTTTCTCGCAGAGAAGGGGTTTGATGAGAAGTATGGGGCACGCCCGCTTCGCCGAACAATCCAGCGCTTTATCGAAGATCCTATCGCAGAGGAAATGTTGCGAGGGGGCTTCCCAGACGGCAGCGTAATCAAGGGTAAGCTAGATAAGAAGACCGGCGTGATCATGTTCGCGACCTCAAAGTCAAAGACTGGTGAGTCGCTAGAAGAGCCGGAAGAAGCCGAAGCACATGAAGAATAAGTCAGAGGTATGGTAGATCCCAAGAACGAGCTTCTACGATACCTTCGTCAGCAAGAGCAGATGTATGGCAGGACGTTGTACGTTGACCACGTACAGCGTCCTGTTCGTAGTTTGCCCCCTTCTCAACCGCTGCCTGTAGAACTACCCGTCGCAAGTGAGCTCCCAGCTCTGCTTGTAGCAGAGGCAGCAGCAATCCAGGGGTATCACGACGTGACATCGCTTGAACAATTCCAGACACAGATCTGCGGCTGCATGAAGTGTCCGCTCGGTGCAACACGCACCAACTTTGTCTTTGGCAGTGGCAACCCCAACGCCGATATCATGGTGATTGGCGAAGCACCGGGTGCTGATGAGGATGAACAGGGTCTGCCGTTTGTTGGAAGAGCTGGGCAGCTCCTGACGAAGATTCTCGAGTCAATCGAGATGCCCCGCGAGCAAGTCTACATCTGCAACATTCTCAAGTGCCGTCCACCGAATAACCGCAAGCCCCTTGTCTCGGAAACGGACCAATGCGAGCCCTATCTCTGGAAGCAGATCGAGCTTATCAAGCCGAAGATTATTCTCGCTCTTGGGCTAACTGCGGCAAATACTCTGCTGAAAAACAAGGAGAGTATGACGCAGTTGCGGGGTCGCGTGCATGACTATCAGGGAATTCGAACCATCGTCACATATCACCCGGCTGCGCTGCTGCGTAATCCGGAATGGAAGAAGCACACGTGGGAAGACGTAAAATTCCTGCGCAAGCTGTATCAAGAATCATAATTAACACAATGAAGATCGCAGTACTCCTCGGCGGACTTAGTCCAGAACGGAACATTTCTCTCTTGAGCGGACGTGCCGCTGCGTTTGCGCTCCGCGAGCGTGGGCATACCGTGATCGCGCTCGACCCGCTTCGTGGCAATGGTGCGCCCCTTACCGACGAAGAGTTGCGGGCTGCAACTGCTCGCGAGGTCACGGATGAAGAGCGTGCGCAGTTTGATCCAGCAAAGCTGCTCGCCTGTGTCACGTCGTCCCATCTTGATGATGTTGATGCGGTCTTTATCCTACTGCACGGTCAGTTCGGTGAAGACGGATACGTCCAGTCGCTTCTCGACATGCGCGGGATACCTTACACTGGCAGTCAGATGCTGGCCAGCGCAACGGCTATGGACAAGGGGCTTTCTAAAATGCTCTTTCAAGTTGCCGGTATTCCAACGGCGCAGTGGGTAACGGTTACACCGGATCAGCATGACGATGTTGAGCTTATGGATTCGATCATCAACGAGATCAAAGGCGGCTTGGTTGTCAAGCCCAACGATCAGGGTTCGACAGTTGGGATGACCATTCTGCACACACCAACATCGGACGATCTAGCAGCTGCAATCAAACTTGCCGGCAAGTTCTCTTCGACAATCCTTGTCGAGCGGTTTATTCCCGGCAGAGAGCTAACCGTACCTGTACTTGGTACGGAAGCTCTGCCGATCATCGAGATCGAGCCTAAGGCTGGGTATTACGACTTTGAGAATAAGTACACAAAGGGCCGCACGGAGTATCACTGTCCGGCAGACCTCTCCGAAGAGGTAGAAGAGCACGTAAAGAATCTGGCTGTGGCTGCCCATAATGTTTTAGGCTGTCGTGCATATAGCCGCGTAGACTTTCGACTGACGGAAGATCTCATGCCTGTGTGTCTTGAAGTAAACACCATACCAGGATTCACAGAGACAAGTCTGCTGCCGATGGCCGCGCGCGAGAGCGGCATCGAATTCGGTGAGCTTTGTGAGGCCATCATGCGAGAATCAGGGATCGAACTATGAAGAACATTCAGCTAACGGGAATTGGTAACGCTCTCGTTGATATTGAGTTCAAGGTTACCGAGGATGAGCTGCTGAGCTTTGGCGTCAACAAAGGTTCGATGACTCTGACCGATGCTGCTCGGCAACATGAAATGATCGCAGCCCTTGGCGATCGTCACGCGCATCGATGCAGTGGCGGTTCAGCAGCAAACACCATCATTGCCTTTGCACAGTTTGGCGGCAAGAGCGCGTACTCTTCGATCCTAGGGGCCGATCACTACGGCGAGTTCTATGCCTCGGAGTTCCGTGAAATGGGAATCGTGCTTTCAGCAGATCTTGTGTCGGGCGAAACTACAGGCTCATGCTTGGTGCTGATCACGCCCGATAGCGAGCGTACGCTGAACACGACGCTTGCGGTGAATCAGCATTTCTGCCGTGATCATGTGAGCGAGGACATCATTCGTCAGAGCCAATGGATCTATATCGAAGGTTACAAACTCACCGACGATAACGGTGTTGAAGCCGTTGATGTTGCGCTGCACTACGCAAAGAAGCACGACACGCGCGTTGCTGTGAGCTGCTCTGATGGGTTTATAGTTGATGTCTTTGGCGACAAACTTCGCGATGTGCTCAAGCATACCGATCTGGTGTTTGCCAATGAGCGTGAGGCTACGGCGCTTGCCAATGAGGAGCATGCCGATCAGGCATACTTGAAGCTAGCGTCAGATTTTTCTCATGTTGTTGTAACGAACGGACCACATGGTTCTCGCGTGCGCTGGAACGGCATTGAGGCCAGTGTGCCAGCCTATGCCGTAGATGCCGTAGATGCCACGGGTGCCGGAGACATGTATGCTGGCGCATTTTTGTATGGCGTCCTGCACGGACATAATCCAGAACACGCTGCGCGTTTAGCTTCCTATGCATCTGCTCAGGTTGTAGCACAGTTTGGAGCTCGCCTTAAGGCGAGTCACATCGAAGTGCGGGATGCGGTTCTTGATTCAACAGTAACGAAGTAGAATAGCCCCCTTGAAGATCGTTTCTACCATTGCGTCCATCTATGTTGTCTTTGCTGCATTGGCGGTAGCGCCAGTTGCTGCGCAGTCGGGGATGGACTTTGATGAATTCGTGCGTCGTGCAGAACCCTACTTCGCCGAAGATCTTCTCGGTGATGTGCGCATGGCCATGCCGCAGGGGTCGAATTACAAGATCTGGGGCTGGGACGTTGGGGATTTTAGTGGCGACGGCTACTATGACCTGGCTTTGTCGGTTCACATTCTCGGCACGCGTAAACGCGAGTGCTTGGTCTACATGTTTGCTGATGTCGAAGGATACCTTGTGCCGGTAGGACGCATGCCGTTTCAGTTTGTGGATCTTCCGCTGGAAGTTGGCGTTGTGATCAAGGACGTGGCGTGCTATGTGACGCAAAAGCGAAAATCTGAGGACTGGTCGATTCGTGGCTATCGATTCACCGAAGGGGCTGTTGTTCTCGTCGACGAGTTCGTTAGCGACAAAATCGAGGGGTTTCAACATGAGAGTTTTCGCTCGTTTCAGACCCTGATCACGCGTGAGCGTCTTGCCAACAAAAAGGACGAAGAGGTCTTTTCGACGGAGTTTTTAACCATACCCTGCTATAGCCGCAGCCGGCAAGTCTATGCTGGATATGTTCCGGAGGTTGCTGTTTCCAGCACCAATCATGTGCCGGAAGGTGCGTACTGGTGGACGGGAGAAACGGATGCATCGTTTTCTGCCCGCCTTGTCTATGACGACGAATACCTCTACGCGCGAATTCTTGTCAAGGATTCCAACGTAGTTACCGGTTGGTGCGACACCTGTATCGCTGACCACGTCGAACTTTTGTTCGATGTGACGGCTCCGGCAGAAGGTAGTCGGTCTCGCTATATCTCCCGAATTGAGCGGGAAGAGGTCGTGGTTCGCAGCACAAGCGATTCCGGGCTCTTCACATTTACCGTGCGCCTTGGGGATTTTGGTGACAATCTTCCAAAGGTGGCGATCAAGACAACAGATGAGCTTGACCAGTCGCAAGTCAAGGCCAGAAAGCAGCTTAGGGCGGTTTCGGCACCACGACCCGGCGGATACGTTGTCAAGCTCCGCATCCCGTTTGCGCTGTTAGGGTACCAAAAGGCACCCATTGATGAGCAGGGCGTAGTGGAGTTTGGCTGTGCAATCGCTGTGGTTGATTACGATAACGAGTTCCGTCCAGAGGAGCGAAGTGTGATAGCCACAAGCAATGTTGAGCCCCTTGATCCATCGACCTATGGGGCGCTTCGATTTGTGCCGGACGGCACCTGGTATGGTGAGAGCGTGAACATATACGGGGATGCCGTAATCAATACTCTCCGCGAATTGGGCTTTTAAGCGCCTACGACCTATTTTTGCCCACGTTTTTATTGGTGGGGTACCCCATGCAGTCCAAGACATCTGCCATGCAGCAGGCTGCACCGTATCTGGGGCTGGGAGTTCAGTTGGCCAGTACGGTACTTGTCTGTGGTGCTGTTGGGTATTGGTTAGACATACAACTCTTGTCTTCGCCGATAGGAGTTCTGAGTGGGGTCGTCATCGGAAGCGTGGTTGGAATGGTTCAGTTCTTTCGCACTGTGCAGCGATTGTCGCAGCGCAAAGAATTGTCGAACGAAATCGAGAACGAAAGGTAACAACAAGTTGTGGATGTGAAGAATCCGTTCGTAGCTGTCGTGATTGCTCTGGCAATCAGCGTTTCCAATTCTTGGATTGGATACGTTGTTGCTAAGAAGGCATCTACGAAGGATATGAATGCCTTCATGGGAATGGTCTTCGGAAGCTTAGCGATTCGAGCCATTGTGGTTGTTGCGTTAGCCTATGTTGGGCTAGCAGTGATAGACCTCGACAAAGTTGTTTTTGCCCTAACGTTTTCGGTATCTGCGTTCGTTGCTCTGATGGTAGAGGTGTTTTTTTTTCACTCCTCTATGGAAAAGCAAAAACAACGTCAACTACAGAACGTAAAGAGACCGATTAAAAAAAAAGCATTTAACGAATTAGGTTTCACCGGATGAGCACAGAGCCAGCGGCACATCACGATTCAACGACAGCGGCAACTGCTGCCCACCATGACGCAGCGCATGCCGCTGGAGCACATGGTGCATCAGCGGAGGCGTCGGACAAGTTCACATTCAACAAGCTACTTGATAAGCTTGGTGATCACCACGAGTTGGATATTTTCTTCGGGCAATACGAGATTCTGCCGGTCATTCTTCTTGACCAGAACAATTCGGTGCATGTGTATTCTAACCTTCATGCCATGGAGGAGTCTGGTCAGTACACAATGCATCACCCCGAAGCGCCACACAAAATCGTTAGCACGACAGTCAAGAATGAGTACGGGGCTCCTGCTGGACCAACGCTTGATCTGTCCGTCACGAACTTTGTTGCCTATCAGTGGATCGCTATGATCCTGATGACGGTGATTTTTGGTGTGATCCGTGGTCGTTACAAGAAGAACCCGATCAGTGCACCTCGCGGACTGCAGAATGCGATTGAATCAGTTGTTCTGTACGTTCATGATCAGATCGTACGACCAAACGTAGGCACGGACAAGCGAGCAATGCGGCTTATGCCATTTATGCTGAGTCTGTTCTTCTTCATTCTTTCGCTCAACCTTATCTCGCTACTTCCAGGCGCGCACGCGGCAACGGGTGCTCTGCCGGTAACAATGGCTCTGGCTACGTGTACCTTGCTTGTTGTCAACTATATCGCCATCAAGGATGCAGGTATTGGGTCGTGGTTTAAGCACCTTCTTGGTGGTGCACCTGCATACATCGCTCCGATCATGGTGCCGATCGAACTTGTTGGTATCATCACAAAGCCCTTTGCATTGATGATTCGTTTGTTTGCCAACATGACGGCTGGCCACATCGTGCTGTTGTCGCTCGTTGGTCTGATCTTCTTCTTTGCCCAGGAAATGGGAGAGACTGTTGGTTGGGGTGTTGCTCCGATCAGCGTGTTGTTCTCAGTCTTCATCTATCTCCTTGAGCTGTTGGTGGCATTCCTGCAGGCATACATCTTTACGATGTTGTCGGCAGTGTTTGTGGGCTTGGCTCTTGGGGATCACGCAGCACATGATGACCATCATCATGAGCATGCTGCTTCACATTAATCTGTTATCAACGTCGAACGAAATCACACTTATTCACTCTAACTTCATTTGGAAGGGAAACACATGGAAGCAGTTGCATTTGCTTGGCTTTCAGCAGGCATTGGCCTTGGAATCACAGTTTTCGGCGTAGGCTCCGGTATCGGTCGCCTTGCAGCAGCCGCTCTCGAAGCGAGCAGCCGTCAGCCTGAAAACGCTGGTGATATCCGTACAACGATGATCATTGGTGCCGCTCTTATCGAAGGCGTTGCACTGTTGGCAGGCGTTGTATGTATTCTTCTTGCTGTTAAGAGCTAATTACCACGCAAGCTTCCGATCCTGCATGCGCAGGGTCGGTCTTTGGCTGTTGCAGGCAACATCCAAAGACCGATTTCAATCGGTGACTGACAACGTAGTTCAACCTCGTTTCGACGGAATAATTCAATGCCAGCATTTTTGCAGTTCGAGCCTGGTCTGGTTATCTGGACCCTCATCAATTTCTCAATCTTTGCCCTGATCATCGGCAAGTTTGGTTGGAAGCCAATGCGCGATGGCATTGCAGCACGTGAAGCATCGATCCGCGAGGCGATCACGGCGGCTGAGAACGCGAATCGCGAAGCTCAAGAGCTCATTCGGGACAACCAAGAGCGGCTAGCCAAGGCACAGCGCGAGACAATGGAGATTGTCAAGGAAGGGCGTGCACAAGCTGAAGCGATCATCCGTAGGGCTGGAGAAGAAGCCGAACATGTCAAGCAGCAGAAGCTTACAGAAGCACAGCGCGAGATCGAACGTCAAAAGGACGATGCCATCAAGGCTCTGCGTACCGAAGTGTCAACGCTTGTTGTTGATGCAACGCAAAAGCTTCTTGGCCGTAACCTTCAGGGAGACGACCACAAGCGCATCGTTGAAGACTACGTGAACGAACTCTCGAAGAACTAACCAACATGTCAACACTCAAGATCTCACGTCGGTATGCAAAGGCGCTCCTCAGCGTTGCTGTTCAAAAGAACATGACGGATGCTGTAACGCGCGATATCGAGGCATTTCGTTCTGCAGCTGAATCCTCACGCGAGCTTCGTTCGATGCTGCGAAGCCCAGTCATTGAGAGCAGGGTCAAGAAGGCTGTTCTGCAGGAGTCGTTCGGTAGTACGTTGTCTGCCGAGACACTCGACTTTTTCAATCTTGTCATTGAAAAGGGGCGGGGAGATCTCTGGCGTGAAATCACGTCACAGTACTGCTCACTAGTAGACGAACTCGAGAAGATTGAGCGCATCGAAGTAACGTCGGCCGTAGAGCTCGACGCAGCTCAGCGTGCAGCGCTTGAATCTTCGGTTGGTTCCAAGCTTGGAAAGAAGGTTATCGCGACCTATCGAATTGATGCAGCGATCATGGGCGGAGCCGTTGTCCGCATCGGCGATGAGATCCATGATGGTTCGATTCGTCATCAACTGCACGTTCTGAAGCACAAGCTTGCTTCGGCGTGATCCACTAATGAAGAAAATGAAACAATACTCAAGGAATTACTAGAATGGCTGATGTTCGTCCAGATGAGATCTCCGCGATTCTCCGCAGGCAACTGACGGGCTTTGACAAGGAGACAGACGTCTATGAAGTTGGCACCGTACTGCAAGTTGGCGACGGTGTTGCTCGTATTTATGGCCTCGCAAACGTGATGGCTTCAGAACTTGTTGAGTTCCCGAACGGCGTTGTCGGCATGGTTCTCAACCTTGAAGAAGACAACGTCGGTGCGGTTCTTTTCGGCGATGACTCGCTCGTAAAGGAAGGCGATCAAGTGCGCCGAACAGGTCGTATCGCCTCTGTACCAGTTGGCGATGCACTTGTTGGTCGCGTTGTAGACCCGCTCGGACGTCCAATCGACGGTAAGGGGCCTATCAAAGAATCGGCAATGTATCCGATCGAGCGCAAGGCCCTGGGCGTTATCGACCGTCAGCCGGTTACTGAGCCCCTTCAAACAGGTATCAAGGCTATCGATGCATTGATCCCGATCGGTCGTGGACAGCGTGAGCTTATCATTGGCGACCGCCAAACTGGTAAGACAACGGTTGCTCTTGATGCTATCATCAATCAGAAGTATACCCACACCAAGGAAGCTCAAGAGCAGGGAATCAAGCCGGTGTTCTGCGTTTACGTAGCTATCGGTCAGAAGGGATCTACTATTGCTAACGTGGTTGCAACGCTTGAGAAGTACGGTGCTATGGCCTACACAACGGTCGTTGCTGCTACAGCATCCGATCCGGCACCTCTGCAATTCGTAGCCCCGTATAGCGGATGTTCAATGGGTGAGTACTTCCGTGACAACGGACGTCATGCCCTTGTGATCTATGATGACTTGTCGAAGCAGGCAGCAGCATACCGTCAGGTATCGCTCCTTCTGCGCCGTCCACCAGGACGCGAAGCGTATCCGGGCGACGTGTTCTATCTCCACAGCCGCCTTCTGGAGCGTGCTGCAAAGCTCAGCGACAACCTCGGTGGTGGATCGCTAACAGCTCTGCCAGTTATCGAAACACAGGCAGGCGACGTTTCAGCCTACATTCCAACAAACGTAATCTCGATCACCGACGGTCAGATCTACCTTGAGCCAAGTCTCTTCAACGCGGGCGTTCGTCCGGCATTGAACGTTGGTATCTCGGTGTCGCGCGTGGGTGGTAATGCTCAGATCAAGGCTATGAAGAAGGTCGCTGGACCGTTGAAGCTTGACCTTGCGCAGTTCCGTGCTCTTGAAGCGTTTGCTCGTTTCGGTTCAGACTTGGATAAGTCCACGCAGCAGCAGCTTCGTCGCGGTGCGCGTCTTCTTGAAGTCATGAAGCAGCCGCAGTATTCACCAGTAACGGTCGAAGACCAAGTTGTTGTGATCTATGCTGCGTCGAACGGATACATGGATGAACTTCCAGTCGAGAGCATTAAGCGCTATGAGTCGGAACTGCTTGAGTTCGTGCATGCAACACATGCCGATATCATCACCGACCTGCGCGTGCAGAAGGCACTCACGGATGATGTTGTTGCAAAGCTCAAGTCGGTCCTAACAAGCTTTACTGAGCGTTTCGCGACAACAGTCTAAGGAAACAACAATGATCATTCTGACCGGTGGCGCAGGCTTTATAGGCAGCTGCTTCTTGGCCCATTTGAACGCCGCTGGCAGGAATGATGTGTTGATCGTTGACTCACTTGGTTCCGGCCTAAAGTGGAAGAACCTAGTAGACAGAACGTACATTGACATCGTTAGCAAAAAAGACTTTCGAGAACTCATGGCCATGGGTGGGCTCGATGGGGTAGAGGCGGTCGTTCATCTGGGTGCCTGCTCAGCAACTACCGAGACGGATGCCGATTATCTCTACGACAACAACTACCAGTACAGCGTTGATGTGGCCGAATTTGCCTTCGAGCAGAATGCCCGGTTCATGTATGCTAGCAGTGCCGCCACCTATGGTGCCGGCGAGCGTGGGTACCGTGATACTGAAACATCGCTACGTCCGCTCAACATGTACGGCTATTCGAAGCACCTCTTCGATATGTGGGTTCGAAACCAAGGTATGGAAGGGGCTTGTGTCGGTCTCAAATTCTTCAACGTGTTCGGTCCGAACGAGTACCACAAGGGATCGATGGCGAGCCTAGTTTCCAAGGCCGTGCCGCAGATTCTACAAACAGGGTCTGTCTCGTTGTTTAAGAGTAATGATCCGGCATTCGAAGACGGCGGCCAAATGCGAGACTTTGTATACGTCAAAGATGTCTGTAGGGTAATGCAAACTTTCTTGCAGCAGCCCTCGATCAATGGCATCATCAATCTTGGTACGGGAAAAGCTCGCACGTGGAATGATCTCATGAGGGCAGTGTTTGTAGCGATGGATGTTGAGCCATCGATCTCCTACGTCCATATGCCCGAGCAACTCTCGAAGCAGTATCAGAATTATACGCAGGCAGATATGTCTACGTTTTCGAACCTGCTCCCTGAGTTCCGTTTTGAAGAACTCGAAGTCACTGTTGCTGACTATGTAAAGGGTCACCTCCTACAAGAGTGGCCATATTATTGAATGTGAATGCTAAACGCCGGAACACACGATGGCAACGCTACGCGAAACACGTGACCGTATAACCTCGGTCAAGAATACATCGAAGATCACGCAGGCCATGAGCATGGTTGCAACGGCTAAGCTGCGTCGCGCACAAGACGCGATCACAGCAGCTCGCCCCTTTGCAAATCAAGTTCAGAAGATCCTCAGTAATCTCTCGTCGTCTGATGCCGAGTACGTGCATCCTTTCTTCGAGCAGCGCAGCACTGTGTTGAACATTGCTATCATCGCTATCAGCTCTGATCGTGGTTTGTGTGGTGCCTTCAATACCAACATGCTTCGTGTACTCTCGAGCAGAATCGCAGAGCTCAAGTCTGCTCATCCAAAGGCAACGATCCACCTTGTCCCTGTTGGCAAGCGTTCGGTTTCCGCGGCTCGTAAGGGCAACGATGCAATCGCACAAGAGTTTAACGACGTCTTTGGAAAGCTTGATTACTCGACGGCTGTGCAGATTGCGGACCTTGTGACGGATAACTTCCTTAGCGGACAGTACGACCACGTTGAGATCATCGGCAATCAGTTTGTCAATGTTATGCGTCAAGAAGTTCGTACAACGCAACTTCTTCCAATCATTCCAACACAAGTAGAGCAAGGTAATTCCTCGGCTGTTGACTATATCTACGAGCCATCCCAGAACGAGATCCTGAACACGTTGCTCCCGATGTATATCAAGTTGCAGATTTGGACGGGCCTTCTTGATTCGAACGCAGCTGAGCAGGCTGCGCGCCGCATGGCGATGGAAAATGCCACGACGAACGCACGTGATCTGATCACAGAACTTCAGCTTATCTACAACCGCGAACGTCAGGCAGCGATTACTACAGAAATGTTGGAAATCGTCGGTGGCGCGGAGGCGCTTGCCAGCGCTTAGTGCTCGCTCAGGCATGATCACTGCACGACCAGCCTTCTTCTCCATTCCAGCTGTGTTGCTCACAGCATGTATGGCGTTGTGCATGTGGCTGCTCATCGGCTTTCAATCAAACGACGAGTTCAACCCTTACGCCGCATCGTACGAGTCGCGTGTAGAGCTATATCGATCGAAACTCGATTCGCTCAACAAGATCCGTAGTGTGCGCGAGCGCATCTACATGCGTCAGATGGCCAACCTTGAGATTCCCGAGTACATTGTTTCAAAGTTGCGTCCCAATGATGTGGTGCTGCTGCCGCCACGTGGCTACGCCAATCGGTTTATGCAGACCGAGGCCATCTGGACGGATCCTCGGATCTTTACGTGGATGGTAGGGTTTCACGACATTGTGGCCTTCGCCGACACTGCTCGGCGTAGTCAGGCGAATGCGTTTGTTGTGCTCGAGGCAAATACGATCTGGATCACACGTCCGGGTGGTTCGACGAATATTGATTCGCTGTTGAACGTGTATGAGCGGAGTAAGTGATGCCATCTGAGCTTGGGCTGCCGTTTGTTCTCTTGCTACAGACGATCTTGGGTGGATCGCTACTAGGCGCACTCGGAATGAGATCAACGCGCACCATTACGCTCGTACTCTCTCTCTTTGCAGGAATGTTCCTTCACACCATGCTGTTCTTTGCATGCGATCTCGTAGGAATACCCCTTACAGCAACGAGTATGTTCTTGTCGCTGATTGTTGGCGTTCTTGCAACGATTCCACTCTGGAAATCGACACGTCAACTTGTTGCGCACCTGCAGGCCCCCTCCAAAAGCAATCTGCGGTTGTACGACGTTCCAGTATTGGGACTCTCGGGATATGTCTTCTATATGATCTTGTGGGCAAGCTGGTATTGGCCTGTAACGCCGTTCGATGCAATGGCTGGTATTGACCTCGTTGCAAAGAGTCTTGTTGCAGATCATACGATCGTTAATCGTGTTTTCACCGACCCATCGCTGCAGGGTCAGCTTTCTAACCAGCCATTCTATGCCCCGTTTGCAATGCTTATGCAAGCTATCATGAAGCTGATTGGGTTTACGCACAATCAGGTTTGGGTAGGCATTGTTTCGGTTGCGTTCTCGGTCTTCCTTTGGGCAGCACTTCGCCAGCTTGTTCACCCCTTCCTAGCAGCCGTGCTGTATCTGCTATTTCTGTTCACGCCTGAGATGTTTGGATACTCGTATTTGCTGCAGACAGACTACATCAACGCGGTCTTTATGGTCGCAGGCGTGTATCTGATGTGGCAGGGGGCTGAGAACAACTTGCACGGATTTGTGCTTTCAAGCGCAGTGTTCTTTGCGGCCGCATGCTGGTCGCGAACAGAATCCCCGCTGCTGATCTTGATCGGTGTGCTGTTGGCATATCCTCTGCTGCGGCGCAGCTTCGGCAGCCTGCCAACCATCCGTATGCTTGGCGCTGTAGTGCTCGCCAGCGGAGTAGCCTTTGCTCTTTGGCATGTTCTCTTCATGAATGCCTACTTACCTGTGCGGCCCTCGACGGCAGATCAGATTGCCGGTTTTGACGCAGGGCGTTTGGTCGATGTAATCTCGACAACGTGGACGTCTGTGATTGCACGAATTGACTACTGGGGTATTGTTGTGTGGCTTTTTATCGGCACAACTGCAGTCAGCATCGTTCTTTACCGTCGAATCACCTCCGGCATGTTGCTTGTCTGGATTGCGGCCATTTTGATCGGCCTATGGTTCTCCGGCACATTGTTCACGGCTGCCATAGTTGAGCAAACGCTGCGCCGGGGTATGTTCAAGCTTATCCCGTTGCTTGTGCTTGCTATTGCGGCATCTGAGTTGGTAACTTCGGCATCAAACCGTTTGTCGGTGTGGGAACAGCGGCGATCATCCTAGGGCGATCATGGAAAAACTACTGTACATCGTTGTCGGTGGTGGTGCGACGTTGCTCGTGCTCATGTTGAGCAGTGCGATCGTCTCACGACTCTTTGTTGCCCGTTCCAAGAGAAAGCTCATCAATACAATCAGCCGCGACAAGCTGCCTGCATTCTCTGCTGAGGCAACAAGGGGCTTGCCAGCTCCCGTGCAGAGATATCTGCACGCGGTACTCAAAGATGGGCAGCCAGCGCTTCGGTATGCGGTGCTCGAACAACGTGCCACATTTCGTCATCGTCCTGATAGCCCATGGTTTCGTGTGAAGGCCACCGAAGTAATCTCCGGCATGGAGCCAGGTTGGGTTTGGGACGCGATGCTCGTCCACAACGCGGCATGGTGGCGCACGGCCAATTTGAGCTACGTGCAAGGGGCGGCGCACGGACATATCAAATTGTACGGGGCGTTTACACTCCAGGAGTTTGAAGGTCCCGAGACAGATACATCCATGCTATTCCGTTTGCTCAGTGAGTTGGTGTGGATACCAACGGCGTTCCTGCCAACAAAGACGCTGCGTTGGGAATCGATCGATGATTCCTCAGCTCGCGCCGTCATCATGGATGGTCAGACCCGTGTCAATGCGGTGTTCCACTTCAATGAACACAACGAGATCGACCGTATCGTAACGTCCGACAAATTCCGTGACCACAAGAGTGGCTTCGAGCAGGCGCAGTTCACGATGATGTGCTCGCAGTATCAAGAGTTTGATGGCGTACGCATACCAACGCAGGTTGACTTTGTATGGAACCTACAGTCAGGCGATTTTGACTATGGCCACTTTACGTTAACCTCTGCAACGTACAATTACGCGTAGTTAGGATCGAAGTTTGCGCGCTTCGAAATAGGCAGACGGAACGGCCAGAAGCTTTGCCGCAAGGCTAGTGCTAGCTCTTCCAGCGAAGACGTTGTAGTTCATCTTCTCGACTTGCCGTAGGATCTTCTGGTAGTTTCTGCTCATCAGGAGCACAGTGACCGTGCTATCAGGATGAAGCATCGCAATGCCTTTGTCGGCAGAGGCATAGAATACATCTGCCCTGCGGATGTATTCTATGATCAAGGAGCGCATTTGTGGCGTCATTCGATGCTCAAGGATGTCCTGTTCTGAAACACCGAACGCAGCAAGATCCTCCTGAGCCAGATAGATGCGGCCGCGGACTGCATCTTCCTTAACATCTCGAATGATGTTGGTCAGTTGCATGGCGATGCCAAGATCGACAGCATGCGGAAGTGCTTCAGGGGATGAGTATCCAAAGATCTCGCTCGTCATCAAGCCAACGACAGAAGCAACTTTATAGCAGTAGACCTTGAGGTCCTCGAATGTTGCAAAACGTGTGATCGTCGTGTCCATAAGGACACCCTCGATCAGCTCATTCGGCAGGTTGCGGGGGATGTGGTACAGCTGCAGCGTATGCTCCCAGGCACGAAGCACATCTGCTCTATCGCGATATGCAGGGTCCTGCGTGCTCTTCTTGGCTGATGGGTCGTAAAGGGCAGCAACATCGGAGCGCCAATGCTCGACCAACGCTACGGCGTCCTCTCGTGAGAGCTCGCCCCGTTCCATAGCAACGTCGATAAGGTCGTCGACGTATCGACAGAATGCATACACCGCATAGCAGGCATCTCGCTTGTCTGCCGGCACAAAGTGTGATGCGGCATAGAAGGTCTTTGCATGGGTCTTGGTGACGTTCCTACATACCGCATAGGCATGTTCTATGGTTGGCTCTTCGTTCACGCGATGAACATTTCCTAGCTTTGATGACTTCAATACGAAAGACGCATACCACATGAAGATACGCACGCTCTACCGCTGTTCCACATGCGGACACTCAACACCCAAGTGGGTTGGAAAGTGTCCGGGGTGCGGGGCATGGGAGTCGATGGTCGAGGAGGTAGAGCAGAGCACATCAAAGCGTCGGACGCAGCAGCGTGCTGCCGGTCAAACACAGCGTTTGAACACCGTCTCGCATGAAGGCACGCGCAGATTACCGACGGGGATGTCTGAGCTCGATCGGGTTGTTGGCGGTGGAATCGTTCCTGGAAGTGTTGTGCTCGTAGGGGGCGACCCTGGGATGGGCAAGAGCACGTTGATGCTTCAGGTGGCTTCGAATCTCTCGACCTTGGTGCCACAAGCCCCTTGCCTATATGTGACGGGTGAGGAAAGTCTCTATCAGTTGCGTCAGCGTGCAGAACGCCTTGGTGTGGCGATGGAGAACATTGTCGTTGCGTCAGAGACAAATGTTGAGCGCATTGTTGGCATCATCGATCAGGAGAAGCCATCGTTTGTGATCATCGATTCCGTGCAGACTGTGACGACCGACGTGCTTGAGTCTTCGGCTGGGAGTGTGGCGCAAGTACGCGAATGCACGGCGCTGCTGACGAAGGTTGCTAAGTCAACTGGGGTGCCGCTCTTCATCATCGGACATGTTACAAAAGACGGTATGATCGCAGGCCCGAAGGTTCTGGAGCACATGGTCGACGCCGTACTCCAGTTTGAAGGCGATGGCATGTACTCGTACCGCGTGCTGCGCGCGCTGAAGAACCGTTACGGATCGACCAATGAACTTGGTGTCTTCGACATGCGCTCTGACGGACTTCATGAAGTGCTCAATCCAAGTGAGGTCTTGTTGTCGCAGCGCAGCATGCACGAATCCGGAACGGCCGTGGTTGCCGTTATGGAGGGTACGCGTCCGCTTCTCTTGGAAGTGCAGGCTCTTGTGTCGCCCACAGGATATAGTCAGCCCCAGCGGGTAAGCACCGGCTACGATGCAAAGCGATTGCAGATGATACTTGCGATCCTTGAAAAACGTGGCGGCATTCAAGTGCGATCCAGCGATGTGTTTGTCAATGTGGCAGGGGGCATAGCAGTTCAGGATCCGGCGATCGACCTAGCTGTAGCAGTAGCTGTTGTTAGCAGCGTAGTGGACAGGCCCGTTCCTCAGGGAGTTGCGTTTGTTGGTGAGTTGGGCTTAACGGGCGAGATTCGGCGCGTGGCCTATCTTGATCAGCGCCTCTCAGAAGCACAGCGGCTAGGGCTAGATTTTGTCTATGCAGCGCCTGATACCAGTGTTGGTTCGCGAGTGCTGCGCGGCATCGATCGACTCTCGGGCGTGATCAGCGAATTGTTCCGTTGAACGGCAAGTCAGTATCTTGCGCCCATTCGAGGAGCACCATAAGCGCGCATGTTTGAAAAGGAACTAGATCGGGTTCGTAAGCAGCTCGGGCAGCAGCTCGAGACGCGTCAGCCGTATACCCCTCTCTCTGTGATTCTGGCGAATCATGATGTACACCCGGCGTATAGGGCGTATTTCGACGCTGAAGTGCAATGGTGGCTGCATGAAGAGCGCGCCATACGTGCCTCGAACCCTCGTTTCGATGTTAATGCACAGCCTCTTCAACAAGTGTTATCCGATCTGGACGTGCTTTATGTGCAGCATGCGCGGTTTGACCACGAAGAGCTGTTGTCGACGATTGAGGCAGCTGCAAAGACACGGCTGAATTTTCTGTGTCGTCCGCGTACGACCCTAAAGTGGTTTGTCTTTCGCGGCGAGCCGACGAAGCCGCTTTACGAGATTCTGCTGCGACTCAACTACTTAAGCGATCATCAATATCTCTTGCAGGGGATTCGCTCGTGGGCAGGAAGTCGGGGCGATGTCTCGGCCAACGAGATACTTAGCGTTGTAGAGTTTGAGCGAATCATTGAGAAGATTGATAACGACGCAATCCTTGACCTATCGCAGGAAGAGTTCGTGCAGCTTCTCGAACCGATGTATCAGCTGTTCGCTGACGTCAACCCCGAGCTGCCCCCTGAAACGGTACCGACCGAGGCGGTGATCATCTTCCTTGATGATAAAGGTGCCGTGCCGCTGTCGCAGGCTCTCGAGCGCATGCTGTATCGTGAAGAACTTCGGGCGCTCACGCGAAAGAAGTTCATGGAGGTCATAGACGCTGTGATCGCAACGATCGATGAGGCCGGTGGCGTGATACCTTCAGATCCTTCCTTTATGCAATCAGCCGCATCAGAAGAGCTCGGCGCGCAGGATGACATCTTGAAGATGCGCTATATGCGGCTCGCCGAATTGATTGATGAAGATTCGCGCAGCAAGATTCTGCGGAAGATCTTTGAAAATGATGTTGCGCGATACGACGAACTCGTGCGCGAAGTACTCCTTTGTCCAAGCTGGAAAGAGGCTGCTGGAGTAGTAGATAGATTTTATGCCAAACAAGGCACTCATCCCGATAGCGCTGTGGCGATGGAGTTTGCACAGGCGCTTCACAGGAGTATTGCATGAATTTCATCGACACGGCCTGGATCTCTGTCAAGGCCGGTGATGGTGGTGCCGGACATATCTCATTTCGACGAGAGAAGTTTGTGCCGAAGGGCGGACCCGATGGTGGTAATGGTGGCAATGGTGGCAACGTGGTGGTGCTGGCCGAGCGTCAGCTTGGAACACTTCTCGACTTCACCTATCGACGTCACTACACAGCTGATAATGGCGCCAACGGCGGCAAGAGTAACTGTACAGGAAAAAGTGGCGACGACATCGTTATCTCTGTTCCCGTTGGGACAGTCGTCCGCGATCGTGATACTGGCGAACAGATTGCAGATCTTACCCAGCATGGAGAGCGCCATGTTGTAGCCCGAGGCGGCAGAGGAGGCAGAGGTAACTCAGAGTTCGTCACATCGATTAACCAAGCGCCACGTCAGGCCGATCCCGGCACGCCGGGCGAAGAGTGCACACTTGAGTTTGAGCTGAAGCTTCTTGCTGATGTTGGTCTTGTTGGGTTCCCGAACGCCGGCAAGAGTACACTGATCTCTACCATTTCAGCTGCTAAGCCGAAAATCGCTGATTATCCATTCACAACACTCGTGCCTAACCTAGGCCTCGTGCGTGTTGGGGAGTATCGTAGTTTTACGGTTGCCGACATTCCGGGATTGATCGAAGGGGCGCATGAAGGTAAGGGGCTTGGGACGCAGTTTCTGCGCCATATTGAGCGTACTGCCGTTTTGCTGTTTCTCATCGATGCACAGTCACTAGACCCAGAGCACGACCTTGCCGTACTTCGTTCGGAATTGGGGTCGCATTCCCCGCATCTCCTTGAAAAACCTTGGCTTGTGCGGATTACCAAGGGCGACATTCTGGGTAATGAACTCATTGACGAGATACAACAAAGCCCCTTTGCAACGAAACACAATGCGCGCGTGATCTCGGCTGTCGCAGGCATAGGAACCAAGGAGTTAGTAGAAGAACTGTGGAAGTATGTTTCTGAAATGCGCACCGCAGATCCCTGTTGATATTTTTTGGCACGGGGCTTGATTGTAGAAATTCCGTTGGAAAGTATGCGCCTTAGGTTCATCGGCAGTTCCTAAAACTCTGTTCTTAGGTTTGGCAGATAGCCTCAAGTGCTATATTTTCGCATCCATGCGCAGGAAGCCCCGTGGGGTGTCGTGTGCATTTGTGTGTACGACGTAGCAATTATGACGAAAAACATGAATAACAATATTTCAACGTTTCATTTGGAGGATCGTATGAATCGATTCGATTCCGCGTTCTCGTCTTCACAACGGAGCAACCCGTCATGGGTGCGTTTCGTATTGATGGCGTTTCTGCTCACTATCGGTACGCTGTCATATGTGTCGGCGCAATCGATCAATCGTGCTTCGCCAGCCGGCAATGTCAATCAGGCATGCGAAGGCCAGCAGGTCACGTACAACACTGAAAACCTCGGTGTTGGTGGCGGTGTTGGATACACGTGGTCTGTTGTTGGTGGTTTCTTCGTCACCGGTAACGGTACGCCATCGATCACAGTACAATGGCAGAATCAGGGCAATCAGTCGCTCACGATTACGCGCAACAACTTCGGAACTGTGACAGCTACAACAAACAATGTTGCTGTTAGTCGTACGCCGACACCAGCCGTTGGTGGACCAAATGTTGTGTGTATCAACACTGAGCATACATACTCAACACCAGCAGTTGCCG
>CANGZU010000019.1 GCA_947458785.1 Ignavibacteria bacterium
GAACTCCATGCAAACGGCATTACACGTGTGTATTCACCGGATGACGGCAGAGCAATGGGGCTGCAAGGGATGATCAACGATCTCGTGCAGAAGAGCGATTTTGTTCCGCCTGTCGCAGAACCGTCAACGTTGGCTGCGCGCGTTCGTGAAAAGGACCCAATGGCAATCGCCCAGGCGATTTCCTGTGCTGAACGTGGCGAACACAGCGCGATCACATTTGCCGATGATGCACGCAGGTCTCCGGTTCTTGGTATCACGGGCACAGGCGGTGCTGGCAAGTCGTCGCTCACCGATGAGTTGGTGCGCCGGTTTCTGCTCGATCACCCCGACAAAACGATTGCTGTTGTAAGTGTAGACCCATCCAAACGAAAGACGGGGGGCGCGCTGCTCGGAGACCGCATCCGTATGAATGCTGTTAGCGACAGCCGAGTCTACATGCGCTCGTTCGCAACACGCGAAGCAAACGTTGCCCTCAATCCACATGTACGTGATGCGATCAAGATCCTCTCGTATGCACAGTATGATTTAATCATCGTCGAGACTGCTGGAATTGGACAGAGCGATTCGCAGATCACAGAACTTGCTGATGTGGCCATGTACGTCATGACGCCCGAGTTTGGTGCCGCAACACAGCTTGAGAAGATCGACATGATCGACTATGCCGATATCATTGCTCTAAACAAGTTCGATAAGCGTGGTGCGTTGGATGCGCTGCGCGACGTACGCAAGCAGTATCAGCGAAGCCGTCAGTTGTTTACACGACCAATCGATGAGATGCCCGTCTATGGCACTATTGCCTCGCAGTTCAATGATCCCGGTGCGAATACACTGTATCGTGCTGTAAACGACCTCTTGGTGCAGAAATGTTCACTCGCTTGGGAGTCATCGTATATGGTCACTGACGAAATGAGCGAGAAGATATACATCATCCCACCAGATAGGACGCGCTACTTGGCAGAGATCGTCGAGAGTAACCGTCGGTACGATGCATTTGTCGACGAACAATCAAACACCGCACGGTCGTTATGGCAAGTTCGCGAAGCCATCGAGCAGCTAAAGCAGTGAAAACACTATTGATCATACTCGTTTCCGCCCTCGCGGCAGCTCTTACTGGCTGTAGCGGCAGTGATGCCACAGCTCCCGATGCCTCAAAAGCATCTATCCGATTCTACAACGGAAACACAGCAAGTGCACGTACAGAACTCAACAACAACGAACTCGTTGATGTGTTGCAGCCCGGAGCGGTGAGCTCGCGCGTTGATGTCGACCCAACAACGGACAGTGCGCTGTTCAGAGTGTTTGATGGGGCAACTAACGCAATCGTAGCACAACGAAGGGCAAAGGTTAACCCCGTATCGTACAGCCTTGTGCTGTTTCCTGCAACATCGGTGTTTGGTTGTGTTCGACGTCCAGAAGAGTGTGTTCTGCATGAAGATGCATCCGCGCCACCGGCTGGACGCGCCCGCATACGCGTGATCAATGCAACGACAGATGGAACAGAATTCTCGCTGAAAATCGACGGCATGGAGGTGCTGAAGAATCAAGAGCTTGGTGTTTGTGCGATATCGAACGTCGTAGATATTGAGGCCGGCGACCACGAAGTAACTCTCGTGCGTACGACCAACGAACAATATGCTGCGGCATATCGGACGGTTACGCTAAAGGCTGGTGTTTCTTACACGTTGATGCTTTCAGGCTCTCTCTCCTTTGAAGATCAGTACGCATTCCGCGCACGATTGTTTGCTGATGCCGTTGGAACGTCAGACGACGTAGATCTCTACATCCCGCCCGATGTAGGAAAGTACCAGATCGTAAATGCCGTTGCTGGTTTGAAGGCGTTTGAGGTAAAGCTCGATGGTGTTGCACGTCCTGAAACAGCCAAGGTGCCGTTTGCAGAAAGCACTGGCTATGTTGACCTTGAGATCGGCACACACACAACTGGCGTGTTCGTTAACGGTACGCCCCTCATTCAGGAAACACGCACAACAACCACATTGCGCTCTCGCAAAACGTTGTTTGTTACCGGTTCGATGGTTCCACCGAATCTTGCTGGCATTGAAGTAGCAGATCTTGTTCAGCCCCTTTCAGCCAATACGGCTACCGTGCGCTTTATGAATCTTGCGCCTGATGCCCCAGCACTCGACTTTTATCGCATTGCCAACGGAGTTGAAACCGTGATCGATGGAAGTGCAATGATGGAGTTTCGTCAGACAACGAAGATTGCGAATGGCACGATGCAGTTCACGGAGATGCCGGCTGGACGTGTGACGATACTTGCAAAGAAGGCCAATACCTCTGTAGTGGTGCTTCCTCCAACACAGGTGACTCTTGTACCAGGAGAGATCTCAACGCTTTGGTTAGGGGGCTTGAGTGCCGCCGCACAACTTTACCATGTGAAACACAATTAGCAGACCAATGACAACAGAGCAGACACAGACAGAAGTAGCGATCGCCGCCTTGGAGCAACGCGCAGCTGAACTCGATGCAAAACTTCACCACGAAGTTCGTTCGTTGCTCGCCTCGTGGGAAGCAAAGAAGGCCGCCTACCAGGGTGAGCATTACACCTACGTGGTTCGTGGTAAAGAGATTAAAGTCAAGAATCACACCGAGTCGCTTGCACACACAAGTGTTCCGAAAATCGCCCTACCAAAGTTCAAAGACTGGGGAGAGATCGTCCGCTGGTGTATGCAGGAGAATGTGCCGGGCGAGTTTCCCTATACAGCAGGTGTGTATCCATTTAAGCGCACCAATGAAGACCCAACACGCATGTTTGCTGGTGAGGGTGGACCCGAGCGAACGAACAAGCGGTTTCACTACTTGTCGCTGGGCATGCCCGCGGCGCGCCTTTCAACGGCATTCGATAGCGTGACACTTTACGGCGAGGATCCTGATTATCGTCCAGACATCTACGGAAAGATCGGCAACTCGGGAGTAAGCATTGCTTCTCTCGATGATGCAAAGAAACTCTATTCCGGCTTCGATCTCTGCGCACCAACGACATCGGTCTCGATGACGATCAATGGTCCAGCACCTATGCTGCTTGCATTCTTCATGAATGCCGCCATAGATCAGGAATGCGAAAAGGTGATCCGTGAACGCGGACTCGAAGAAGAGGTTTCAGCCAAGATCGACCAGATCTACGCTGCGAAGGGGCTTGCACGCCCTGTGTATCGTCATGGCGATGGCTCTACAGACCTACCAGAAGGCAATACCGGACTAGGCTTGAAACTCCTTGGTGTAACGGGCGATCAAGTGCTTGATGCCGAGACCTACAACATCTGTAAGCAACGCGCACTGCAGAATGTTCGCGGAACCGTTCAGGCCGACATCCTCAAAGAAGACCAGGCGCAGAACACCTGCATCTTTTCGACAGAGTTTGCCCTACGCATGATGGGTGATGTTCAGAAGTACTTCATCGATGAAAAGGTTCGGAACTTCTACTCGGTTTCGATCTCAGGCTATCATATCGCCGAGGCAGGTGCAAACCCGATCACACAGCTAGCATTCACGCTGTCCAACGGATTTACCTACGTGGAGTATTACCTCTCACGTGGTATGCACATCGATGACTTTGCACCGAACCTTTCATTCTTCTTCTCAAATGGCGTAGACCCCGAATACAGCGTGATCGGACGTGTTGCACGAAAGATCTGGGCAAAGGCCATGAAGCATAAGTACGGCGGTAATGAGCGTTCTCAGATGTTGAAGTATCACATCCAAACCTCTGGACGTTCACTGCATGCACAGGAGATCGACTTCAACGATATCCGCACGTCGCTGCAAGCCCTCTATGCCATCTACGATAACTGCAACTCTCTGCATACCAACGCGTATGATGAGGCGATCACAACGCCAACAGAAGAGAGTGTACGTAGGGCGGTGGCCATCCAGCTCATCATCAACCGTGAGCTCGGTCTGGCCAAGAATGAGAATCCAATCCAAGGCTCATTCATCATTGAAGAACTCACCGACCTTGTCGAAGAAGCGGTGTACATGGAGTTTCGACGCATCACAGATCGCGGTGGCGTACTCGGTGCAATGGAGAACATGTACCAACGCAACAAGATCCAAGAAGAGTCGCTGTACTACGAGACACTTAAACACACAGGCGAGTATCCGATTGTTGGCGTCAACACCTTCCTAAGCTCTAAGGGAAGTCCAACAGTGATCCCAGCAGAGGTAATCCGTTCCACAACGGACGAAAAGGAACAGCAGATCAACAACGTGCGCACTGTGCAAACACGTAGTGGCGAGGCCACGACGCACGCTCTGAATACGTTGCGTCAGACGGCAATCCAGAATGGCAACATCTTTGAAGCGCTGATGGAGGCCGCTAAGGTGTGCTCGCTCGGACAGATGACGAATGCGCTGTATGAAGTAGGCGGACAGTATCGTCGGAACATGTAGGCAAGGGGCCTGTGGTAACACTCGAACACATACACCAGGCGCACGAGCGCATACGCCCGTATGTGCATCAAACCCCTGTGTTGACGTCTCAGGCCATTAACCGAATGGTGGATGCCGACCTCCACTTCAAGTGCGAGAACCTTCAGAAAGTAGGAGCATTCAAAGCGCGAGGTGCGATGAATGCTGTCCTTCTTCTCGACGATGACACGGCGCGCAGAGGTGTGGTAACCCACTCAAGCGGGAACCATGCCCAAGCATTGGCCTATGCGGCCAAGCTTCGCAGCATTCCCTGTACGATTGTGATGCCCAACAACGCTCCAGCTGTGAAGCAGGATGCTGTTCGCGAG
The DNA here is from genome assembly GCA_947458785.1 of Ignavibacteria bacterium. GTDB lineage: Bacteria > Bacteroidota > Ignavibacteria > Kapaibacteriales > Kapaibacteriaceae > UBA10438. Next base: position 4,755 of record CANGZU010000019.1, read on the forward strand.
TACGGCGCCGAGGTCGTGTTGTGTGAGGCTACCCTTGCATCGCGGCTCGCAACCATGGAGCAGATTGTTGAAACAACGGGCGCTCATCCCGTTCCCCCGTACAACGACGAGCGCGTAATTGCTGGACAAGGAACGCTGGCGCTTGAACTGCTCGAGCAGGTCCCGAGCCTAGAGGTTGTTATGGCCCCTATTGGCGGTGGTGGATTGATGAGCGGCATCGCAACAGCCGTGCGTGGGATGCGACCAGATACACGTATCATTGGTGCCGAGCCAGAGATAGCTGCAGATGCATTGGAGTCTATGCACACCGGTGTGCTCCAGCCCCCTGCCAATACATTCACCATTGCAGACGGACTCCGCACCGGGCTAGGCGAGATTACGTTTGCCCATCTGCAGGCTGCCGATGTGGAGATCCTGACGGCATCGGAAGAAGCGATTCGCGAGGCAACCTACCGCATCATGGAGCGACTCAAGGTGGTGATCGAACCCAGTGCAGCCGTAACACTGGCCGTGCTGCTCGAACACCCGGGCATTGTGCGGGGCCGCACGGTTGGCATTGTGTTATGTGGTGGAAACATCGATATACGTCGGTTGGCTATCTAATACACCCTCCAACAGGCTGTTTTTCCGTAGTTTTGATGTCCTTTGGACACGTACGGACACGCCATGCAATCGGGCTATGAAGCAATCATTGGATTAGAGGTACACGCGCAGCTCACAACTGCGTCGAAGGCCTTTTGTTCCTGCCCTACCGCATACGGCGCTCAACCCAACGTGAACGTCTGCCCTATTTGTCTGGGACATCCAGGTACACTGCCGGTGTTGAACGAGAATCTCGTTCGATTTGCCGTGAAAATGGGCCTTGCAACAAACTGCAGCATACGGGAGCGTTCTACCTTTTCTCGGAAGAACTACTATTACCCCGACCTTCCAAAGGGCTACCAGATCACCCAGTTTGCAGATCCAATCTGCTACAAGGGGCATGTGGAGATTGAGACAGACGACGGGGTAAAGAGGATCGGAATCACGCGCATCCACATGGAAGAGGACTCTGGAAAGAGCATCCACGACCTTGATATCGACACTCTGGTGGACCTGAACCGTGCCGGCGTTCCCTTGATTGAGATCGTTAGTGAACCGGATATCCGAACACCTCAAGAAGCCTATCTCTACCTTCAGCAGATGCGCCAGATACTGGTGTATCTAGGGATATGCGATGGAAATCTTGAAGAAGGAAGCATGCGCTGCGACGCCAACATTTCTGTGCGTCCAGTTGGCCAGACCGCCTTTGGCACAAAACGAGAAGTGAAGAACCTAAACTCCTTCCGCAACGTGGAAAAGGCCATTGAGTATGAGATCAACTCCCAGATAGACACATTGGAGTCGGGCGGGAGTATTGCCCAGCAAACTCTGATGTGGGACGCCGGAAATGGTCAGACCAAGGTGATGCGGTCAAAGGAACAGGCGCACGACTATCGCTATTTCCCGGAGCCGGATCTAGGGCCAGTTGTCGTGTCGCAATCATGGCTGGAAGAGCTACGCAGCGAACTTCCAGAGCTTGCACTTGATAAGAAGCGTCGGTTTATCGCAGAATACGGTCTGCCTGTTTATGATGCAGCCATTCTCGTTGATGAAGCATCTGTTGCATCATACTACGAAGCTGCGTGTGGCGCTCTGAAGGCCCCCTCGCAAGAGACCTGGAAGCTCGTAAGCAACTGGATTATGACAGAGTTACTGCGTATTCGAGGTGAGAAAAAGTGCGATATCGGCGAGGTAGGAATCTCCTCAGAGCAGCTCGCATCGTTGGTTGATGTGATTGTCGATGGAACGATTAGCAGTAAGACAGCAAAAGAACTCTTTCCGGATATGCTCGGCAGCGATAAGCTCGCTGTCGAGTTCATCGAGGAACGGGGCTTGCGACAAGTCTCTGATGTTTCTCTCCTGAAGGCAATGGTCGAAGAAGTTATTCGGGCCAACCCAGACAACCTCAAGAAGTACCGAGACGGCAAAACGAACCTCCTTGGGTTCTTTGTCGGGCAGGTACTGAAGGTCTCGGGGGGGGCGGCAAATCCATCCATCGTGACCGAGCTAATGAAGGAATCACTCGATGCAGCCGAGCTATAATCAACGAATCAAGCGAGGTGCGTGATGCCGATCACACCTACAAAGACCATTTGGAAGAACGGAACCTTTATTCCGTTTGAGAAAGCCACGATACACGTGCTCTCGCACGTTGTGCACTATGGCTCGTCATGGTTCGAAGGAATCCGTTGCTATGACACCGAACAGGGCCCTGCGATCTTTCGTCTGCACGAGCACATGCGCAGGCTGCACCATTCACTCAAGGTGTATAGGTCGCAACTACCGTTTTCGGTAGACGAACTCTCTGAAGCAGCGGTGGACCTTGTCAAGCGCAACAAGCTGGGCAGGTGTTACATACGTCCGTTCGCGCTGCGCGGCTTTGGAGACATGGGGGTCTACGGCCTAAGGTGTCCACTCGATGTGTATATCGCCGCCTGGGAATGGGGCGCATATCTTGGTGATGATGCCGCCTCCAACGGTGTTGACGTATGCGTATCATCATGGGACCGCATAACACCCAATGCCATGCCGTCGCTTGCCAAGGCAGGTGGTAACTACATGAACTCACAGCTTGTGAAGATGGAGGCCGTTGAGAACGGCTATGCCGAAGGCATCTGCCTGGATTCATATGGCAACGTGGCCGAAGGCTCGGGTGAGAACGTCTTTATCGTGATCGACAACGAACTCATCACGCCCCCTGCAGCAACCTCGTTGTTGCCGGGCATCACGCGCGACACGGTGATCACCCTTGCGCAGGAGCTTGGCATCACCATTCGTGAGCAAAACATCCCACGCGCGATGTTGTACGTGGCCGATGAGATGTTCCTGACGGGAACTGCAAGCGAGATTGCCCCGGTTACATCGGTTGATCGCATTGCTGTAGGCCGTGGCAAGGTCGGACCGATGACACGAGCACTGCAGCAGGCATTTCACAATATCACCGTTGCCGGTGAAGACCCGTACGGGTGGCTAACCTTCATCAAGAAGAGCCGATAACAACGCAATAACAAACGACGAAATCAGGAGAACACCATGGCGAAGGCCAAGGCAAAAACACCACCAGCAAAAGCGTCCACCCCAGCAAAGGCCCCGGCAAAGAATACATCTGCCGAGCCAGCAGTAGAACTCTTTGACCTCAAGGGTATCAAACCAGAGGTTCTGCTTGAGTGGTACAAGACCCAGCATTTGGGGCGCAGGCTTGACGAAAAGGCCGCCAACTACCTCAAGATGGCCAAGGGTTGGTCGTACCACGCTCCGTTTGCCGGACACGATGGTATTCAGTTGGCGCTGGGCAAGGTGTTTCGTCCAGGAAAGGACTTCCTTTTTCCCTACTACCGCGACATGCTAACTTCTCTTGCAGCCGGTGTAACGGTCGAAGAGATCATTGCGAATGGTCTGTCAAAGGATGCCGATATAGCCGGTGGTGGACGCCACATGAGCAACCACTTCGCCAAGATCTCGATCAATCTCCAGAACTCATCTTCATGTACAGGAAATCACTCGCAGCAGGCTGCGGGTACAGCCCGTTCGATTAAGAAGTTCAAAGGCGACGAGGTGGTGTTCTGCTCCACCGGGGACAGCACGACATCTGAAGGATACTACTATGAATCTGTCAACGGTGCAGATCGCGAAAAACTTCCTATTGTTTTCGTGATTCAAAACAACAAGTACGGCATCTCTGTGCCATTGCACGAGCAGACAGCGAATCCAATAGTAGCAGAGAACTTCAGCGGCTTTACAAACCTGAAGATCTTTTACTGTGATGGCCGAAATCCAGTTGACTCATACAACACCATGGTAGCCGCACGCGATTATGCCGCCAGTGGCAAGGGGCCAGCAATGGTCCACGCGGATTGCGATCGTATCGGATCACACTCGAACTCGGACAACCACGAGCTCTATCGCACCAAGGATGACATCGACGCAATGAAGCAGCGCGATCCGCTACCGCGGATGCGCGCATCGCTGATAGCTGCCGGTATAGCGACAGATGCTGAGTTGACGGTCATGGAGGAAGCGAACAAGAAGGCCATTTTTGCCGCTGCGGATGCTGTGGAGCCCCTTCCAGATCCAGATCCAGCGACGTACGTAGAGTATTTGCTCCCAGAGCCAGTTGTTGGTTACAACGACGACTCGGAGATTCGTGTAACACCGGCTCCTGACGCACCGGTCGTGACATTCCGCGAGGGAATCGTCAACGCCATGCACGAGGAGTTCCGCCGTAACCCGAGCACATTCCTGTTTGGACAAGACGTGGCCTCGCACAAAAAGCAGGGCATTTTCAACGTATGTAAGGGCATGCTTGACGAGTTCGGTAACGAGCGCGTCTTCAACGCACCGATTGCCGAGGATTTTATCGTAGGTACGGCTAATGGTATGACGCGCTACCGCGACGATATCCGTGTGGTTGTCGAAGGTGCCGAGTTTGCCGACTACTTCTGGCCCGCCATGGAGCAGCTCATCGAGTGTACGCACGACTACTGGCGTACACGCGGACAGTTCTCTCCAGCGGTCGTCATTCGTCTTGCCTCGGGTGGATACATTCAGGGTGGACTATACCATTCACAGAACTTGGAAGGCACATTTACAACCCTGCCGGGCCTACGTGTGGTTTGTCCGGCGTTTGCCGACGATGCGGTCGGCCTGATGCGCAATGCCATCCGGTCCCGCGGCACCACAATGTACCTCGAACCAAAGTTCCTCTACAACTACCGTCCTACATCTGCCCCTATGCCGGCAGAAGACTTTATTATTCCGTTCGGCAAGGCTAAGATCCGCAGACCGGGCAGTAGTCTTACCATCGTAAGCTATGGTACGGCTGTGCACTGGAGTCTGCAGGCTGCTGAGCAACTTTCCGCAGAAGGCATTGACGTAGAGGTGATCGACTTGCGATCACTCGCCCCTTGGGACAAGGACATGGTCTTTGCAAGCGTCAAGCGCACCGGACGTTGCGTTGTGGCCCATGAGGACAAGAAGACGGGTGGGTTTGGTGGAGAGATTGCATCGTCGATTAGTGAGGAACTCTTCCGCTACCTTGATGCGCCGGTTGCCCGCATTGGTTCAAAGGACACGCCTGTTGGATTTGCAAAGAGCCTTGAACAGGCAGTCCTTCTCAACGTAAATGACATCATTTCCGCGGTTCGCACAACGATGTCGTTTTGAGTATGTGAATAACACACAGGTTCGAGGTGTGGATATCGTCTGTAACCCTGATTGTTGAGAAAAGGTTACCCCTAATTTGGGTGTTCATATTTCCCTTTGGTGGGAATGCACCGATAACCTATATTTGCGAGTCTATCTCACTCCGCGGAGTGCGTACCTACGTGTGTACGCGTGATTGCGAGGTATAGGCGCCATTGCTTTTTGGTCGTGGAGCTGTTTCAAGGCCAGTACAGAATTTGAGGAGTGCATGAGCACACAAGACATAGACAACATCACTGAAGAGCCAGTATCTACGGGGCCTGTGGCTACAGATGCAGCGTCAGACTTTTTCACGAGACAGTGGAAGGTTGTTGCTGGCGTTCTCGGTGTTGTAGTTGTCGTAGTTGCTGGTTACTTCTATATGGAGTACCAGAACAGTGAGTTGAACATCGAGGGCCTTACACACCTCTCACGTGTGAGACTTGCCTATGACATGGGCCAATACGACATGGCTCTCACTGGACAAGGAATACCGCCAATGGATGGTCAGCCAGTTAAGGGGCTTGTTGCGATCGGTGACGAGTACTCTGGTACGGCTGCGGGCGAGATGGCCGCTATGATGGCGGGCAATGCATACATCAACCTTGGCAAAGCTTCAGAAGCAACATCGCAATTCGAAAAGGCTGCTTCATCTGATGCGCGCATCGTACAAGTTGGTGCTGTGCAAGGACTTGCGGCGGCACTTGAGCTTGGCAAGAACTTCTCTGAAGCAGCTTCAAAGTACGAAGAAGCGGCTAAAATGGCAGAGGACACTGGTCTTGAAGAGCAGTGCTACCTAAGTGCAGCCGCTTGCTACGAGGAAGCAAACAACAAAGACAAGGCGTCGGAATTGTACCGGTTGATCGTGAAAAAGTTTGAAATGTCAGAAGTCGCAGCTTCCGCAAAATCGGGTCTGGCACGTCTTGGCACGGCAATTGATTAGCATAATCGGGCGGTTTCGCCATTTTTCTGTTTAGCGAAAATGAAAAGCGTGAAAAAATTAAAGTATAAGGTTTTTACAACTGGAGGTTGTATGCAACGTTGGTTTCGTCTGAGCAGCTTGCTGCTTGTGCTAACCGCGGCATTTAACATAGCCCAAGCGGCATATGTTGAGGTCCGTGGTAGTCTTCCTCCGGGTGCGGTGCGCGTATTCGTACGTGACACCGTGTATCGTATTAGTGGCACGTACACCGTTGGTGGAACGCTTCTGATCGAGCCCGGAACAACAGTTGAGTTTATGCCAAACGGTCGTTTGGTTGACTCAACAGGTGGTCGAATCATTGCTGATGGTCGTGCGTCTGCGACGTACAACCCAACAGCGGTGAATCCACTGGTTCCACCGTACACTGGTTATGACGACTTGTCATACTTCGGTGCTGCGGGAGTCGTCACATCGACGATCTCAACAGAGCCAACGATTCACCCATCGAAGTATTCGACAATCTTTAACGTCGATCTTGGCACGAATGTCAACCTCCAAGGTTTGACACCTGCCCAGGCGATCATGTACAAGGCATCCCGCCTTGAACTCGGATCGGTCATCTCGGCCATTCGTTTGAACGCATGGTTCCGCCCAACAGGTGCTGCTATCAACGTTACGCCTGCTCGTATCACGTTCAAGGCAGGTGACGTTAACACGTTCTCACGCGAGTGGGGCCACATCGTGGTTCTTCCGGGTGCACGTGCGGCGTTCTTCCGCGATGTTGACTTCGTCAACTTCCGTAAGGACACCACAGTAGACAACCGTCCTGTTTACCTTGCTAACAGCAATGGTCAGGCCTTTACGGCAGCACAGGCGGAAACAGCGAACAACACACTGCTTGATGCAACAAATGGTGGTGGTGGTGCAATCACAACATTCTCGTCACGCACGTGGATTGTTGGATGTAACTTCCGCAACAATATGTCGCGTTACCGCGGTGGCGCTGTTCAGATTCTTCAGGCACCAGCTGACATCTATGCTGGAACGCAACTTCAGTTGTATCCGACAGTGTCGGCTGCCACAGTTAATGCCCTTCCAACATACCCGGCTACGGTCAATCCTTTCATGACCGATCCGGTAACTGGCGCTCCTATTGCATCTGGTCTCAAGATCACAGACTATGTATATGATGCTAACCCAGAAACAATGACAGATGCAGATCGTCAATCATTTGACGACGCTCGTCTTGCTCTCTACCTCGGCCGTATTCGTCAGTCACGTTTTACTGGCAACCATGTACTTCTTTCTGACGTAGATACAGTCCGCGTGGGTGGTATTCGTGTCGTGACAGATGCTAACCGTGCAGCAACAGTGTTTGCAAACACCAATCGTTCACAAAAGAACGAAGCCTTCGGTGGTGCAATCTACGTTTCGGGTCGTACACCAATGATCGTCGGTATTGGTGTTAACGATTTCCAGGGCAAGGACACGATGGAGTTCAACAGTAATTATGTTGAAAACCGTCAGCCGGCTACACCGAATGGTAACGCCGTATCGCAAGGTGCACGTGGTGGTGCCGTTTATGTTGGCAACCAAACAAGCGTAATCTTCGCAGGTCGCTACACAACAAATAAGACAGAAACACCATTTATCACAACACTCGCTTCGACAGGTGCTGCTTCAGTAGGCAACTTCTCGAAGGGTGGAGCTATCTATGCATCAACGGGTGCATGGCAGATTCAAGTTCGTGGTAATCTTGACAACAACCCACCAACACACTTCCTTGGCAACAGCTCGGGACGCGGTGGTGCAATTTTCGTTGAAAACGGTACAAATGATAACGGCGTATCACCATGGATTGGTGGTTCGGACGGAATCATTACTGTACGCAATTACGGTTTCAACATCAAGTTCCGCGATAACCGCGCTACAGTAGATGGTGGTGCTATCTATACAGCACGCAACATGTACATGTACGGTGCTGGTGGTTCTTCGGGTCCTCTTTGGATCTACGGAACAAACTATGGTGTAGAATTCCAAAACAACACTGCTAACTTCTCGGGTGGTGCCATCAGCGTTCAGATTCCACAGAGTCTTCCAATCGCTCGTCGCACGCTTCGCTTTGTTCGTGGTCACTTCCTTAATAACCGTGTAGGTCAAGTAGCCGCAAATCTTGCAAGCGAAGTACGCGGTGGTGGTGCTCTCTATACGATCAACGCTGACCTCAACGTTGTTAAGGGAGTTGAGTTCCGTGCTAACAAGGTATGGAATGGTAACGGTGGTGCTATCGCAGTCGTAACACCTGATACGCTTACACGTAAGCGTTTCATGGTCACGGACATGGACGACGTTGCATTTGATGGTAACGGTACTGCAACGGGTTACACTCCACGCAATGACATCTTCACATTCCAAACAGCTTCCCCACGTCCTGACGAGCGCATGCTTACACGTTTCTATGAAAACGAAGCATATGCAAACTCAGATCGTCAAGGCTCAGGTGCAACACAACGTGGTGACATCAAGATTACACACCCAGGAACTACACTCCGTGAAAACGGTACAGGTCTTGGTGGTGCTCTTTATATTCTTGATAGCATCCGCGTTCGTGTAGACACATTCTCATTCGATCGTGTTCGTATGCAGAACAACGTTGCATTCAGCGGCGCTGGTATGTATTCAGACAACTATGATCTCAAGCTTGCAATGGCTCGTTGCTTGGTAACAGGCAACAAGGCAACATCGACAATCGGGCGTACACAAGATGTAGTTGATGGTCCACTTGTTGGCAGCACCAACGCTGCATCAAGTGATCTTGCTGGCGCAGTATTGTTTGGTGAAGTAACTGGACCGCTTCCATGGAAGACATACAGCAATGCATCAAACTCTATATACGATAACGATGCACGTTATATCGTCCGTCTACCAGATGCACAAGACACTAAGGGTGTTCTTGCTGGAACAACTGGTATCGGTTTCGGTGGTGTAGATACGCTCCGCGGTAACTACTGGGGTCGCACAGAAGCGAATGTTAACACAATCCTTCCTGGCACGCCTAACTCATCATCATTCGGTCGCGTTCAAGAGACGTTCTTTATCGCCGGTAATGGTAAGACACACATGCGTTTTGTTCGCCAGGGTGGTACTAACCCAACAGAGCAAGGCCCATTCGAATCAGACTGGCGTTACAACTATACTCCAGTACCAATCGGTGTAGTCCCAGATACGCTTCTTCTTGCTGGTCGTATCTATGACATTTTCGATAAGGGCACAGACATCAAGACAGCTGACTATTCAAGCCGTCGCATGTCGCCTATCGAAGACTTTGCCGTAGGTATCCCACCAACACTCAAGCTTTACAATGATCCTACGCAGCCATCATACGAGAAGTATGTCAAGCGTATGACACGTAATCCTTTTGATGCAGACGTACATGCTGACATCGCAGCTGTTCAGACGGAATTTGTTGGAAACCATCCTATTGGTTACCCGGTATTCCTCGAAGCTCGCGTTGATTATAGCGGCACAGCAGAAGTAAGCAACAATGATGCACGTGCTTTCAACGAGACAGTATTCTTCGTTGTGAACGAGCGTACGGGTGATTTCATCCGCGTTAACATGCAACAGAAGACGCTTACGGATTCAATTTTCCGTTCACGTGTCGAGCTTGTACCAGATTCATCTAACGGCGGCGATCCTAACATCCGTCGTGCATATGAAGGTTTGGCTACATACGGTACGGGTGCGACACTTCTTTCGTTCCTTGCAGATAATGCAGTTGCCGAAGATTCATCAGCACTTCAAGGTCGTCGTTGGGAAGGTTCCACACAACTTGGTGAACTCGGTGGTGCAAACTTCCGCCTTGGTAACCGCCCAGCACTTCCAGTATCAAACAACGGTAGCGAAACATATTACGCTGGCGAGCGCTATCGTGCACTGCCGGTTCGTGATGGCGATCAAGTAACAATCGTATCGCGTACAATCCTTTGGAAAGACGGCGTTGTTGACGCTATCAAGGGAGCTTTGAGCTTCACAGTAGGCAACAACACAAACCCACCTGTATTTACTGGTGCTGCCGACACACTTCCAACGTCCCCACTGCTACACCCAGAGTATCGCAACCGCGTTTTTGTTACAGAAAACCGTTTGTATACACCTATCACAGCAGCACAATCACCACGTGGTGGTGGACAGCCAAGTTGGTTCAATGAGCCACCAAGCTATCCAGCTGATGTAAACAACCAGCCAATTCCTGGACGTGATCTTTTTGAGCGCGACTCAATCTTCTCGATCACAGCGGTTGACGTCAACAAGTTCTACGACCCACGCGTTGTTCGTAACGCAGGTGACAATGCACAATTGTCATACTTCTGGGACATCAAGACTGGCAACAGTGGTCTCCGTTACTGGCTGCGCGATACACTGATTCGTGCAAATGCCACAAACAACAACCCAAGCTGGGGAGCTGTTGGATATCGCATGTTCCGTGGTCGCCCAATCAATCCATACATCGTTCCTGGTGGTGAATTGGTAGAAGTGGTAGCAAAGAACTTCCCTCCTTCAGTTGAACTTGTTGATTCGCTTCGCAAGTCAAACTGGACGGATGCAGATATCAGCCGTTGGATCTACACGTATCCTTCATACTTCCACGCACAGGTGTATGATAACGATACACTCCCAGCAGGTCAGCGTAACCCGTCTAACACCAATGCTCGTTTCCTTCAACAGGACACGGTTAATTTTGGATGGTTGGATTCAGTTTCATATCAGTTCCGTATCCACGTTGTAGACTCTATGCCGCGCTTTATTTGGCGTCATAATGCAACTGGTGCAGCTGCAGTAACGTATCAGAACATGCTTCGTGGCGACGTCACGATCGTTCTTGATCCAACAACTACAGATCCAGATGCTTACGATGCAGCAACGGGTACATACCGTGACACACTTCGTTTCACAACAACGACGTCGCGCGTTGGTCGCAAGTTCAATCCAACAAACGCCAACCCTAACAACATCCTGACGGAAGAGTACAACAACCCTAACACGAATTACAACGACTCGTTGAACATTCATTGGGTTGCCAACCTTGCCGGTATCCCTGGTCAAGACTCACTCCGCTTCCGTGCCGACATCAACACAGACGACGAGTTTGAAGATGCAGCAGCAGCTGACGCAAATCGTGCCGTTGTTAAGAAGTATGGCGCTTGGGATTTCCGCTACGGCAAGACGGCTTATGGTTTCGTCTCAACAGCTGTTCGTGAGAATCCTACAGAGACAGTGCTTGACAACATCGTTCAGGCTCGTCCAAGCTGGATGGCTACACGTTACATGCGTCAGTTTGCCAACCCAGGTCAGCCAAGCTTGTTTGGTGCAGACTTTACAACAAAGGGTCAGATCGATATCCGTATCGACCGTGCCAACGCTCTTGAACTCCTCAAGCCAGTCAACGACTTTGATCCAGGCAATCCAATCAATGGTGACCTGAATGTTGACACGGTAATGACGGTTCTCGTTAATGATGGCCACGGTGGAGTTAACACGCTCACCCGCCGTCTCTTTGTTAACGTTCAACCACGTCTACTTGATGCAAACCTCGAAGACGCGATTGAGGACACAGATTACAATGTACAGTTGACTGACTCTGCTCGTCGTATCAAGGTTTACGACCCTAACTTCGGTCAGGTTCAAAACTTCGAACTCATCTATGTTGATGAGCAGCGCGACAGCATTGCAGTTGACCCATACTTCACAGAAGCAGGTCAAATCATCTTTGACGCTTCACGCAAGACAACTCCAGCATGGTTGAAGATCAATCCAACAAGCGGTTTGCTTTATGGCAAGCCAACTGTAACAGATCTTCCTTACTCTGATACTACGGTAAGTGTAACTGTACTTGTTACAGACGCCGGTGGTCTTCGTGATATCCGTACGTACACATTGAACGTCCGTGCTGTTAACCACAAGCCGAATCTCCTCCAGTCACCAATCATCCGTTGCGTTGAAGCTGGCAAGGAATACACAGACAAGATTCGTGTTACTGATATTGACCTCAAGCGCAAGCAAGCAGGTAACGAAGAACTGACGTTCACGGTTCTTGAGCCAGCAGGTTCATGGACATTTGCGCCAGCTAAGCTTTCAAGCCCAATTGCAGATACGCAAGAAGTAACTGTCAGCACATCGAACCTGCAAGGCAACATCGAGAACGGTCGTATCAAGGTCCGTATCGAAGTAACAGACCGCCAAGGTGAAAAGGATACACTTACATATTCAGTTGCTGTGTCAGCACAGACGCGTTTCTCGGCAGATATCCGCATTGAAAATGCAATCGGTGGATGGCAGACACTCACATTCGGTGTTAGCGGTACAGAGATTGCAACGCGCGGTGATGAGCCGGCTACGTTTGGTCGCCTCGATAGCAACTATTGTGAATACGAATTGCCACCAGTGCCGTTTATCGATGTATTCGATGCTCGTTGGACGATCCCAACTCGCAACGGTATCGTGCGCAACATTCATCCATACTCAAACACGGCTGGCGAGTCGATCTTCCAAGGTCGTTTCCAAGCAGGTGGCGAGAACGGTGTAAGTTCTTCTTACTATCCAGTAAAGCTGTCTTGGTGCCGCACACAAATCCCTGCACGTGATGCGTCGAACCCAGGTTCGTACTACATTCGTGATGACCAATCAAATGGTGGTCTCTTCGCATACAACATGAAGTCAGGTGAAGGTCGTTCGATCGCATCTGTACAGCACCGTGTTTCTGCGGCTGGTGATTGTGACACACTCGTGATTACGTCGACAGCAATTGAAGGCTTCATCATCGTCTACGACTTTACAACAGATGTCGAAAACGGTGAAGACGTACCTACTGCTCTTGCAATCACAGCGACGGCTCCAAACCCATTCACGACATCAACGAGCATCAGCTTCGCGGTTCCAACACCGTCGATGGTTGCAGTTGACATCTATGATGCTATCGGAAACCGTGTTGCTACGCTCACGAATGATGTTTACAACGCTGGTGTTCATTCAGTAGAATGGAATGGCGCTGCTAACGGAGTTGCACTTCCAAACGGCATCTACACCGTTCGTGTATCGGATGGAACGAACTCGACTTCACAGCAGGTCGTACTCGTACGCTAAACGCTTATCTACAGGGCCGGTTTTCGGACCGGCCCTCGTTTGAAACCGATTAAAAAAACACTGAAACTTTTGGAGTATTTATGAAGAAACAGGTATTGATTGCCTCGGCGATTGTACTCTGTTCATTCGCGATCGGTGCAGTAGAGGGCGTGGCACAGCAGATCTTTAATCAGTTCCGCCAGCCAAAGCTCGTAGTTGGTCTCCCATATAGGGATATCGATGCCTGCCCTACGTCGAGCCTGAACAAGACAGTCATTCCTCCGTCGCAGTTCACATTGCCACCTACATTCGTGAATGACTTGGATGATGGTTACTCATACATCCAGTTTCCGAATGGTGACACGTACAATTACAACGGCCGTGTTTATAGCGGCGTGTATGTAAGTATCAATGGTTTTCTGACGTTTGACAACACAAAGTTGGTTCCTGCAAAGCAACCAATCGGTTTGTTTATCAACTCGTCATCATACCCTGATAATGTTGTTTCCCCATACTGGGGCGACCACCGTTATCGTACAGCCGGAGATATTGCACAAGGTTTCATGCCTTCGCAGATCTCATGGGTGATTGATGTAGATCGTGATGAGAATTGCGATACCATTAAACCAATTCGTCGTTGTGTGATTGTTCAGTGGAAGAATCTTAACATCAACGATGCAAGCATTAACTCAAGCGTAGGAAACTTCCAAGCACGTCTCTATTTGGGCGGTGCCGAGAAGAACAATCAAGGCGAAGTTGAGTTTGCATATGGTCAAGTTGGTGGTAACCCTTACACAAACAACACAACTGTGGTGACACGTGGTGCTACAGTTGGTATTAAGGGTGACGGCGGTTTCCCTGGATTTTTGTCAGACTTCTGGAACGGTCTTATTTGGCAACCAAATGCAGGTTCCAATAGCCGTACAGATTCAACATCGGTTTGGCAGCCTTCGGGTGGTCGTTCTGATGCGCGTATCCGATTTGAATCGATCATCTACCTCACGTTTAGTGACTGGGGATTTGGAGATGCCGACACATCAGGTGCGGCGAATGAGCGTCATGCCGATCTTCCACAGAATCGTCGCGTTACGGTCAATGATGCTCGCACGATCATGCGTTCGATCGTTACTCGCGTACCGCTCGATTCAGTTTGGAAGCGTCAGGCATACCTTGCCGATGTTAACCACAGTGGTCGTTACTATTTCACGAAGCTCAAGAGAGACTTCTCTGGCGACTCATTGGTTGGTAATCAAATCATCATTTGGCGCCGCACAATCGACGTTGAACAATTCTTCCCTGGTCAGGGCGTAGGTCCGAATACTGGAAAGCAAGTTGTACGCGTAATGTTCGAAGGTGACGGTCTGTATGGTGTAGATGGTAAGGCTCCAGATGTTAGCAACCTTAACCAGATCTATTATGAGTGCAACGAATATGACGCAGGTCTCATCATGCGCTATATCTCGGGTCGCTTGCCATATCTCCCTTGGATTTATGACAACGACACACTTGGACCTGATTTTGGCAAGGTTGTTGAAGTTCGCGAAGCTTCTAACGTAAAGTTCGGTGCACCAACATCAATCGGCAATGGTCTCGTGCGCGTTCCTGTATACTTGAATGGTTACCACAAGGGTGCCGTTGGTGTACGTTTCAGCACAGACGTTGAGATCGTTGATGTCACCAAGGCAAACAACAGCGTACTGGTTGATGCATCAAAGGATGTTGTCGCGATCGCTGGCAACGGTGTATTCGAAGCAGGTCAACCAGTTGCCTTCGTAACGATGAAGGAATCTGGCGTTGCCAAGATTACAGATGTGCGTTTCAACGATGCCATTGTTCCTGGTCACACGATCAACATGGTTGAGACAAACCAGACAGCCGTTGCTGTTTACCCAAATCCAGTTTCTTCTGCAATGAATCTCGCCGTAAATGTTTCTCAAGCAGGCACGATCAGCGTGACGGTATTTGATTCATTTGGCAAGCTTGTTGCTATGGTAGCAACTGATAACGTAACACCAGGCACATACAGTGCAAACTGGGATGGGACAGACGCAAACGGTAATGCCGTCGCAGCTGGTTCATACATGGTTCGTATCGAGGGTGCCGGTGTAAACGCATCACAAATGTTTACGGTTGTCCGTTAATATTTGCCTCTAAGCATGAAATACTTGTTGTTGGTAGTGCTGGCCGTCTTAACGGCGGCCAGCACACTGGCAGCAGAAGATACACTCTACATTCGGTCCTATCAGACAGTAGATGTGTGTTCGAGTGAGAGACGATGGTTGTTGGCAGTAGATCTTGGAAGAATTCTTCCGAGTGATAGCTTGGTGTCCTTTGACATTACAATAGGATATGATCGGACAAAGCTTCGACCCACCGATGTGTTGAAGGAAGGCACGTTGTCAGCAGGAATGTCGTACGCACCGTTTTTAAACACAGTGGTGCCAAACGAAATGAGAATAGCTGGCGGCAACATCATCAAGACAGTGAGTGGAATCGAACCCTTGGTTGCAGTGACCGGTGATTACCTAGGTACCTGTGGTGAAATCGACACGTTGGGATACCCTTGGCCGGCGACGTTCAACTCGGAGTTTAAGAAAAGGATTACGGTGATTCGCCGTGACAGTGTTAAGGCCACGGCTACTGCTAAATCAAACATACAGGCAGGCGTTAGTGCAGTTGTAAGTGTTGTTGAAGTTGGGAACACGGAAGACAAGTTTGAGGTAGCAGTTAGGGGCGCACAGCTTGCTAGTGATAGTGTACCGCATCGGTTTACATTCATTAGTTCGCACCCTTTGCTCGTTAACGTTAGTGATAGGGGCCTGAAGGGAATAGGGAATATCGAAACACAGGCAAACGGGACGGATTTTGAGGTAACGTGTCGTGTCGTGGATGCTAACCCAGAGTTCATTTTGCAGTATCAATTGCCAAGCGGTACTAGGCCAGATTCAGTTGTCATTACCATGCGATCGGAAGATCGATCAGAATGCAGCTGTTCGAAACCTGCTAAACGTGACACAGTTTTCGTGACCATCAGTCCTACTGTAAGTGTTCCATCTACTGATGAACGCATTGAAATAGTACAAATACACAATGACGTGTTTGTTGTTCAGTGTGACCATGAGGAGATGAAAACGGTGCAGGTTTATTCAACGTACGGACAGCTTTTACAATCTGCTGTTCACGCTGCTGGGGATAATTCAGTATCAACATCGAATCTCGCCAATGGTAGTTACTTCATTAGGACTATCTGCGGAAATAGACAACACGTAAACTTGATTTTGAAATGAACAAACATCTGATCAACTCATCTGAGGAGTGTATTATGAATCGTCGTTATGCTCTATGGGGCGGCGGTACCGCAATTGGTGCCGTACTCCTCCTTGCAGCATTAATCGGCATCGGTTCGACTGTGCTCATGGCACAGACGAACAAGCCTGAGCTGCCAACGCTCTCGTTAACTGGAGACGGGGCTAGTTGGAAACGGGAAGTTTATCCTGATGGTCGTATCTGGTCATCAAGCCGCGGTCCTAATGGCGACCGTATGCTCCTCGTTCCAGTCTTTATTAAGAATTGCTGGCGCACAACGTCACAATACGAAGCGTTCCCTATCTATAGCTTCAAGTTCAAGGTGCAGTACGATAGTTCTGCTCTTGAATATGTTGGTGTAGAAAAGAACGGTCCACTTCGCGGACCACAACTTACGCCAGTGTCATGCTTGGCGAAGGATTTTGAATTTACATCGCACGTATCACGCGATGTTACATTCCAAAGCGTGATCAATGCACCAACACAGAATCGTCTTCGTGGTAAGCGCGTTCTCGTTACAGGTGTTTCATCAAAGGCGCTCCCACAAACAGGCGATGTTACGCAGCCATGCGATCAACGCCCATATCTTGAGCTCGTGTATTTGCGTTTCAAGGTCGTTGCCAACCCGGCAATCGATCCTGTGAGCTCACGTACACCGGTCATTCTTACCAATGACACATTGTATTACAATGACTTCCAAGTTGGTAAGGAAATTGTGTTTCCTGGTGATGTTGCTCCAGGAGAGTACGCTGGTCTTGGTGGCGTAGACAACTACTTCCTTGACAACAACGGTCTCGAGCAGATCCGTGATCCACTTCGTCCGTCTAAGCCAGGTATGATCTGGGTTGAAATTACGGATGCTACACCACGTTTGTCATTCACGAACGTTGCGAACCCAGCTTTCCGTCTCGTTGACTCTGTAGATCAATCAAACGGTTCACAGTGGTACGTTGTTGATCCTATCACAGTAGATTATCAAACACCGTACGAAGATCAAGTAAACGGTATCGGTACACGTGACGTAGACGTTATCAATGCTAACGCCGGTACTCGCGCTTACGAGATCATGGTTCAATCGGATTCAAAGTGGCTCAAGTTCAAGTCATTCCTCAAGGGTGGTGGCGGTCAAACGGAGTTGAATCCATTCCCGAACCCAGTTCGTGAAGGATACATCCAGTTTATGGACAAGGCCATCCTGGGCGCTATCGGCGATCCACTTGGTAACCCAACAACGGGTCAGCGTGACCTGAACATGCGCATCATCTGCGATCCTAATGAACTGCCAAATGGTGACGAGCAAGAAGTATGTGGTACATACGTTGGATACCTGACGTTTAAGTCGGCATCCCTCGAAGTACCGAACGTTCGCCTCAAGGTAACGTTCATCTACTTCCGTTCTCCATATGAGCCGAACGTATTCGACGAAAATGACAACTGGAAGCGCAGCCAAGAATTCCTTGGTCGTGGTATCACACTCCAAGTTCGTAACTCGAATGTTCCGAATGACATGACATACATGGTGTTTGGTGTTGGTAACCGTGCAACAGATGCTTGCGACACGCTTTTTGGCGAAACCATCTATCCAAATGCTCTCACATCATTTGGTGCTCGTTGGTATCCAAAGAACGCTGATGGCTCATTTATCTACCAGAACGGTCTTGGAGACCTGTGGGCAGCTACAGCGCAACGTCCAAAGTCATCTTCACGTGATATTCGTTCAATCTACAGCGACACGACACTTGCTTACACTTGCCGTTTCGATGCAGGTGGCGACATCAACTATCCAATCGTAGTTGCATGGGACACAGATGAGTTTTCACCAGGTTCAGAACTATTCATCCGCGACACACTGAACGGTTCACGCTTCAACATCAACATGCGTGCCGGTACAGTTCTCGGTGGTACACGTCAGTCATACACAATTCGTGATGCCGACATCAAGGCGTTCGTTATTGAGTATACACTTCCAAAGGTTGCTCGCTTCCCAGTTATCAACAAGGGATGGAATCTCCTTTCAGTACCTGTCAACCCGTCGTCAAGCTACTGGCGTGATGTGTTCAAGAATGCTTTGAACATCCCGATCCGCTTTGCTCAGAACCTCTATCAGAACAACGAAACAAACCTCGCTCCTGGTGTTGGTTATTTCGTGAAGTACTCTGATGATGTCGATAAGACGATCGCTGGTTCACGCATTCGCGCAATCAACGAAGGTAGCTTCCCTACACGTCTCTATGATGGATGGAACACGATCGGTTCACTTTCATTCCCAACATCAACTCAGAATGTTAGCGTTACTGTCTTCGGTAACTCAGGCACATTCCCAGAGATCGTCGGCGATATCTATGGTTATGTAACTAACCGTGGTTATCAGGCAGTTACAGAGATCGAACCAGGTCTCGGCTACTGGATGAAGGTTAAGGGTCAAGCTTACCTCAACATCGCTTCTGGTAAGGGTAGCATCAACAGCGCAGTTGTTCGTGAAAACGTTGAATCAAACGCAACACGTGTAACTGTAAGCGATGCAGAGAACAATGTTGGTACAGTATTCGTAGCTGCTAAGGGGCTTGTTGACAACAAGATGATGTTCGAGTTGCCACCAACACCACCAAACAACCTCTTCGACGTACGTTTCACAAGCCAAACGAGCGTAGAAGATGAAGCTAACCCAACGATCCAGATCCAAGGTGTAACGTTCCCAGTAACGGTTGTGATCAACAATCCTAACCAGAATTACACGATCGTTAACCCAATCTCGGGCGCTGTTCTCGGTACTGCTATCGCGGGCCGCATGAACTCTGTAACAATCGCAGATGCACGCACACCGTATATCCGTCTGATGGGTCAAGAAGCAAATGTTGAGACACTCAGCGTGGTTGCTACACCAAACCCAGTATCAGCCAACGGTGTTGTAAATGTTACAGTACCAGCTAATGGTCAAGTAACGGTTGGTCTCTATGATGCAGTTGGTACGTTGGTATCAACACTCATGGATGAAGTAAAGACATCAGGTGTTTACGGTGTTGATCTCAACGCAGCAAACCTTGCTCAAGGTCGCTACATCATCAAGGCCACAATCAATGGCGTAACAGCAACAACTGCAGTAACAGTTGTCCGCTAAGCCATTTTGCCGAAATCAAAGAAGGGCAGCAGATTTCTGCTGCCCTTTTTTATTCATAGAAGGATCAATCCTATGAAACTCGTCATCACATTACTGTTCCTGTCTTCAATGGTTGCAACGGCTCAACAGCCGGTAGCGATCCCCATCGCTTTCACCAACACGATAAATGATCAACCAAAGACAGTTGTATTGACTCTTGCAGCACATGTAAATGGAACGAATGAGCTCGATACTGCATTGGGTGAACGTGAGATTCCTACTCTTCCTCCGCCAGCTGGCGTGTTCATTGCTTACACCATTCCTCCGAGTGCAGAGTATTTGTGGTTAAGCCCCCTAGACGTGCGAAAACTTGAAGTAGGAAAGCAACACCTCGTTGAGTACACAATTGGAATGACGTGGAACGCCGGCAAACTGGATGTTTCGTGGGGACCTATTCCGAATCTTGTGGACTCTGCATATCTCGTTGATGTGGTTTCGGACTTTCCTGACAATTTTATCAAAGTCAAGCTAGAGCCGAATAAGACGTATTCGACGATCAACACAGCAATAACAAAGCTCAAACTCCTAGTATGGTATAATGCCACCTCACTTAACGTTGCGGAGGATGAATCACCTGTTTCGTTGTACCCGATTCCTTTTGAAGATGAGTTGATCCTTGAAGGGGCTACGCTTGGCTCACATTTCAATGTCGTAGATGTGTCCGGTTCCGTAATTTTTACCGGAACTATAGATCAACAGCGACAGATGATTCGCACTGCTGAATTGCCAACAGGCATGTACGCGTTGCAATTGCAGAATATCGAC
>CANGZU010000020.1 GCA_947458785.1 Ignavibacteria bacterium
ACAGCGATCAATACATCTGCTACAACGCGGATCGCTGCAACAAAGATCTCTGCAGCAAATGATGCTGTGGCATCGGACATCGATGCATCGGGCGATCTCAATACGCTTGTGCTTGACATCAAATCAGGTGTTGTAGGAGCACCAGAACTTGCGTCTACAACCGTTGCTGCTGGATCGTATGGCTCTTCAACGCAGATCCCACAATTCACTGTTGATGCTGACGGACGTCTAACGAATGCGTCGAACGTTACCATCAGCGGTACATCGCCAGGCGGCTCAGCTGGTGGTGATCTTACGGGCACGTATCCAAATCCAGCGATTGCATCGACAGCGGGCGAGAACATTGTCTCGGCGATCAACTCATCGGCAACAACACGGATCGGAGCAGCGAAGATTTCTGCAACAGATGAGGACGCTGCATCTGAAGCTTTTGTCTCTGGTAATGTCAATGCAATGATCATTGATGTCAAGCCAGACGCCATCACGGGAAGCGAGTTGGCATCAACAACCGTAACTGCTGGCAGTTATGGTGCGGCAACACAAGTACCACAGTTTACAGTTGATGCAGACGGACGTCTGACGGCTGCCGCAAATGTCACGATCTCCGGCATTACACCAGGGGGCTCGGCAGGTGGCGATCTCTCTGGTACGTACCCAGATCCCACGGTAGCAAAGCTGCTCGGACGCAATCTTGCAGTGACCGTTCCATCAGACGGAAACGTCCTAACGTGGGACGCTGCATCAAGCTCTTGGATGCCGGCAACTCCAACTTCTACTGGTACCTCGGGTCCGGCAGGGGGCGATCTGAGCGGTACCTATCCTAATCCAACGGTAGCAAAGATTCAGGGTCTTGCAGTAAAGGCAGGAATGGCGCCGGCAAACAACGACGTTCTGACCTGGATCTCAGCGAATAACCGTTGGGAAAACACTGCAAAGGGCGATATCCCAACGGGCGTGTATCTGCGCGAGGGCACAACGATTGATGTCAATGCAACAAAGGTCGCCGGCTCGCTTAACGACATCAACATCCCTGATGCTGGACTCATCAGATTTGTCAATTCAAGTGGCCAGACGGATCTCACGGGATTCGACAACGGATCAGACGGACGCCTCATGATTCTCTTCAATGGATCGGGTGCACAGCTTAAGATCTGGAGTAACGATACCCGCTCGGCAAACGAAAATCAGATTGAGCTCTTTACCAGCAACCACACGCTTAACAACAACGGCATCATGCTGTTTGTCTATATCGCATCTCTGCAGCGCTGGGTTGAGATCTCCCATAACAACTAACCAGGGCACAACTATGAAAAATCACATAATTCTTCTCTGGAGGGTCTTGATCATGGCACTGCTAGCATGTATCGCACATCAGGCGTTTGCGCAGAACGGAGGGGCACACCGCGTGGCCCGATCGGTTGTAAGCTCTGGTGGTCGGATGATGTCAAGCTTCTCGCGCAGCATTGACGGAACTGTTGGTCAGCTTGCCATCGGCATCACGCATGATTCGACGAAGTGGACGGAGCAGGGTTTCTGGTACAGCTCACGTCGGGTCTATGATGGTAATGGATGGCATACCACTGTGAGCGTACCAGATGTGCGCGGTAGAAATGGTCAGACGCTCGAGATCCCTATCACGATGCGCAGCACCGATAGGATGCGTATAGCAGGATTGCGCGATTGGACTCTGCGGTTGAAGTTCAACAAGAGCATGCTTGAGCCCCGTAACGTCAACAACATTCAAGAAACCGACGACTCGTACCTCGTGACGTACATGGGGCAGTCGTATGATACCCTTGAGACTATTGCCCAGCTCCGGGTTTTTGTTCGCCTGGGAAATGACTCTGTGACGCCCATCGAGATCGACAGCTTCGCATGGCACGAAAGCGATCGTATGCGAATCTATACCGAAGACGGATCGTTTACCGACGAGAGTATCTGTCAGGCTGGTGGACCTCGCTTGCTCGCAGTGGCTGGACATCCAACACTGCGGGTAAGCCCCCAGCCCCTTATCGACAAGGGTGAAGCAACAGGTACTCTTGGGCTCGAAGAAAGCGTCCGACTTGTTCTCTACACTGCCGATGGGGAAGTGCTTACAACACTCTTTACCGGTAGGCTTCCGGCAGGAGACTTTCGAATACCCATTGAAATTGGAGCCATTGCCAATGGTACCTATCTCGTTGCACTCGAAACACCGACGCATTCGGTGGCAACACAAATCATTGTTCTTCGATAGGGGGCAGGTATGAAACATTTTATTCGTGTCATACTGCTGCTATCTGCTGCTGCACCAGCTTGGCCACAGGCCGAAGGGATAACACCTGCAGAAGTGCGTGTTGGTCTAATCACGACATACGACCAGCGGTATCTGAATGCCTCGTTCGCTCAGATACCAACTGTGCCGACATGCTGTCAGAGCTTTACTAACGAGGAGCATAATGGATTCACCATCGGCGCGCTTGCAGAGTTTCCGCTAACTATGGGCTTGTCTCCGAGTGTACGCATGCTCTACACGCAAATGGGCGGTGAGTTTACATCCACAGAGCAGAAGTATGTTTTCGATGGATCGCTTGCTTCTGCAGAAGCATCGTTTCTGCATACAATCGACGCGCGCATTCATGCGTTGGTGATTGAGCCTGGTGCTCGAATCACCATGGACTGGGGGCTTAGTGTTGGACTGGGTGTTCAACTGGCCTATCTCGTAGATGCAACGTTTGAGCAGCGCGAGCAAATCACCTCGCCCAATACCATCCATTATCTCGGTGGTACGCGAGAGCGGAACCTTCAGTCGGGGGACTTGCCGCAGCTCAACGCATGGCAAGTAGGCCTGAATCTTGGCCTTGGATATGATTTCAAGATCCCTGACGTACCAGCACTAACGATTGGTCCAGAGGTAAACTACACCTACAACTTCAGCAACATCATCGACGGTATAAACTGGAAAACACACATCCTCCGGGGTGGTGTTGTTGCCAAATGGGCAATATCGACTAGTTCGACAACTGCCCCTTGAGCAGCGACCATGTAGCCTCGGTGGTGTCACTCGGCCGGCGGGCATCGCTCCATCTAGCAATACTCCATAATCCGCTCTGCTCTGGGCAGATGGTCAGGGCAATCGTCCCAGAGAGTGTTGACGGGAGCGATGTCAGGCCGAGTTGTACGGTAAGTACATACTCTGCTACCCACACCAATGAGTCGGGTGAGCTAAATGCCACCTGTGAATTGGAAAAACTCAACTCGGGCTGTTGATCTGCTGCCAGACGGGCACTCATACTCAGAAACGCCTGGCGTTCCTTGGTCACAGACCAACCAGCAAAAACAGCCTGATACCGCGCACCAGCTTCTGCCGAGGGCTCGAAGCTATACGTAAACGAACTGCGCGATGGATCAGCCAAGCATAACATGAAGTTCTGCATGTTCTTCTCGATAACTGCATTGCGAAGATTCGATATCACGATGCTTGGGCTGGTAGGGGGCTCGTACGTACCACGGTTGCCTGTTGGGTCCTCGGGCGTACGTGTGGCACAGCTCACCACGAGCACAGTAATAATTGCTATCGTAGCAAGACGTATCACTTCTTCTCTGCGATGATAATGCATCGCTCAGATACTGCTTCGTCAAACAGAGCGCCTGTGTAGGAACCATGAGTCGAACGCACACAAAGTCCTGCCTGTGTTACCATGTCGCACAACTCGTGTGCAGAATACAGACGAACCTGCTCGCTGAAGACGTGCTCTGAAGAGCATGGTACGTTCACGGTGATGCGTTTCTTGACATATGGTTCATCGATCCAGCGCTCTTGGATGATCATCGTTTCGCCGACCATGCTCATCGACTCAGGGTTAAGCGTTCGGCGCACAAACGAGGCATTGAGGAAGTCAAACACCAGGATTCCACCTGAGGTGAGACTCTGAGCGATTGTCTGCAAAACGTGGACATTCTCTTCGTGGGTGTCGAAGTATCCAAAGCTAGTAAAGAAGTTTACCACGGCGTCGAAGGGCCCACCGGGATAAGGTCCGCGCATATCACCGATCACATACTCAACCTTATCATGTGGGTAGCGGTCGTTAGCCAGCGCGATAAGATGTTCCGATGCGTCGAGTCCCACAACCGAATATCCGTGTTCAGCAAGAGCATTGGCATGACGTCCATATCCGCAACAGAGATCCAGGACGCGAGCCCCTTGCGGAAGGCCTGCTACGTCGCGGACGAGCTGAACGCTTTCGAAGGCTTCTTGTTCGGTTCTATGCTGATAGAGTTTAGTATACCAGGGTGAGTTGAACCAGCTCTTGTACCAAGGCGCAGCGGTGTCTGTCACAGTGGTACCCTCCCCTCAAATGCCCGGGCCAATGTTGCCTCATCAGCGAACTCAAGATCAGAACCCATCGGCACACCTCGGGCGATACGTGTAACGCGCACATTCAGAGGTGCTACCACCTTGGCGATGTACTGCGTGGTGACTTCGCCTTCGACGTTCGGGTTAAGGGCCAGGATCACTTCCTGAACATCGCCCCCCAGCCGAGAGATAAGCTCTTTGAGGCGTATGTCGTCAGGTCCAACGCCGTCGAGCGGACTAAGAGCCCCATGCAGAACATGGTAGCGTCCGCGAAAATCTCCCGTGCGCTCAATTGCAAAGACATCTGACGGCTGCTCAACAACACAAATCATTGTGGCATCTCGCTTTGGGGATGCACAAATACCGCACACTTCTTCGTCAGTGAAGGTGTGGCATATGCTGCATTCTCGCACGTGCGCACGCATATGGACAAGTGCATCAGCAAAGTTCTGGACTTCTTCACGGGACTGACGCAGGACATGAAAGGCAAGGCGTCGAGCCGTCTTCTTCCCAATCGTTGGCAACGTGGCGAAGAGTTCAACGACTCGTTCGATGGATTCTGACGGTAACATAGGATGCGAAAATACGGTCATGCCAGCCCCCTTCACTATTTTCGAACCATATTCTCAAAAGGAACAATGGCCATGGGTCTGTTTTCACGTATCGCTGATCTGTTTCGTTCAAATGTGAATGATGCTCTCGACAAGGCAGAGGATCCCGAAAAGATGCTCAAGCAGATGGTTCTGGACATGGAGGAATCCGTTAACCAGACTACGCTTGCTGTAGCAAATGCCATGGCGAATGAAAAGGGGCTTGCACGCCGCATCGAGGCCGAACGCAAGAACAGCCAGGAGTGGCACGAGAAGGCAAAGCTTGCCCTGCAGGCTGGCAACGAAGAACTGGCCAAAGCCGCACTCGAAAAGAAGTCGATTGCTGACAGGAACGTCGCAGACCTGCACCCAAGTGTTGAGCAGGCGCGCCAGGCAACAGCCACCATGCGTGAGCAGCTCAACGCTCTCAAGCGTAAGCTTGATGAAGCACGGGCGCGTCAGAGCACACTTATCGCTCGGTCGCAGGCAGCAAAGGCGCAGAAGCAACTCGCACAGGCCGCAGCTGGCGTTGGCACCGATGCCTTTAGCAAGTTTGACAAGTTCGAGACGAAGATCGAGAAGCTCGAGGCAGAGGCGAGTGCGTTTGAACAACTTGCAAGCGAGAACACAGCGCTGGATGAGCAGTTCCGTCAGCTTACCTCAACTGGTCAGGTCGACAACGACCTACTCGAACTCAAGCGCCAAATGGGAATGCTTCCCGAGGCCAAGACCGACGAGCCAACGCCTTAAGGCGTTGTTACGCGGATTTTGATGTTCCGGTTCAGGAATCGTCCTTGAGGAGTAGCGTTTGAGAACGACTTACTCTGCGAGGACGACGAGAACGTAAACGACTTCTTCGTAATCGATCGCAGGTAGGCCTGCGTGGTAGAGGCGCGAGCGTCCGAAAGTACACGATTGCGCTCTTGGGATCCTAGCACGTCTGCCGAACCATCAATCGTGATGGTTGATCCTTCAGGCAGCTGATCAGCAAGCTGCTGCAGCAGAATCTTCACGTCGTCCGTTAGCTCGGAACTGTTGTAGTCGAAGCGCAGCACGGCCTCAAAGCCATCTGTACGCAGCGCAATGCGGCGCCTTGGCAGTTTGGCTAGGTCCACATCAACCGGTTGGATTGCAGAGACGCCCCCTGATGAAGCGCGTACAGGAATGCTGAGCGCTTGAGCACTTGGCTCGACAGGCACAAGCATATTCTTTGCAATAGCTGGTTTCGAAGTCAATGCCAGGGTGTCCTGCTCGAAGATCGTGTAGGTAACATCACCAGGTTGGTTCGATGGGTCGCCGCCCAGCAATTGCGAGGTAACGGCAAGACTTCCACGTGCCTCAGCAAACTCTTCGGATTGAACCCAGCGCTGTAGTGGTGCGTTGACAACGATGATATCAACTCGACGATTTTCCGCGCGTCCACCTGCTAAGTCGTTGTTAGATGCAATACGTGGCAGTGTAAGGGGCTTAACAGAGATTGCAGAAGCAGGCACGCCGAGATCGATCAGCACATCACGCACTTCTTCGGCACGTTGCTTTGGCAGTGAAGCATCAAGTTCGTTGCTCACACCACTTGTTGCACCCTCTAACACGATGCGGGCATTCGGATTTTCAGAGACGATGTTCGCAATACGAACCATGATCCAGTTATGGGCCTCTACGGCGTCCGTGCTCATAACGGACCCATCGCGTGAGCGACGATAGTTAAGAGGGATCTGAGCAGATGCGCTATCGAAGAACACAGCATTTACGATTGGCACAGACGCACGCAGCGCATTTCCTGTAACGATCTCTCCAGTGAATGGACCAGCTGTGAGAGCAATGCGAAGTGGGGCTACAGGCACAGGTTCGTTCATGACGATCACCGGTGGAGGCGATGGCGGAGGTGGAATGAAGGCTGGCGCAGCCGGTGGGATTGACCACCGCAGACCTATCTCTCCACGGAGTCCACGCACATCCCACCGCACATCACTCAATGCGCTGCTAAAGAAGTAGTCGTACGATACTCGTGGAGCAAGGGCAACTCGCTCGCCGAGATTGATGACCGACTCGAGTGATGCCGTAACACCAGTAAGAAGTGAAGTTGCTGCCGCAAAGTCATTTGCATCGACAATACGTTCTTGGATGGCCCGACCATTTTCGATGAAGTATGCGTTGTCTGGCGAGGTTACTGTTTCCTCCTGCTGGTAGGAAGCTGTTTGGACGAGAGCAAAACGAGGTCCGATCTGGAGTCCAAGGGTGCGCTGGCGAAACGTACCAAGAATTGGCAGGATGAGCTGCGGTGCGACATCTATCGTGGAAAGCGTTGTTCGGAGCGTATGAGCAGCTACCATATCTACCTCGGCACCGGTTAGGGAGTCGCGCAAGGGGTAGATGTTCTCCCGTGTGAAGACGCCACCACGCTGAGCAAATCCCAACTCGAGACCTAGGCCAAAACCGTTGCTGAGTGGCAGCTCGAGACCAGCAGAGCCGATAAGCCCCGTGCCCGAACCAGAAGTGATCTCACCGCAGTCGATGATTCCCCGCGTAGCGTGTAGGGCTCCAGAGTGCGACGTGGACCCGAAACCAAGATTGAGTCGCAAGCCAAAGCGCTCATCCGTGGACTGAGCCGAAGCGGCAACAACGGCCAGTGCAGAAACAAGGAGGAAGAATTGCATGTGCAAAAATAGAGATGATTAGAACCGCAGCTGCAGATTTACTGCCAGGGGGCTCGTAGGCGTTGGAAGCACGTTGATCGAGAGATTGGCATCGACGTTGAAATCATGGAGATTCGCCCCGACATAGGCATCGACTGCCGCAAGAGCATACGTGAGCAGCAATGCTAGCCCAGCTACGTCGCGGTTGTTGCGATAGAACTCCCGCTGTCGAAGCAACGTGCTTGTAACACTCGCACTTTGGCCTTGGGCAATTGCGTTGTCGTAGTTCTGCGAAGCACTGGCAAACTGAGATTGATTGGTTGCGATGAAATAGGCAGACGTAAGAGCTCCACCTGTAAAGATGGGAACCTTCCAGTAGGACTCGGTATAAACCTGTCCAAGACCCGGTAAGAGAAAGGAATACAAAACAGCAGTCGATGGCGACTTCTTAATCGCACCACTTGAGTCGGTCTGCGCTCCTGCGCCGGCCGAGACCGTTAGAAACATGCATGCCAGGATTACGGCATACATGCGATGACCTCGATCTCAACCAAGGCATTCTTCGGCAGTTTCGCAACCTCAAAGGCGCTTCGAGCAGGACGATGTTCGCCCATTTCGGCAGCGTAGACCTCGTTCATTCCAGCGAAGTCGTTCATAGACTGCAAGAACACCGTTGTCTTGACAACATTCGATAGTGTGGCTCCCTGCGAAGCAAGAACAGTTCGAATGTTCGCGAACACTTGCAGTGTCTGCTCCCTGATAGCGCCTTCAACCATTGTGCCGTCTGCGCGAAGCGGAATCTGTCCGCTCATAAAGATCATGCGTCCACTGCATTCCACACCATGTGAATACGGACCAATTGGTTGAGCTGCGTCAGGGGCTGAAAAGGGGCGAATCATGAAAGGGCGTCCTGCGGAACATGAAACAAGAGTTGCACAAACAGCAACCATAAAAAACTTTATCATAGGGCGGAGTCTGTTTTGATGACAAACACCTCCTCACCTGGACGAACGTAGCCATAACGCTCTCTGGCAAGGCGCTCAATCTCCGTCGTGTCCGTTTCGAGCTTTCGAATCACCTTGCGAAGACTATCGGAGACGCCACGCTGCTGAGAAAGCACAACCGAAAGATCGGTCGTGTCAGATGCAAGGCCCACGCGCGTTACGACACCATATTGCGAAAACAACACAAAGACGGCAACGATCACCGTGAGCGCACCGATGAGCACGAGACGCTTACGCGTCATTGTGCTCTTCTGCTCCTGTTGGAGTTCCTTCTGGGCTTTGGTAAGTCTTGGCATGGGGCTATGCTACTTCGCGAATAGTATGCTCCATGGCTGCTGACTGCTGCTGCGTGGAATGCGTATAGCATACACGCCGGGCGACAATACTGGTAGCTCTATACGAGAACCCACGGCAGGTATTTGATGCAGACGCTCACCACTGATCGACCAAATCTCAATGGAGAGTGCATCAGAGAGTGCATCATGGAGGTACAGCCCGTTGCCAGCAACATAGGGTGCTGCTGGTGCATCAGTTGCTTCATCGACAACATCTGAGAAGTCATTGAGGTCGTAGACATAGATACCTGTTGAGTCAGTTGGGCCAACAGTAATCGAATGACCCAGCACGGCATACCCTGCGTCGATTGCCAAACGTGATGCGGACCGTGCAGCTTTGCTGCCTGGTAAAGGATATCCGATTGGCTCCCACGATTCTCCCAGCAGCCGGTACATTTGCGTGGGGCCTTCATCAGAGATCGCATAGAGCGTGTTGAGGTAGCTATCGATATCGGCAACCTTAGGTTGTTTTTGCATTGAGGGCCACATGCCACAGATCGATGTCTTCGAGGCAGTAACATCCACGGCGATCACGCCGTTGTCCGAAGCGAGATACACGCCAGTCGCTGATGCATGAATGGGGCCTGCATTCGGTGCTGAGATCAACTTCCATGTAGCCCCCTTATCAGAGCTGACGAAGAGCCCCTGCCTCGGATCTGAGGCAAGGAGCAATGTCTGCCAGTACACCAGGTCTGCGATCGATGCATCGGGTGGTAATGATACAGATTCGAGATTGTCGCCATATCGGTAGATCACATTCGACTTCTCACAGGCCAGGTACCACTCGGTGTCAGATGCTGCAAGGGCAATCGGTTGCTGCGAGTTGGGAATGGTGGCAAATGATGTCCACGTGGAACCACCATTGGAGAAGTACATGGTTGTCGTTTTCTCTGCTTGCGAATAGGATGCAAGCAGTGTGAGTCCGGCTGTGAAATCAGAGATCGCGCAGATCCTTCCTTCAACACCTGTTATCGAGTCCCATGTTACTCCATGGTCGAATGAGCGCATAGCAGTCTTGTCGAAGGCATAGACGCTGTTGGCTGTGCTCACAACGGTTGGGTTTGGACCCGGCGTCATCGTTGAGCGCAACAACCAAGGCCGCTGCGCAGAGACGTTGATGCCGATGCAGAGAAAGATCACAAGTGTAAGAAGCGATCGCATAGTACTTGTCCCAGACATGTTGGCGCAATCTACGGATTCTCGGGCCAGTCGTGCTTTGGATAGCGACCTTTCATCTCTTTGCGGACCGCTGAATAGGAACCCTTCCAGAAGCCACCAATGTCGGTAGTTTTCTGTAGGGGCCTGTCGGCAGGAGACAACAGCTCGATGGTCAAAGGAACGTTTCCGTTAGCAATTTTCGGGTTCGTCCGGACGCCAAACATGAACTGAAGACGGGCCGCAACGGTTGGCTGTTCGGGATTTGTGTAGTCGATAACCACCTCCCGGCCCTTCGGTGGCTTGTAGGTGTCGGGCGCTGCTCGGTTGATGCTGGATAGCTGTGCAAAGCTCAATGACTGACGTAGGAGCTCTTCGACGCTCAGCTTTCGTAGGTCATTCATGGTCCTGCAGCGACCACAATTGGGTGCAAACCAGATCTCGAGAGACTCCAAAAGCCCTTCATCGGACCAGTCTGGTAGCTCGGCACATCCATGGATCGCGGTGAATTGCGCTCTCTGGCGCAGCCGTGTAGCCGCAGGCGTCCATGACAGGATTTCGAGACCCTTAGATTTCACAAGCGCTGTAAAGGCCTGCTGGGCTTCATCCGCCCCGATAGACATTGAATCACGGCTAGCAATCAAGATCGAGCCCAGCATATCGATCTCACGGGCTACGATCTTCTGTTCTTTGTCTAACCAACCTGCTTGTTGCACGGACGTAACGTCATCATGGAAGATCATGAGCACGCTGGCTCTATCGACCGGCGCTGCAAGTGCAACCCGTGCGTTGGTAAGCGAGCCCTCAAGTTCAGCGATGGCAAGCCATTCGTGTTTGCTGAGCACATCAGACTGATCAATGCTTACCGTGCGTCCGTTACGCATCAGAAAACGTCCGCCACCTTTATTGATTGCTACACGATCTGGATAGGCCAGTGCGATGAGTGCCCCAGTGTCTTCGTTGGTTTCCTGCGAGCCCCTTGCCAGACGAAAATGATCGCGTCGCTTGCGCGCTGCTGCCACGGCACCTTTGTCTGCATGAGCATCGAATGCACCGCCCAGCACGTCAAGTCGACGTCGCACGTCGCGGTCGTTGCTGGCTTTGAGGATGTCGCGCTCGCCCAAGATCGCCGCCAAGCTTGCAGCCGTCGTTGTTGAGAGGCTAAAATCATCGGCCATGACCAACATCGAGGCTACACGCGGGTGCGCTCCATGACGCAGCATGCGATGTCCGCGATCTGTGATGCGTCCGTCGGCATTAAGTGCATGCAGCATCTGCAACAACTCTTGTGCTTGCGATAAGGCACTGGCAGGGGGCTGATCGATCCATGGAAGCGTTGAGGGGTCGAGTCCGATAGCGGCGGCTTCCAAGACCATCGATGATAGATCAGACGTAAGGATTTCCGGAGATCGCCGCAGTGGCAGTTGTTCATGGTCCTGTAGCGTCCACAAGCGCATGCACATGCCGGGAGCGGTGCGTCCAGCGCGACCGCTACGCTGCTCGGCAGCGTCCTTCGATACGCGCAAGGTTGTCAGGTGTGATAATCCCGATCGTGCATCGAAGCGTGGTTCTCGTGAATACCCACCGTCGATCACCACGCGCACGCCGTCGATCGTCACAGATGTTTCGGCGATGGCTGACGAGAGCACGATACGTCTGCGCGCTCCGGCTGGACGCAGCGCACGGTCTTGTTCTTCGGTTGTCAGGTTTCCATGCAGCAGCAGAATCTCAGGATTACCGAGCGATTCGGTGTGCGCATCGAGTAGATCTTTAGTTGCGCGCTGCTCGCCAAAGCCCGGCAGAAAGCACAGCACATCGCCCTCGTGCTTTGCAACGGCGCGCTCAACGGCAGCGGCCATCTCCTGCGGGAGCGTGCGCTCGAGGGTGCGCTGAGCGTAGGAGATCTCGACGGGATACATGCGACCATGACTCTTAACCGTGATCGCATCGGGGAGGACCTCCGAAAAGTCAAGCGAAGAGAGTGTGGCCGACATCACAACCAGCTTCAGATCTGGTCGCAGCAGCGAGCGCGTCATCTGGACGAATGCAAGCCCCGTATCAGCCTGGAGTGAACGTTCGTGCACTTCGTCGAAGATCACAAGTCCAACGCCATCGAGCTCTGGATCCCGCGTCAGTCTGCGCGTGAGGATACCTTCGGTAACAACCTCGATTTGCGTGTTCTTGCCAACGCATGTTTCCATGCGCATACGATATCCCACCGTGCCACCAACTTCTTGGTTGAGCAACGCAGACATTCGTCGGGCCGCAGCCTTGGCCGCGATACGACGTGGTTCGACAACGATGATCCTGCGCCCATCAAGCCACGATTCGTTCCGCAATTCAAGGGGAACAATCGTTGTCTTTCCGGCGCCAGGTGGGGCCTCAAGGATGCATGTAGTGGACCGACGCAGCGCGTCGCGGATGTCTTCGACGACGTCGTAGATCGGCAGCACGCTTATGCGTATTCCTCAATCGACGGACATGTACAGATCAGCACACGGTCGCCTTGGGCATTATCTACACGACCAATGCTCGGCCAGAACTTCCTGTCACGAACCCATGGCAGCGGGAAGGCTGCTTGTGCGCGCGTGTACGGACGATCCCATGCATCTGCCGTCACGACGAACATGGTGTGTGGAGCATGCTTGAGCGTGTTGTCCTTGGCATCGACGGCACCCGTGCAGACATCTTCGATCTCCTTGCGGATCTCGAGAAGCATGTCGACAAATCGGTCCAGCTCTGCCTTGCTTTCGCTTTCCGTAGGCTCGATCATGATTGTGCCAGCAACAGGGAAGCTTAGCGTTGGAGCATGGAAACCATAGTCCATCATGCGCTTTGCAACATCTTCTGCTTCGATACCGCCGCGCTGCTTGAACTCGCGCAGATCCACGATCATTTCGTGTGCGCAGCGCCCGTTCGTGCCTGTGTACAGAATCGAGTACTCGCCGTCGAGTTTGCTCTTGATGTAATTGGCGTTCAGGATGGCAAGCTTTGTAGCGTTTGTGAGACCTTCGCCGCCCATCATGCGGATGTATGCCCATGAAATGAGCAGGATTGATGCAGAGCCCCATGGTGCAGCGCTAACTGCGTTTGCCGGGCCTTGCTTCGGGTTATCATTTGGAGCGATGATGACGTGTGACGGCAGGTACGGGGCTAGTTCCGCTGTACAGCAGATTGGTCCCATGCCAGGTCCGCCCCCTCCGTGAGGGATACAGAAGGTCTTATGCAGGTTCAGGTGGCACACATCGGCGCCGATCGCGCGGGGTGATGTAAGACCAACCTGGGCGTTCATGTTCGCACCATCCATGTAGACACGTCCACCATGCTGGTGTACGATCTCACAGATGTCCTTGATTGCTTCTTCGAACACGCCGTGCGTAGAAGGATATGTAACCATGAGCGCAGACAAATTCGCAGAATGCGCTTCTGCTTGTGCGCGCAGGTCGTCTACATCGACGTGACCATGTGCATCGGCCTTGACAACAACTACCTTCATTCCGGCCATAACGGCCGAGGCAGGGTTGGTACCGTGCGCTGAAGAGGGAATCAGGACAATGTTGCGATGTCCTTCACCGCGTGCAATGTGGAACTCACGAATGGTGAGAAGTCCGGCGTACTCGCCTTGTGCTCCCGCATTCGGCTGTAGCGAGCATGCATCAAAACCTGTTACTTCATTTAGCCAGTCGGAGAGCTCGCGGAAGATGCGCTGATAGCCCTGCGTCTGTTGAACCGGGGCAAACGGATGAACCCTGTTGAACTCAGGCCATGTAATAGGAATCATTTCCGCAGTGGCATTGAGCTTCATCGTGCACGATCCCAGTGCGATCATCGAGTGGGCAAGTGAGAGGTCCTTGTTCTCAAGGCGCTTGAGATAGCGGAGCATCTCGTGTTCAGTGTGATAGCTATTGAACACCGAGTGCGTCATGTATGTTGATGTGCGCTTAAGCGAAGCTGGGATCAGACTCTCTGTTGCTCCAACCAGTTCGTGGCCATCTGGAGCGCTTACCTGCTTTGCAGAAGCGAAGATGTCCAGAATAGCCTGCAGGTCTGCAACCGTTGTTGTTTCATCGAATGAAACGCCAACGCATGCGCACGTATTGTAGTAGCGGAAGTTGATAAGCTGTGCTTCTGCAATTGTGCGAACAGCAGTGGGGTCGGCGTTGACACATACTGTGTCAAACGCTGACGAGTTACACGTTGTGTAACCCATCGATGCAAGCCCCTTGACAAATGCCGATGTGAGTGTATGAATGCGCTCTGCGATACCGCGTAGGCCTTGTGGACCATGGTACACGCCGAACATGGCTGATACGTTGGCTAGAAGCGCTTGCGCTGTGCAGATGTTTGATGTTGCCTTATCACGGCGGATATGCTGCTCACGCGTTTGCAAGGCCATACGCAGTGCGAGATTACCTTGGGCATCAACGCTCACTCCGATAATACGGCCCGGCATCATGCGCTTGTACTGTTCACGCGTGGCGAGGAACGCCGCGTGAGGTCCGCCATACCCAAGTGGCACACCCAAACGCTGTGCTGAACCAACGGCTATATCAGCTCCGAACTCACCCGGAGGCGTGATCATCGTCAGTGCCAGTAGGTCGGTTCCAACAGTTACCATCGCTCCAGCGGCGTGTGCTCGGTCGCAGAGTTCCTGATACTCGCACAGCGTACCGTCGCCGGCAGGGTATTGAACATAAACACCGAAGATCGACTCATCGAATGTTGCTGTTTTCCAATCACCAACCAGCACCTTGATGTTCAATGGTGTGGCGCGTGTGATCAGCAGGTCGAGTGTTTGCGGGAACACGTTTGCGTCAACGAACAACGTGTCTGCGTTCTTCACCTGTGGTGAGCGCGCAGCGTACATCAGGTGCATCGCCTCGGCGGCAGCGGTGCCCTCATCGAGCAGCGACGCACCGGCGATGTCCATCTTCGTAAGGTCTGTGACCATCGTCTGGAAGTTCAGAAGCGACTCCAAACGTCCTTGAGCAATCTCTGCTTGGTACGGTGTGTACTGCGTATACCAACCTGGATTCTCGATAAGGTTGCGCAGGATCACCGGTGGTGTGTGCGTGTCGTAATAGCCCATGCCAATATATGTCTTGGCAGACTGATTCATTGCTGCGATCGATTTGAGCTCGGCCAGCATTTCCACTTCTGTCAACGGGGCTGGCAGATCAAGTGGTTGCGAAAGCCGGATCTGCGCAGGCACTGTCTGGTCGATAAGCTCATCCAGGGATGAGGCGTTGACAGTTGCAAGCATTGCTGCGAGATCTTCGTTGGAACGTCCGTGGTGCCGGTTCTCAAACACGTCGCGGTGCATAGGGTGATGTTAGTGTTGGTGTTCTACAATGGTTATTGGGACGGCGCAAAAATACGACTCAATCGTGGCTTACGTCGCGATACTTACAGCAATCTGGGAGCTGGCCGTAGGCTTCGTCGCTGCCCTTGGCATCGTCAACGTCGTAACCAGCTTCGAGGATTGCCTTTTTGACAGTTTCAACATTGGTCTTGGCATCGTCGATCGTGGCCGTGAAGACCTTCTTGGTCTTATCCCACGAGGCATCAGAGACACCATCGATAGAGTTGGCCGCCTTAACAATGCGCTTCTTGCAGGATCCGCAGTTGCCGCTGACCTTGAGAGAAACCTTTTGCTCGGCCGCAAAGGCGATAAAAGGCACAAGCAACAGCATGATGAGCATTTTCATGGTCGACTCCAAAAATGTGTTTCTGACAAACGTATCTACGGCCCGTCAAGACGGATCGAACCGCAAATTATGGCGAACTTTGCATCATGAAACTCAGACGAACTCCAATTGTTATCCTCATAGTGGTTCTTGCTGCCGCTGCAGCCGTCCAATACCGCATAACGCATGAACCCGGGGGAGCTTCCGGACCCGGCGGACCGGGGGGTGGGGGCAAACTTCAAGCCCCTCCAACAGTTGATGTAACCGTTATCGTTCCAACGGACTTCACAGACACGTTAGATCTCACCGGCGAAGTCACGGCCGAAGATGCCATTGAGCTGCGTCCAGAGGTAAGCGGCAGGGTGGAGAAGATCTTATTCTCTGACGGACGCGACGTTTCCAAGGGGCAGTTGCTCGTTAAACTCAACGACGCAGATCTCCAGGCCCGCAAGGCCAAGATTGCCAGTCAACTGCAACTCGAGCGCAAACGCGCAGAGCGACTCAAAAAAGTGCGCGCTGTTGATGGTGTTTCCGACGAAGACTATGAATCTGCCGTTGCCGCCGAGGCAATGCGCGCAAGTGAGCTTGCCGAAGTGCAGGCGCAGATCGACAAAACGGAACTGCGAGCCCCGTTCTCGGGTCGAATGGGACTACGCACCATCAGTGTGGGTGCCGTTGTAGGTCCGTCAACGCTTATCTCGACATTAACCAGTACTGGTGCTTTGAATATCGATTTCAGTGTGCCCGAGCGCTATATCAATGCCCTTTCAGTAGGGGGCAAGCTCGGCGTCCGCATCAAGAGCAACGCAGGCATGGAGAAGCTACCTGCGACCATCACTGCGATCGAACCGATAGTTGACCCCAAGACTCGCACGCAGCGTGTTCGCGCACGCCTGCAGTCGAGCAAGGGTGTTTCCAGCGGACAGTTCGCAGAGGTAACGCTGTTCCAGCAGCCAATGCGTAACGCACTTCTTGTTCCAACCGAGGCCATTGTACAGGACATGCGCGGAGCAACTGTGTTCCGCATGCGCAGCGGACGCGCTGAACGCTGCGACGTGCAGCTTGGTGCTCGCACGCCAACGCGTGTGCTGGTGCTCTCAGGACTTCAGGCCGGGGATTCCATTATCACGAGCGGACTGCTGTTCGTGAAGCCGAACAAGCCAGTGAAGGTGGCTCGCCGATGAACATCAGCGTGTTTTCCATCAGGCGTCCAGTTGCTGCAACTGTGCTCAGCCTGCTCATTGTGCTTCTCGGAGCTGTTGGAGCCTCTTACCTGGGTGTGCGTCAGTTCCCGAACGTAGATCCGCCCAACATTACGGTTACCACGAGTTACACAGGCGCCAATGCCGATGTTGTCGAATCACAGATCACCGAGCCCCTTGAAGAATCGATCAATGGTATCGATGGTATCAAGTCACTAACATCCTCAAGCTCCGACGGACGCTCAACAATTACGGTTGAGTTCGAGCTCGGACGAGATCTCGAGCAGGCAGCCAACGACGTCCGCGACCGCGTTGAGCGTACCAAGCGCCAGCTCCCGCAAGACGTAGACCCACCCGTTGTAGCAAAGGCCGATGCCAACGGGAACGCGATCCTCGTGATGACCGTGCAAAGCAAGGGTCGGACGCTCAATGAGCTTAGCGCCTATGCCGCAAACGTTCTCAAAGAGCGGCTCCAGACCATCACAGGTGTTGGTTCAATCACGATATGGGGCGAGCGTAAGTATGCTATGCGCATCGTGATGGACCCTGCCAAGCTCTCGGCATATGGACTAACGACCACGGACATACGAACCATCCTACAGCGCGAAAACGTCGAGCTGCCAGCCGGACGCATCGAGGGGGACAATACAGAGCTTTCCCTGCGTACGCTCGGGCGCTTGAGTACAGTCGAGCAGTTTGAGCAACTCATCCTGCGTGCCACCCCAAATGCAACAGTTCGGCTTGTTGACGTAGCTCGCATCTATCTGGGTGCAGAAAACGAACGCACCATCCTAAAGCGTGATGGCGTGGCTATGGTTGCTCTGGCCATTTCGCCGCAGCCAGGTGCTAATCAAGTTGATATTTCAGACGAGTTTCAACGCAGGTACGACGATCTCAAGCATAATGCACCATCCGACATCAAGCTTGATGTAGCATTTGATACCACAGATTTTATTCGTGCTGCTATCCTCGAGGTTCAAGAGACCATCGTGATTGCCTTTGCACTCGTTGTGCTGATCATCTTCTTGTTCCTGCGCTCTTTTAGAGCAACGTTTATTCCGGTAGTTGCCATTCCAGTATCGCTTATCTCTTCGTTCTTTTTCCTCTGGATCTTTGGCTTCTCGATCAACCTGCTTACGCTACTTGGCGTTGTCCTTGCCACGGGTCTTGTTGTTGATGACGCAATCGTGATGATGGAGAACATCTATAAGCGTATAGAACGCGGTGAGTCGAATATTGAGGCAGGTGAACGGGGCTCATCAGAGATCACGTTTGCCATTATCTCTACAACGATCACACTTGCTGTGGTGTTTCTGCCGATCATCTTTCTGCAGGGCATAACCGGACAGCTCTTCCGCGAGTTCGGCGTGGTGCTCGCATCGTCGATTCTTGTCTCGGCGCTCGTTTCGCTTACGCTTACACCCATGATGAGCACCAAGCTGCTGCGTCCGGTCGAGAATCAAGGACTGCTCTATCGCGCCACTGAACCAGGGTTTCAATGGATGACATCAACCTATAGCTCGCTTGCTGCCTCTGTGGTGCAGCGTCCATGGGTTGCCGTTGTGGCGATGTTCGTTTCGATTGCAACGATCATTGGTGTTGGCGCATTGCTCAAGAGTGAGCTAGCTCCGCTGGAAGATCGCAGCGCCATGTCGATCACCGTCACGGCTCCCGAGGGAACAACATATGATCGCATGAACGTGATCATGGATAGTATTCGCACTACGGTTGAGCGCGCAGTTCCCGAGCGCAAGCTTGTGCTCACGGTTACCTCACCATTCTTCCTTGCTGGTGGTGCTAATGGTGGGTTCTCTCGGGTGTTACTCAACGACTCAGAAACACGCACCCGCTCGCAGATGCAGATCGCAGGGAAACTCACTGCCTTGATGAAGAATGAATCCGCGGCCCGAGCAGTTGTGATTCAAGAACAGACAATCTCGACTGGTCAGCGCGCCGGGTTGCCTGTGCAGGTTGTACTCCTGGCCAACGACATGGAGCAGCTGCGTTCTCGGCTTCCGGATATTCTTGATGCGGCTCAGAAGGACCCAACATTTAGCGTTGTGGACGTTAACCTGAAGTTTACCAAACCCGAACTTGTTGTCGAGATAGACCGTGGGCGTGCGCGCGAGTTAGGTGTGAGCACATCCGACATTGCATCAGTGATTCAGGCCGGACTCTCGGGACAACGTTTTGGTTATATCACTCGCGATGGCAAGCAGTATCAAGTAATCGGCGAACTCGAACGTACGCAACGCGCTACACCCGAAGATCTGCGTCAGCTCACCGTCCGCTCACAAACTGGTGAAATGGTCCCGTTGGCAGACCTCGTGCTATTGCGCGAAAACAGCATTCCGCCGCAGCTCTACCGCTACAACCGATCAGCCAGCGCAACCATCAGCGCAGGTCTTGCATCCGGTGCAACGATCGCCGATGGAATCAACGCTATGGAGGGGGCGATCAAATCCGTTGTTGGTGATGAAATGTCGACAACGCTCACCGGCTCTTCTCGGGATTTCCGCGAGAGCTCGTCAAGCTTGTTGTTTGCCTTCATCGTGTCACTGGTCCTCGTGTACCTAATCCTGGCTGCCCAGTTCGAGAGCTGGGTGGATCCTCTCACGATAATGCTTACCGTTCCACTCGCACTCTCGGGTGCTGTGCTATCGCTATGGTTTGCCGGTGAAACGCTGAACATCTTCTCACAGATCGGATGTATCGCTCTTATTGGACTCGTGACCAAGAACGGTATCCTCATCGTCGAGTTTGCCAACCAGCAGCATGAGCATGGGGCTATGTGGACAGAAGCAGCACTCGCTTCGGCGCAGTCACGGTTCCGTCCGATCCTGATGACGTCCCTTGCAACGATCCTGGGCGCGGTGCCGATTGCTTTCTCGCTCGGTGCGGCATCAACAAGTCGCGTTGGCCTTGGCGTTGCTGTGGTAGGGGGCATGTTCATCGCTACATTCCTCACGCTCCTCGTGTTGCCGTCGTTGTACGTGTTGTTGTCGAAGCTCAAGCGTACGCATGCACGGGGTAGTGCAAGCCCCTTAACATCAGCTGTGCTGCTTCTTGTGTTTGCAACAGCTGTGACGCCGGCCTCTGCCCAGTCGCTGTCGATGGCCGATGCGGTAAAGTCTGCGATCGAGAACAACGGACTCGTTCGCATTGCCAAACTTGATTCAAGTGCAGCGTCACTGCGCGCCATGCAGTCACGCTCGGTGTATCTGCCAACAGCTGATCTGCAAAGCACTGCATCGCGTGGCGCTAACAACGTCTCGCAGACAACTGCAAGTGGTGTGATCATTAATCGAGACAATGCAGGATTTACCAATACCAATGCAGCCGCTGTTATGCAGTGGACACTCTTTGATGGCTTCCGGATGTATGCCGTTGATGATCAGTTCGCACTCATGGCACAGAGCGAGCGCGAGCGCGCACGGGGTCAGTTTGCTGCGGTCATCGCCGATGTCATGACGCGCTATGCAATTGCGGTTGTGGTACGTCACCAGATTGATGACCTTGTCGCAGCCCTTGCACTTGCCGACAAACGTCTGTCGATCATTTCGCTTCGAAAAGACATCGGCTCTGCCAGTGGCACGCAGCTCTCACAGGCGCGCATCGATCGCAACGCGATCGCCACCATGTTGCGTCGAGCTGAGACCAACTATACGAACGCACGCACGGCACTGTATGCTTCAATCGGCGCATCAGACACAGCAAAGGCCACGCTCGATATGAGTGTCACGTCTCCGACGCTGCCATCGTTGGATTCGCTGCTCACGGAGCTCGCCAAGCGCAACCCTGAACTCGTGAGTGCAGAGCTCGCTGTTGATGCAGCAAAGGCCCGCGTGCGTGAACTTGACGCAGCGTTTTGGCCACGGCTCGATCTAACAGGGGGCTATCAGTACACGAACAATACGACAGAAGCAGGGTTCATTCTGGATAACCGCACAACGGGTTGGAACGCTGGCTTGACGCTGCGCTATAATCTGTTTCGCGGACAAGCAGACAAGGCAGCCTCTGAGCTTGC
Organism: Ignavibacteria bacterium; assembly: GCA_947458785.1. GTDB lineage: Bacteria > Bacteroidota > Ignavibacteria > Kapaibacteriales > Kapaibacteriaceae > UBA10438. The sequence goes on from CANGZU010000020.1 coordinate 20,973, forward strand.
CCAATTGGAGACGCAGCGCAGGCAGATCCTTGTTGAAGAGTCGCTTCGCGAGCAACGATCACGCCTAACGCAGGCATACGAGCGCTATCAGCAGGGAATGGACCTTCTGAACATCGAAAAGGAATCCTTTCGTGCGGCTCAGAAAAACGCATCAGCTGCTCTTGTGTCATTTGAAGAGGGGCTAGCCACAGACATTGAGGTACGTCAGGCCCAGCAAACGGCGCTGGATGCCGCGCTGCGCATTGCCCAGCTCGAGCAAGAGACGTTTGTTTCGGCCGTTGAGGCACTTCGCATTTCAGGAACGCTTGTCTGGTAAGCCCGTGTAATTTTGCAGTCATTCATTCACACATCATCACCATCGTTACAACTATGTCAACACGTATCGAACGCGACACCATGGGGGAGATTGGCGTCCCCTCGACAGCATACTATGGCGCACAAACTGCTCGCTCACTGATTCACTTTGCCATTGGCGAAGAGCGCATGCCCAAGGAAGTTGTCCAGGCAATGGCCATCCTGAAAAAGGCAGCAGCCATGGTCAACGCAGACCTCGGTGTGCTCGAAGCCAGCAAGCGTGATCTCATTGTGCAATCCGCCGATGAAGTGATCGACGGCAAGCTTTTTGAGCATTTCCCGCTCAGTGTGTGGCAAACCGGCTCTGGCACGCAGACGAACATGAACGTCAACGAAGTGATCGCCAACCGCGCCATCGAGATCGCCGGTGGCGAGCTCGGCTCGAAGAAACCAGTTCACCCCAACGACGACGTCAACAAGTCGCAAAGCTCCAACGACACGTTCCCAACAGCCATGCACATTGCAGCCGGCATCGCAACAACGTCGCGTCTGCTTCCGGCACTTCGTGCGCTGCGCGACACACTCGATGCCAAGGCCAAGGAGTTTGCTCCACTCATCAAGAGCGGACGCACGCACCTCATGGACGCAACACCGATTACGTTGGGACAGGAGTTCTCTGGCTACGTGCAAGCCCTGACAAACGACATTGCCCGTATCGAACATGCACTTGGCGGCGTATACGAGCTTGCGCTCGGTGGCACGGCCGTGGGTACGGGACTCAACACACATCCAGAGTTTGCAGTCCGCTCGGCTGCTACGATTAGCGAACTCACGAGCCTTCCGTTCGTAAGCGCGCCGAACAAGTTCGAAGCACTTGCCGCTCACGATGCCTTGGTCTTTTTGCACGGTGCACTCAAGACGCTTGCCGCGTCGCTTATGAAGATCGCCAACGACATCCGCTGGATGGCATCGGGACCTCGCTGCGGTTTTGGTGAGATCTCTATCCCGGAGAACGAGCCTGGCTCGTCGATCATGCCTGGTAAGGTTAATCCAACACAGAGTGAGGCCATGACGATGGTCGCCGCTCAGGTCTTCGGCAACGATGTAGCTGTGAACGTTGGCGGTGCTTCAGGTAATTTCGAGCTCAACGTCTTTAAGCCAGTGATCATCTACAATGTGCTGCAGAGCATCCGACTGCTGGCGGATACGTGCACAATGTTCAACGAGCACTGCGCCGTTGGTATCACACCGAACGTTGAGCGTTTGAACTTCTACAACCAGAACACGCTCATGCTTGTTACGGCGCTCAATCCGCATATCGGTTATGATAATGCGGCCAAGATTGCCAAGACAGCGCACAAGAATGGAACCACGCTCAAGGAAGAAGCCGTAAAGTTTGGACTTCTGACGGAAGAGCAGTTCGACGAATGGGTACGCCCCGAGGACATGCTCGGGCCAAGCCTGTAATCATCGCATTCCATGTGAAGCACACATACACGATCATCGCATTCTTGCTCCTGTGCCTGCATTCATTGCAGGCACAGGATATGACTAGGTTTGTAACGATTGACGACGTGCTGCGCACCAGACCTGCTGTTCTCGAGCTATCGCTGCCGTCGGCTGATGGGACTGCGCTCGATCACGAGCAACTGCGTAAGACGTCAGTCGTGAGTGCCCGCGCCGCCTCGGCGGCAATCTGCACCTATGCAGGACAAGATCAGTCGGGACGCCGCATCGTAGCCACGGTAGATCGCATGCAAGGCTTTTTGGTGACAGTTATCGAAAACGGAGTTGGATACGACCTACGGCAATTGCCAGGGGAGACTATGCTTCGCCGGGTGCCAGCCCCTTCCCAAGAGACTACATGCCGAACTGCACCAGAGTTAGTGAGCCCTCAGATTCGCAAGATGGTTGCGAGTTCACAAAAACAAGTGGATCACGTCCAGTCGGACGATACGCTTACCCTGGACGTGGCGATTGAATGTGACGGAGATCTTGTTCGTGAGTTGGGATCAATCGAGGCTGCCCGCGCTTATGTTACGCACCTGATTGCCGTTGGCTCTGCTGTCTATGAGAAGGAGTTACGCGTACGTTTGCGAATTGCGAATCTGCGCATCTGGACGCCCGAAGATTCGCCATATGACTACGAGGCGTCTGTGGGCGAGCTGCTGGGCGATTTCGTTCAGCTCTATGATTCCACGATGAACGATATCGAGCGCGACATTGCCGTGTTTATCACCTCGCGCACCTCCGGACAAGGAATTGCAAGATCTATCGGTGGCCTGTGCGAGAAGGGGGCTAGTTATTGCGCAATCGACATCAAAGCCTCCGTTGAGGATTTTCCAACGTGGTCATGGGACGCCTCGGTGCTGTGCCATGAGATTGGTCACGTCTGTGGCGGGATTCATACGCAAAGCTGCTTCTGGCCACAACCACTTGATAGCTGCATTGCGTCGGAATCAGGTGTGTGTTATTCATCGGAAGAAGTGCGTCCAACACGTGGCACGATCATGTCCTACTGCCATATGCAGCAGAATAATGGTGGCACTGTTGTGCTAGAGTTTCATCCACGTCAGCGCCATATTCTGCGTGCATACATCGAACAAGCGCAATGTCTTGGCAGCCCGGGACGTCGCCGTGACACGAGTGCTCTGACTGTTATCGTTCGGGATCGACAAGGACGACCTTTGCAAGGCGTTCAGCTCTCGTTGTCGCCCATTGATGACGACCTGTATGGCGGTCTGCCAAAGCCTCCCAAGCAACCGATTATGTTGAGTGATGCCAATGGCCAAGTCAGATTTGATTCGCTCGGCATAGCGCTGTACACCATCGATGTAGCTAAGCCGTTTATCCGTATCGGAATTGATGAGTTCGAAGACGATGCTTCTGTAACAACGATGGTTGAATCATCGGAATCTCAATTGATCCTAACACTTAGCAAAGCCGTGCTAACACGTTTTATCATCGACTCTGTGAACAATGGTAATACGGTTGTACTCAGCAGATTCATGAGCAGTCCGGAGGTTCGTCTTGAACTCGACAACTGTCCGACAAGCACACAAGCCTCGACATCGATCTATGAGCGATACATCGTTCCAGGTGCATACGTTGTTGTGCCGAGTGCTATTGGGTGGAGATTCATTCCGCAATCGCGTC
>CANGZU010000021.1 GCA_947458785.1 Ignavibacteria bacterium
AAGACGCGGGCTGGCTTTGTTGTAGCTGTTCCGCAGACACCGATAACAACACAAGTGTATTCGTTGCTAACATCCGAGGATTGGATGTTGGAGATTGTAAGGCGGCTTGAGTTCGAACCTTGGATCCGGCCGTTGTCGGCCACGACATCAAGACCCTTGTACCACTGATATGACAGAACTTCATCTGGAAACTCAGCTTCAACGCTCAGATGGGCTGTACCTCCGAGAGCAACAGGAGCATTACGTGTCTGATTGACAATCTGCGTTGGACGTGCAACGCGGATGTGTGCATCAGCGCTGCGAGTGTTACCGCATGTTCCAAAGCCCCATACTTCGCAGAAGTAGACGCCCGAAGTATTGAATTGTGCATTGTTGATGCGGAACATTGGACCAGTAGCACCAGGAATTGAAACACCATCTTTGTACCACTGATATGCACGAACAGCACCTGACGTCAATGCGATCAAATCATGGTCTTGCCCAACGCAAAGATTCTTCGATGCTGGTTCAGTTGCCATACGCACCTCAGATGCAACAGCAAATGTGCGTGATGTGCCAAGAATGTCAGTGCGCTCAACACCAACCACGCGCACGAGGCATGAACCAGCGTATTCGATCGCTGGAACAATCCATGTAGCAGATGTTGCTGTCGCCGGTGCTGTTCCAACTACTTCCCACGAAGCGCCGTTGTTTGAAGAGAACTCGATCGTGACGTTGTTCATACCACGAGCAACGAACGATACGTTAGCTGTCTTTCCGGCACACAATGTATCGCCCGTGCGTGGTGCAGATACCGTGATGCGAGGTGTTTGAAGATTGATTGGAGTCGCAAATCCACCAGGACCTGATGGATAGGCGACAAGGTCGCTAGGGTTTGTTTGAACTCCGTTCCACAGACCATCAGCTGACGTTACAGCGTAGACAACTGCATTTGTACGTGCATCGCGCTCTTCAATACGACGAACGCCTGTTGCAAGAGCATTTGGAATGAGCGTTGCCCATGCACCCGCACGGTTTTCACGTGATGCGTACCATGTCTCAGTGCGTTGTGCAATCGTTGTACCTTGCGCCTGAACGAGAGCAACCGTGATAGGACGACCCGTTCCAGCAACGTTATCGTAGAGAAGAACGTAGTTCTTTGCTGTGAGCTGTGATGCATCATCCACAATACCTGTTGCTTGATTAGCTGCAGTGCCTGTGCGGATAACTGAAGAGGTGTTGGCAAGCTGATAGCGGCTGATAAGGTTGCCATTTGCATCACCAAGCGCTACGCGCCAGAAGATCGTGTTGCCTTCACGGAAGGCAATGTTTGTCGATGTGATCAGGTTTACCCAAATCGACTTTGTTGTCTCGCCTGGAAGCGTCGAGAACTGTGAAAACTCGCCTGGGGTCGTCAACGACTTACCAGCTGTGTAGAAGTATGAATTGTCGTTGGCGTTGTAGTTCAGATTAAAACCGCCACCTGTTGATGTCAAGTTTTGATCTGTAGCAAGACCTGTATTCAGGCGATACGTCGTATTTGGTGTGAGGTTCGTGAACGTTACAAGCGCAAATGATGGCAATGACCATGGACTTGTGATGGTAACGCAACCAGCTGTTGACGTAGAAGATGGAGCAGAAGCAATGAACTGCGGGACGATGTTCGTAATCATCGTTGGGGCAGGATTAGCAGTTGTGAACGGAAGCTGCTGCGTACCCAAGCCTGGAATCGTGACTTGGAGTTGGTATGAACCAGGTGCGGTGACGCTAACGTTATCAAACACAGCGACCCCGTTCTGTGCTGTAACAGAAACAGTGCCTGTGAGTACGCCAGGACCACTTACTCGCGTGACAGTCACTACAGACGCGTAGTTGGCGTCGACAGTATTATCCGCGCGAAAGACTGTTACTGTGTATGGATTGATAGGCACACCAGCAAAACCGAACTGAGTTGCGCCAGTGATTGTAGCATACGCAGCCGGTGCTTGGAACGTCAATGGGGCAGTGACACCTTGTGTAAGTACCTGTCCAGCAAGTGTCACAGCGCGGAGCACCACACCCGTTTCAGCATTGCTGTAGATCACATTTGTCAGATCCACAAAGTTGCTACCAGCAGGAATAACACCAGTTACGGTTCCAGACACAAAACCAGTTCCGGCATTCAGCTGCACTTGAACAGTGGTTGCCGTGGTTACATTCTTCGCTGCACCAAGTGCATCAACAGAACGCACACGAAGTGAAAATCCTGTGTTTTGCGACGGAGCCGATGGTGTGATGTTCTCAATAGCTAGGTTGGAAGCTACGCCGACTTGTGAATTCGAGGTAACAGTGATATCGTCGACCTGGATCTGTGGGCGCGAACCTGACGAGAACACGGGGCGCTGGTAGTATACCCAGCGAAGTTGGACCAGAGGTCTGTTTTCGCATTCAGTTGGCAACAATGTTGCAATTGACTGCTGTGTGGCCAGACCGCTTGTGTTGAGTGGTGCCATGTATTCAACGAATTGCCCACCGCGTGTGACATTGATCCACGTACCGGTTGTGCCGAGTCGGTACTGCAACCGAACACCATACGGACGTGAACCGGAGAATATCGTCTGGCTTATCCACGAAACATTGATCTGTGCACGATTTGTTGTGTTGAGCGCTAGAACAGCGCTTCCAACGTACGCACAGTTACAAACAAGCGTTCCCGTGTTGATAAATGAGAAACCACTCGTTCCTTGTCCGGTAACGCGCGCTCCGCTTGTCAAGTTGTATGCACAGTTGTAATCGGCAATTGCAACCTGCTCTGCCGGATCGTCGATGTTGGCAGTCATATGAAACGCCATGCTCGTCGGATACGTACCTGCGGCACTCGTATTCAACCACTGCGTCATCGTGTACGAGCCTAGATTTAGGTCGTATGGAGTCGGATTCGTTTGTGCCGCAAGTTGGTTCAATGCTCCAAGCAGGCATAGAACTGCGGTCACCGACCAAATGGTAAACTTCTTCATGGACGTTGCCATTGAAATTGTAACAGAATGTGATTAGCAGAATGACCGTGCAAAATACGCAAAAACATACCCGCTCACAGTCAATTTTCCGTAATCAACACCCCATTACCTCCGATTTACAACTCCATGTGCTACGGAGCTATCAAGCCAACTGGTCCGGATAGCGTGTCTTGAGACAATCGTAGGAGTAGTCTACAATGTCCTTCAAGCAGCCATCAACAAACGGCGATGTAAGCTTTCCATGCTCGACGATACCCAAAAATGGCTTCGAACCACCAATACCGCAGATCGACAAATACGAGGCAAAAGCAGATTCGCGGTCGATCTCTGACCACTTCCAGTACTGCAATGCACATGTCTGCGCCAGGGCGTAGTCGATGTAATAGAACGGCGATTCGTAGATGTGACGCTGGAATTGCCACTGACGGCCTTCATCGTAGGCTGGGATGCCGGCTTCGGTGCGCCACGGCATGTACATACGCTCCATATCCTTCCATGCGGCAAGACGCTCAGCCGGGCTGGCATCAGGGTTTGCATAGATCCAGTGCTGGAAGTGATCAACCGCGCAGCCATACGGCAAAAAGAGAATAGCCCCCTGAAGATGGTAGAACTTGAACTTTTCGGTCTGGTCTCCAAAGAACAGGTTCATCCACGGCCATGTGAGGAATTCCATGCCCATCGAGTGGATTTCGCAGGCCTCGGCGGTAGGCCAGAAATACTCAGGTACAATCTGGTTGCGACTCTGGTAGGCCTGAAACGCATGACCGGCTTCATGTGTAAGCACTTCAATGTCATGCGTGGTTTTGTTGAAGTTGGCAAAGATGAACGGCAGACCATACTGCGGAAAGCTGGTGCAGTACCCGCCAGTGGCCTTGTTGTCGCGACTCTTCAGATCCATGAGCTGGGAGTCGAGCATCAGCGAGAAAAACTCGTGAGTTTCAGGGCTCAATTCAGAATACATTGTTGCCGCCCGCTCAACGATCCAGTCGTGGTCTCCCGAAGCCACAGGATTGCCATCAAGAAACTGCAGCTTTTCGTCAGCCACAGTGAGGTGCTCAACACCAAGGCGACGCTGCTGGGCCTTGCGAAGCTCCATGGCAAGGGGCACAACACACTCCCGCACCTGGGCACGGAACTTCTCAACGTCATGAGCATTGTAATCAACGCGGCCAAACTCAACGTAGCGGAACTCGGTATAGGAAGGATATCCCAGCGTATGTGCCTTCGTCGTACGCAGCTTTACGAGCTTGTCGAAAATGGTATCCAGCTCATGCGAGTTATCGCTCAGGAACTGATACATAGCAACGGTTGCCTTACGACGCACCTCACGGTCGGGATCGATCATCAACTTACCGATTGTACTCAGGTTGTAGGTAACACCATCAACCTCGATCTTGGCCGAGGCCGTGATCTCATTATACCGGGTATTGAGCTCGGATTCTTGGACGAGCATGTCCTTGATCGACGGTTCAAACGTGAGCGTAGAGTTCTTAAGCCGCAGAAGGAACAACTCTCCAAACTCGTGTGCGATTTGTGTCGCAAAGCTGGACCCAAGGATCAGCTTGGCCATATCAGTGTCGAGTTCGGCGATTGATGGCCAATGCTCGTCAAAGAACAGCTTCTCTGCCTTTGCCTCTTCGGATGCAACGTTCTGCGTGAATTTGACTTCTGCGAGCGAGGCCATCGTACTGGTAGCGATGCGTGACTGATTCCATTCCTGAATAGCTTGAATGGCTTCCGACGCACTTGTGGCAGAGGCCAATCGGGTGGATATCCCGGCATATGTTTCACGCAAAGCTGAGATGTCTGGACGTAGGTATGGTAGCTGATCAAAGGTGATGGTCGACATTTCGTTGTTCCTAGCGATGAGTTTGTTTGCAATTCAGGTCAACATGCGATCGTTAGACGTCGCCCCGTAGCTTGCGAATGCGCTCGCGGGCGTCGGGAATCAAGATCGAACGGGGATAATATACGAGGAGCGACTCGAGGTACTGCATTGCCCCCTTGATATCATTCTTGTGCTCACTAACCGAGGCAAGCAGCCAAAGTGCTTGATCACCAAAGATTGATTCGGGTATGCGTTGAAGAATAGCAAGCAGAAACGGTTCTGCGCGCAGCGTGTCGCCGATGGCCACGCAAGACTTTGAAGCGAGATAGGCACCTCGATCCTTAAGATCATTGTCGCGAACGCTTTCAAGTCGTGAGGCTAAAAGGTCAATGGCGGTAGTGTACTTTCGCCGATGAAATGCCTCCTCGGCAGCAACTATCAACGAGACAGCAGCTGAGTCTTCCTGCCGCAGGTTCAGCAGCAGTAGCTTGTCGAGAGCATCATTGGTAGCGATCGAATTAGGATTGGAAGCGATCTCTTCATAGCGCGCCACAGCAGAAGAGTCGTTCCCACGCCAGAGCTCCATGTCGGCTATACGAAGGCGCGCCAGATCGGTCTTCTCATTGACTCCTGAGCGCATATCCAGCACAATCTGCAACTGCTGCCTGGCAGCCGAGTCCTGTCCCTGCGCAAGGTAGATGTCGGCCAATCGCATTGCGGCATCTGTGGTAATGCTCGCCCCTTTCCAAAAGCTGGTAAGGCGCAGCAGCCTGCGCTGTGCTTCATCGGTATCGCTCATGAATTCATCGAGGATCACAGCCGAGTAGTATAGAGCGTCGGCCGCAATGGGGTGTTGAGCAAATCGTTGAATGACCTCGTCGTAGGCGGCTACCACGCTTCGCGCATCGCCCGCATCCATGGTCTTCGCAGCGCGCAGCCTCTGTTCGAGAGCACGTACTGCTCCATACGCCGCAGATGTTTGCAGCCGCTGGTCGCTCGTGCGCTTCATCACGTTGCGGTAGGCATCGATGGCCATGCTGTACTGCTCATCTGCGCGGGCGCCGTCGGCAAAGGAAAGCAACTCTGAGCCAGGAGACGATGACTTCTCGTCGAGCTTCGTAGCTGCATCAAGAGCTTTACTCCATTGCCGCTGCTGACGGTAGAACCAAAGTGAGAGCCGCAGCATAGCAGGGGTTTGTTGACTCGACGATAGCTTGGAATCGAGCACAGGAGCCGCGTCTTCATTGGCCAATACTGCACTCAGGCGTTTGACGATGATTGGTAGATCCTGTTCATTGGTATAATCGGCGAGGGACTCATCAACTGCCTTGTCGATCTTGCCTGTCGCCATGAGGCAGACAATGATCTCATCTTGGTAAGCTGTAGCGGATCCATTCTGAGAACGGGCATCTTGAAATGTTGTCAATGCATTGGCGAACAAAAAGGCACCGAGTTGCGCACGTCCAATTGCTATGAGCGTAGATTCTTCACCTGCGCTGAGCTCGCGCGCCTGCTTCCAATAGGTATCGCGTTCAGAAGCCTTACCAATCTTGGCCGCGAGTGATCCAGCAAGGACAAATGCATCCGAGCGTTGGGTCCGCTTGGCATGTTTTTCCACGATTGGGAACAAGCTCGCAATCTGATCGAGTGCCTGGAGCGTACGAACAACTCCGTTGAAATACATCTCGTTGCTCGGAGCCACGGCATAAAGTTCCTGGTACAACCTGGCCGCATTGCGCAGATCGCCGGATCGCTCATACGCCTGGGCCATACGAGCTTGATCTCGTTCGTTAGCTTGGGCATTTGCAACGGAGGCAACAACAACAAGGGCTGCCAAGGCAGATATCAGGTACCTCATGGGCGCCAATTCGGTGAAAACAACGGGAGCACCGCGTGTTGAATTGGCTCAGTTGGGATCAGTGGTTGTCCGTCGTGATCAATGATCACATCAATCTCTGTCCGCAAGCCGAGAGTGTCCTGGATATAAACGCCTGGTTCGATGGAGAACGATGTGCCGTTGATAATTCGACGGGTATCATGCGTTTCAAAATCATCCATGTTCGCACCCGGACCATGTACCTCTGTTCCAATGTTATGACCAGTGCGGTGGATGAATGCATCACCCATGCCCGTAGCATTGATCACATCGCGGCATGCTCGGTCGACCTCCCAACCATATATAGCCCCCTGGTCTGCGCAGCGCTGCTTGATCAGATCAACAGCTGCATCACGTCCACTGCAGATGATCTTGAAGGTCGATTCCACATCGTGCGGAACCTGCTCGCCTGTGTATCCCACCCATGTTATGTCAGCGAACACTGCTCCTGGAGAATTATGCTTGCACCATGCGTCGATTAGCACCACACAGTCATTGGTTATCGTGTCTGTCTGTAGCAGGGAGGGGGCATAGTGAGGCGACGAAGCATTGGGGCCAATGGCTACGATTGGGGATGAATCTGTGACGAGGTTCTTACGCGCAAACTCGTGCAGAATAAACTGCTGCACAGCATACTCCGTTACCGATCCTTGGTCGCGAAGACACTCGACAATGAAGCTAAATGCATCCATGACCGTGTCTTTGAGCTGCCCAGCCGTAAGGATAGCCCCGGCGATTTGCTCGTCTGAGAGCACGGATGTGAACGACTGAAGCATGTCTGCGGATGAAACGACCGTCTTACCCATCGAACGCAGGAGTTCAACAATGCCTGCATCGACCTTGCTGACGACGGGAATCTCACCCATCGGGCTGTATTCCATGGCAAGCTTTGCATGATTCCTGGTTACGTGCATCAAGGCATCAGCCCATGACTGACGCGTATCGTAGAGCACCGAGTCTATCTCAAGATGTCGAAGTGGATCCTGCTCCATCCGATGCACAATCTTGACAGGACGTCCATGCGACGGGATCACAACCGCCCAGCGGCGGGTACAATGAGCATCCGGCGCAACATCCAGCATCCTCCATGCGAGATCGTTACTGCCGCGCATGTCGTACATCATCCAAGCATCGATGCCATGCTCGATCAGCTTGTCTTGAAAATCAGCAACGGGGAATCTCATAGCTGCTCCGAAATTGTTAATTCGAGATGTGCAAGTAGACGATGAACGGCCACAGTTGGTGGAAGCACTCCAGCAACAGACTGTTCTCTGATCTCGGAGAAGATCGCCGTAGAGGCAGCGCGAGCAAGGAGAAGATTCATCAGCTCCTGATGCATGGCTGTCTCGAACCACGACCGACGCTGTTCTGTGCGTAAAGAAGCCCGCGCATGCAACCGACGAACGTCAAAGAAGTCTTCGACGCACGCCATTGTTTCGTCGATTCCTAGCTGGGAAAAAACGCTTATCGGCTGGATTGGAACCGACCATTGCTCCGCCGATGGCACCATGAACTGCAATGAGCTCCTGAGGATTGCTCGTGCGCGCTGCGTAGCCCCATCATCGATGTCGGATTTGGTCACCAAAATTGCGTGCGCCATTTCCATGATACCACGTTTAATGCCCTGTACCTCATCACCAGCGGTTGGCAACACAAGGAGCATGAACATATCGACCATGGAGGCAACTTCGATCTCGCTTTGTCCTACTCCCACGGTCTCGATCAGGATTGTATCGTAGCCGGCCTCTTCACACAACAAAATGGCATCGCGGGTCGTTGGCGTAACGCCACCTAAACACGCCCGTGAAGGAGAGGGGCGAACAAATGCGCGATCATCAAGCGACAGCTGCGGCATACGCACCTTGTCACCAAGAATGCTCCCACCTGTTCGCGTGCTCGATGGGTCTACGGCGAGAACTGCCACGCGCCTGCCCTTGCTCACGAGGAGCTGACCAAACACTTCTACAAATGAACTCTTACCAACGCCCGGCGGACCCGTTATCCCGATTCTCCACGTATGGTCATGGGGCTTGCACTGTGCCAGAAGATCATACGCCAGCTCCCGATCCTGCATACGCGTACTTTCAAGGATCGATAAACACTTCGAGAGTGCCCTTCGAGTGCCGGAGTGTACATCGGAAAGGAGTTGATGCGCGGTAGACATGATCCGTCGAAATTACGATATACAGGGCAGTAGGCGAGGGAAGAGGTGGCGGGAAAGACGATCATACACCTATTCCTTACTCCACCGTCACACTCTTGGCTAGGTTCCTCGGCATGTCCACATTGCAGCCACGTTCGAGGGCGATGTAGTAAGCCAACAGTTGCAGTGGAATAGAGGCAAGTATCGGTGTGAGCATTGGAATCGTGCGAGGCACGTGAATCACGTGGTTGGCCACACGTGGTATGTGCTCGTCGTCGTCGTCTGCGATGGCGATGACTCGACCGTTGCGGGCACGTACTTCTTCAATGTTCGAGATGATCTTGTCGTAGATCTCATCCTTTGGAGCGATGAAGACAACGGGCATGTTTTCATCAATCAGCGCAATAGGACCATGCTTCATTTCAGCAGCAGGGTATCCTTCTGCATGGATGTAGGAGATTTCCTTGAGTTTCAAAGCTCCTTCGAGTGCGGCAGGGAAGTTATAGCCGCGGCCTAGATACAAGAAGTTGCTTACCTGAGCATACTCATGTGCAATGGCCTTGATCGGCTCCACGTTGTCGAGAATGCGCGTTATCTGTTCAGGAATCTGCTCGAGCGCGTCGGCGAGTTCTTTGCCCTGCTGCGCAGATACGGCCTTCATGCGACCAAGAAAGAGGGCAAACTGCGTCAGTACACACAGTTGGGATGTAAAGGCCTTTGTTGAAGCAACACCGATTTCAGGACCGGCATGGAGGTACACCCCGGCATCGGTCTCACGTGCTATGGTGCTTCCAACGACGTTGACCATTCCGATGACAGTAGCCCCTTTGAGCTTGGCCTCACGAATGGCAGCAAGCGTATCTGCTGTTTCACCGCTCTGCGAAATCGCAATCACAACGTCATCTTGGTTGATGATCGGGTTGCGGTAGCGGAACTCACTTGCATATTCAACTTCGACGGGGATACGAGCCAGTTGTTCGATCAAATACTCGCCAACAAGCCCAGCATGCCACGAGGTGCCACAGGCTGTTATGATGATGCGTTTTGCCTGACGCAATTTGTCCGCAACTGGAGCTAGGCCACCAAGGCGCACAGAGCCTTCTTCAGCGTTGAGCCTGCCACGAAATCCATCGCGGAAGGTGATGGGTTGCTCGTAGATCTCTTTGAGCATGAAGTGGTCGAAACCGCCACGCTCGATCTGCTCAAGCTCAAAGGCGATCTCTTCGACTACACTCCGCGTGTCGACGTTCTCAATTGTCTTTGTTGAAAAGCCACTGCGTGTTAGAATGGCCATCTCGTTTTCTTGCAGATAGACCACCTGCCGGGTATGCGCAATCACGGCAGATGCATCAGAGGCAACGAGATATTCACCATCACCTATACCCAAGATCAGGGGGCTGCCACGGCGCGCAGCAATAATCATATCCGGTTCGTGAACGCTAAGAACAACGATACCGAACGTACCTTCAACCTCTGCGAGTGCGGTTCGAACAGCTGCTTCGAGATTGCCCAGGGTCTTATAGAGCATGCCAATGAACACAGCCAACACTTCAGAATCTGTGTCGGACCGGAATGTGTATCCAGCACTTTCTAGTTTCTTCTTGATCGTTAGGTAGTTCTCGATAATGCCATTATGCACTAGGGCGATGTTACCATCCTGGTCTGTATGTGGATGCGCGTTGGCATCATTGGGAACGCCGTGCGTTGCCCAGCGTGTGTGGCCTACGCCAACATTACCAGCTATCGATGGGATATCTACGATGCTCTCAAGATCTTTGACGCGTCCGGCCCGCTTTTCGATGCGCAAGCCGTCCTTCGACAGCACGCATACGCCTGCCGAGTCATAGCCTCGATATTCGAGTCGTTTTAGGCCGCTTACGATAAGGGGCGCAGCAGTTTGGGTTCCGATGTATCCGACGATTCCACACATAGGCAGCAAAAATACACAGTGTTACTACCGATACAGCGGAGTAGACTGCTTAGGGATGACGAAATCTCTGAGTTGTTGGGCACTTGCACCGAAACGCAAAAAGAATCCTCGATTGAATCCTGTTGGTACCCAATTCAGTGAAAGATACCAGCAATGGATCTGCTTTTGAACATCAATGATCGGGTTGATCATTTCCTGGTTCAACACATCATAACTACCAGTGATACTCATGCGCATCGTTGGCGTTATCGCAACAGACCCACGAAAACTGACGTACAATGACTGGTTGACGAGCTCGGGGTTGGGTTGTTGCAAGGTATAGAGGACGTTCGCTGAGAGTTCCCAAGGCATCTGCAACTCACTCCAACCCGGTGAGTTATCCCCGAAGATGTCGTGACGTCGAACCGTGGAGTTCAAACGCTGGTCGAAACGCTGCTCGAGTTCCTTTAGCGAGCTAGAACTTGAATCATTCGATGTTTGCTGCGTTGATGTCTGGGACTGCCCTCCGGCAAAGCGCGTTCCAAACTGAACGTTCAGGCTGGTGAGCCGTGCAAGCCCCTTACCAGCACCAAGTAGGCTCTGATTAACATCCCTCCACTGCGACCGACCCGTGGCTGGATCTATAGCACGAACCTGATCATAAGGTGAAAGAACGCCATTGACGTTGAAGTCGAACTCATCCAAAACTGGGGTACGGAGGTTAAAGAACACGGGGCTTAGCTGCAGGGAATCAGCTGCCATGTTGTATGAGGTGGACGCCGTAAGCGTAAAGAGCTCTATGGGCTTATCGACGGTGTCGCCTTGGTTGACCTTGATCGCTACGCGGTTAAGAAACGATCCTGTGACCAGCGCCTGTGTCCGCTGCGAAGCTAGTTGCCCCCCAGAGCCAAAACGGGAATAATGGACAGATTGTCCTGTAATGGGGCTTGTGTATCGCCCGTAGAATCCGAGTGCTGAATCAGACTGATCAGGAATGTACTGAAGACCTATCGATGGCTGCAAGGTGTGTCGAATGGCCTTCAAGCCGAGAATATCTGGCTTAGCCATGCCGTACAGAAACGTGCTGGCAGAAACTCCCACGCCGTAGGTGTATTCTCGAAAGAACCCCGATTCAAAAGAAGTTCTGATGGTTGAGTCTGCCGGGTTGACCGATTGGGTTTGCCGCCTGAAGTACCAATTCTCAGAAAAGATCAGCGATGGCGAGATCTGGACATTCCCCAGACGAGGCGTGATGATCACCGATGGCCGATGCTCGATGACGGAAGATTCCGTTGTTGTGAACGATCCTGTGTCAGCGGGACGAAACGTGGAGTGGTTGTATCGACCAGTTGCCCGATAGGAGAATTGAATGTCGCCGACCCATGAACCGGGAGCAGCGAGGCCTTTGAACGGTTGAAGTTGTGGGATGCCAAAGTTAACGGATGGACTTTGTGAAACCGCGCCGGTAAGCATGTTCTGGTCGCGAGTGTAACCGGCATTCAGCGTCATCCCGTTGTACAAGGTGCGTTGGTAGGATATGTTACTTCGGGCATTTTGTCGAAGCCGGTCAGTAGGGTTAAACGAGGTATTCTGAAAGAGCCGTTGCGTCGTATACAGAACGTCGGCAACGATAGATTCGCCCGGACGCAGCTGTTGGGAGTGTGCTGCCTGCAGACCCATGTTCATGGCAAACGGATCGAGCACATTGAACCGGGTATAGCCAAATCGGAGCTCGGCATTTCCTCGCAAATTTGATCCAACAACGTATTGACCGCGACCATAGATCGTAAACCCACCTTTTGATGTAAGGTCAGTGGTAATCTCGGCATCCAGATAATCGTTTATCGCAAAGTAGTAGCCCAGGTTCTGCAGCGCAACACCGCGGTCGCTTGTCACCAAGGGAGAGGGCATTATCAAACCGGAGCGGCGTCCACGTTCGAGAGAGAAGAACACCCCAAACGGAAGCGCAAAGACTGGAACGTCGTCTACATACCAGAGCAAAGGGTCAAGGAAGATCTTGTCGTCGGTCACCACCTTCATCTTTGGCGAGGTAAAATAGAAGTGGGGATGTGGGGCATCACATGTTGTGAAGCATCCATTCTCAATGAATGCCGTCGACTCATCGATACGCTTGATCGCAGAGCCATAGTAATAGCCACCTTCGACCGATGTTTCACCGAACTCTACTCGCCCCTTACCGGTGACAAAGTTGTAGTCCATTGATCTGCCGGCATACTCTTCGCCGTTATCCCGCAGAACCGGAAACCCTATCACACGTCCGCTGGCATCACGAATACCAGCAGCCTTCATCGTGCTGTTCTCGAAATTGAGAATGATCTCTTCAGCGCTGATCTGCTGGGTTTTGAACGATACGATCGAGGCTCCACGCAATCGAAGCGTCTTCTGTGTCGGACGAAAGTAGGCGGTGTCTTTGGCGGTAAAGGTTACAATCGTATCGACCGTCCCCGAGGCCGACTGCTCGGCAATCTTCACGGTATCCTGCATCATAAGCCCATGCGCATAATCATGGCCGAGCACGGCAATGAAGATGACACTAAGCAGGCGCAGTATCCCGGGAGTCATTACCGAAGTGATGTTCGCGTAAATGAACGTGGTACCTTCAACGCTGCCCCCTTGATTGCAGGTGCTTGCGTTGTCACTTCATCGTAGACCACATCAACCTCATGTTCGCCGTCGTTGACTCGTACCTTGATACGATGTGGTACGTTCTCGGAACCTTCAACAGGCTTGACGTTGCCGTACTGAACATTGAGCAGCGGCGTTCCATCAGACTTCTTGCGTTGAAACTGCTTGATCACCCGTTGGGTACTATCAATCAAGGCGAACTCGATAGTAGAGGAATCCCGGCGAGTGTAGAGTGCCGAACCATCAACACGTGCCTCACCCGTATGATACTCGGATGGTATGCCAGGGGGCATGCATTTCATGATCGCCAGAATGTCGTCCAGACGCACGGGTATGGGAAGCAGATCGTTCAGTCGTGACGACCGTGGATCGCCATCGATAGCCGTCTGCTGCAGGTAGTTAACCACAAGGAATGAATCAGGCTGGGCGTAGACCCGCGCCACGACTATCCCAAAGGGCCCAAGTGCGGTCATAAGCACGGTATCGCCACGCACGGCCGCAGTAAACGACGCACTCTGTTCGAAACCTCCAGAAGGCGACGACACGGTCATCGTACCCTCTATGTAGAGTTTCTCAGGGCGTGCCACAGGCCAGACGGACTCGGCCGCACCGGTACCATGTACAGCGCCGTTTGCGGTAAATGCAGGGGCGTAACCTGCAAGCAAAGCCGCAAGAGCCAGCCAAATCATTGTATGTTGCATTGTCATCCTCTGCAAATATCCAACATCAAAGGCGTAGAATCGTCCACAAGGAACCCTTCGTCGGTGTTATTTGTTATCTCAACCTGCACTAATAACGGTTAACACACCATGATCTTCGTAACGCGCAAGACGCATTTCTCAGCCGCACACCGGCTCTACAACCCAACGTTTTCAGACGAACGCAATGAAGACGTATTTGACAAATGCAACAACTTCTGGGGTCACGGACACAATTATGTCCTTGAAGTTACCGTCAAGGGGCTTCCCGACCCAGATACGGGCTATGTCATCGACCTCAAGAAGCTCAAAGCCTTGCTCGAAGAAGTGATCATCGACAAGGTCGATCATCGTCATCTAAACTTCGACGTTGACTTTCTTCAAGGGGTAATCCCAACAGTGGAGAACCTCTGCGTCGCATTTTGGCAGCAGGTGGAACATCGCTTGCCAAGTGGTGAGTTACACTGCATACGTGTGTTTGAATCGGAATCAAACAGCGCCGAGTACTTTGGAGCCCCTGTTTCCGTGCCGCGTTACCCGGCTACACACGCCTACAATCTTCAGGAGGCCGTATGAACTCCGAAGGGGCACGATTGCACTCTCTTGTAGATCTTGACGACGCCGAACTGGAGCGTCAGCTTCTCAAGGCTGGCAATCTTTATCCTACGCAAAGCCGCAGCGGACGTGAACTCTTCGATGCCAATGGCAACCTGCCCCTTAGCGCCGAAGAGAAAGATGAGATGATCGCGGCCGTTGAACAAAAGTTCTCCGAGATTTTTGACGTCATGAGGATCGACCGCAACGATCCGAACAGCACCGATACACCGTTTCGGCTTGCGCGAATGTGGATCAATGAGTTGTTTGCAGGTCGTTATTCTGCCGCCCCAAAGATCACGGTGTTTCCAAACCGTCGTCAAGTAGGGGAGATCGTGATCTCGAAGGGCATCAAGGTCATGAGTGTCTGCTCTCATCACTGGCAGCCAATCAGCGGAACGTGCGCCATTGGATACATCCCACGTGACAAGGTAATTGGTCTTTCAAAGTTCACGCGAATCGTCGAGTGGTTCTCCCGCCGCGGACAAATCCAAGAGGAACTGGGTGAACAGATTGCTGATTTCCTTGTTGAGATTTTGGATCCGGTTGCCGTTGGTGTTGTTATCGACTCGAAGCACTATTGCATGATAGCCCGCGGTGTAGAGGCGCACGACTCCAGCTCTATGGTCACCTCGGTAATGCGTGGCGAACTGGCCACAAATCCGGCTCTGCGAACAGAGTTTCTTCAACTCATCGCCCAGCAGTAGGTTTGCCAGCGTGATGACGCTGGACTACGAACAATCGCTTTGGTCTACAGGGTCGACGCCGATCGGTGTCGACGAGGCAGGTCGTGGGGCCCTTGCGGGTCCTGTCGTTGCTGCTGCTGTTGTTCTAGACGCTTCATCGTTACCACCTGGACTCGATGATTCAAAAAAACTCTCGCCCCATACCCGGCAGCACCTGCGAGAATTGATCATCGCATCTGCTAGGTACTGGTCTGTTGGAATCATCGATGCGGAGCGTATTGACGAAGTCAACATCCTTCAAGCGACATTCCTTGCCATGAATCAGGCCATTGCAGGCTGTCTTACACGAATGCAATCCGACAACGAGAAGCCACACTTGCTCATTGACGGTAATCGGTTTCCGCCACATCAACTGCCGGTCACAACGATCATCGGTGGAGACGGGTGTTCACCGAGCATCGCTGCTGCTTCGATCATCGCAAAGACAACCAGGGATGCACTGATGGCAGGCGATCTGCACGCCAAGCACCCCAACTATGGGTTTGATGTGCATAAGGGATATGCCACCAAGGCTCATCGTGCAGCCATCGTCAAACATGGTGTCAGCCCCATTCACCGTATGAGCTTTCTTAGCAACATCCTTCCACAAATCGATCAGCATGCTCTCGACATCTGACATCGTGGTTGTCATCGCATCTCTTGTAGCGGTATACCTCGCTGCACGGCGCGGGCGAAACTCTGATGCAGCCGGCTTCCTTGTAGCCGGCAGAACACTCACCATTCCATTTTTTGTGGCTTCGCTTGTTGCCACGTGGTATGGCGCAGTTCTTGGATCAGGCGAGTTCATCCTTCGCTATGGTGTTACGTTCATATTGTGTTTCGGTGTGCCATACTACATCGTTGCACTCCTGTATGCCGGATTTCTATCAAAGCGGATCCATGATGCGAAAGCTGTATCTATACCGGAACAGTTTGGTCTGACATACGGCAACAAGGGGCAAAAGATTGTGGCGATGCTTCTGCTGGTGATCACAACGCCAGCCAGTTATCAACTGATGATCGGGATTCTGGTTTCTCAGGCCATTGGCCTGCCGTTGCTGCCGAGTATCATCATTGGAACAATCATCTCAGTTGCCTACATCGTCAAGGGTGGACTCCGCAGCGACGTGTATGCAAATGTTGTACAGGTGATTCTGATGTACGCTGGAATGCTGTTGCTCGTTGGTCACGCAATTGCAAAGTTTGGCAGCCCCGTAACAATGTGGAATACGCTACCGACTGCAACCATCGAAGTTCCAGGAACAATAGGGTGGACAGGTGTGCTCGGCTGGTTTGTCATCGCTATGCAGACCTTCATTGACCCCAACTTTTTTGTTCGGACAGTTGCAGCAGCCGACCATCGGGTAGCCCGACGTGGACTGGCCATTAGTGTCCTTTGCTGGATCATATTCGACTCGATGCAGTTGTTGGCCGGATTGTATATCGTTGCCTACGCACCATCATCTGAGCCGACGTCGTCGTACCTGTCTTTCGCAGGGTCTGTGCTTCCTCCGCTCGCGAACGGAGTATTCTTTGCCTCGCTACTAGCGGCTGTGATGTCCACACTTGATGGATACGCACTTTCAAGCGCTACCATGCTCGCTCATGACATTGCGCCACGTACTAGCGAGCGTCTTGGTAAGGTGCAGAGCTATCGTCTCGCACTGGTTCTTGTGACGATCGCAGGCGCGGTCATTGCCTACATCGTTCCCAGTATCATCGATATCATCTTTTACAGCGGATCCATCGCCGTCTCTGCGATACTGGTCCCGCTTGTTATCTCCTACACGAAACTGCGTGCCGGGTTACGAAGATATATCGTTCCAACCCTGCTTGCCCCGGCAGTTGCCGCAATGATTTCCCTCGTTGGCAAACTTGGGGAACCGATATTTGTGGGCCTTACAACTTCTGTCATCATTACCGGTCTGGCCCTTCTGCATGAGCGAACCACAAAAACCACTAGGGACACTCCTTACAGCGTCTAATGCGATTTCTGCGCTGCGGGGTCTGATGACAGTTCCCGTGGTGATGTGCTTGTATTCGGATCAGTACGTCCTGGCCTTCTGGCTCTGCATCATAGCCGCATTAACAGATTGGCTAGATGGCTTTCTCGCTCGACGCACGAAGACGGTTAGCGAGTGGGGAATGGTGATTGATCCTTTGGCCGACAAGCTCCTTGTTGGTGCTATCGTCGTTCTCTTGCTGATGAAGGGGCGTCTGCCAGCATGGTACGTCGGAGCAATTGTATCACGTGACCTGATCATCCTTGTTGCAGCACAATGGTTGCAGAGAACTAGCAAACTTGTGTTGCCATCGCTCATGCCGGGCAAACTTGCCGTAACGGCAATTGCACTAACTGGCGCTCTTTCGATGATCGCCGATCCTGACTCAGCCATTGTCACAATCCCTCTGTACCTGTCGTGTGGCTTGATGGCCCTATCTTTGTGGGTATACGGAAAGAGGCTTCATGGGATTCTTCGATAAAATCAAGCAAAAACTCACCGGCGTTGCCGAGTCACTCTCCTTTGACAGGCTGAAAGAAGGCCTCGCAAAGACACGTGATTCGTTTGTTGGTAAGCTGCGCTCGCTTCTCTCCGGCAGAACAATCGACGAGGCTCTCCTACGGGATATCGAGGAGGTCCTCATCACCTCCGACGTAGGGGTAACTACAAGTGAAAAGATCATTTCCCGACTGAAAGATCGCGTGAAACGCGATGCCATCACCGACTCGGAAATGATCATCGATATTCTTAAAGAAGAGATTGCAGCCTTGATCGCGGCATCACCCTCGGCTGCAAACGATGCAACCTTTGCCATTGACGAATCGCACAAGCCCCATGTTATTATGCTGATTGGCGTGAATGGCGTTGGAAAGACCACGACGATCGGCAAACTCGCACACAACTACAAGAAGGCAGGTAAGTCTGTCCTGATCGGCGCAGCTGATACATTTCGCGCTGCTGCCAACGAACAGCTCGAAGTATGGGCGCAGCGCGCCGGCGTTGACATCGTGCAGCAGCAGCATGGCGCTGACCCTGCGGCCGTTGCATTTGACACGCTGCAGGCGGCGAAGGCTCGCAGAACAGATGTTGTGATCATCGATACAGCAGGACGTCTGCATAACAAGCAGGGTCTGATGCAGGAGCTCGAGAAGATCGGGCGCGTGATGAAGAAGGTTCATCCATCGGCACCTCACGATATCTTTCTGGCACTCGATGCAACAACAGGCCAGAACGCTCTGCAGCAAGCGCGTGAGTTTACAAAGGTTGCCCCGCTTACAGGTATCATCTTAACCAAGCTAGACGGAACCGCCAAGGGCGGTGCTGTGCTTGCCATCGCCGATGCAATGAACATTCCTGTTCGCTACATTGGAGTTGGTGAAAAGATCGACGACCTGCAGGTGTTTGATACAGAGACCTTTGTTGAAGCACTTTTTGAAGAGAAGTCCCATCAGCCGGCATGAGTACTGATACGGAACGTGCAGCCAAGCGATCACACACACGGATTGCATTTCTTGGTTGCGGACTAGTAGCCTTGCTGTTTCTCGGATATACGACGTACACATTCGTGCAGGAAGCGCGCGTGGCTGTTAATATCGGAGCCGATTTTACAGATACGCCCCGCCTTCGCATCGTAAACAAATCAGAGTACATGCCGCCGGCTGACGGCAAGCTGCTCCTACAGCAACTCGAAATGATGATGCACATCATCCAGAACACCGACACGCTTGCAGCCGATAGACCTGAGTTCAACCGTACCAATCGCATCGTTGAACTTCTCAACGAGTACACGGTGTCGCTGCAGGAGTACCGATGGATTCGGTCAACCATCGCAAAGGCCACCAGTCCAACTGCACTTCGAACTCGATCAGGGGGCGAAACATTCGGACAATACCAAGGTCTACTGTTACAGGATTTTGCCCAGCGGCGGACGTTTTTTACTGATAGCCTCGACAAGCAGTTGCTGTAAGGCTCCCTTGATATCGCTCCTTCGATATGTGTTTGCTGTCCTGACGGGGATGTACATCTGGTTCATCACCTTGCAGTTCAATGACGTTGATGCGGCGCTGTGGGTCATCGGATACGGGATAGCTGCATTGTTCTCAAGTGCAATTGCATTTGATGTTCGTCCGAGATTGCTGCAATCAATGATGACCATTTATAGCGTTCTTGTGCTGTTCTGGATCATGTGGCTATTGCCATCAATTCAAGGAGTCTGGTGGGAGGGCGAGGTTGAACGTGAGGTTGGCGGACTTACAATTGTTCTCACCTCGCAGATCGCTGCCATAGTCTACCTGCGCAGAATGTCACGTTTATAGCAGCTGACGGCACGTAGAAGTGTGCAACACTTCTCAACGCCGTCATGATGCTAACCATACTGATCCTGCTCATCGCGACCGCCACGACTGCGGCGCAGATCCCAGAACTCGTCGCTATCCCGATGGCGATAGAGTCACCCGACTTACGTGATGGCACCTACCTGGTCACAGCACGCTGGTATGATGGTGCATCGGGTGGAGCGTTGCATGCAACTGAGCGGACGTCAATAACTATCACAGGCCGACAGTCCACGATCATGTTGGGGAATGCAAGCCCCTTGCCTGTATCGCTCTTAGAGCGTGGTCAGGCATGGATCAGTGTCCAGTTCGACGGCGTGGCCGAGCCCACCCTTCGTCATCACGTTGTACCAAACGCCTTTGCCCACACTGCGGGCTTCGCGCTCGTAGCCGCATCGCTTGATCCTCGCGCTACGGGCATCGTAACGTCGATCAATGAAATCGCCGGCGCTGTAGAAATCTCAGCCGGTAATGGCATCTCGATCTACCGCAACGGTCAACAACTTACGTTGGAGCATCGCTCGCCATATGAGCAGGGTATCCTCTACGGTGACGGCACGCGGTGGGAGTTTGTCATCATCCCGCAAGACACCGCATTGCTTGGACAGGCCATGCATTGTGAGGTTGACAGTAAGAGCGACCACATACCTGTTCAATGCCGCTACGACCAACAGCGCAATTGCTACATCGCGCAGACCTCCGCTTTGCTTCAACAAGACGAATCACTTAGGTGGCACATCGGCCACCGATAATCATTATTCACTATCAGGAATGAACCCTTATGAAGACAATGGTTCGCCAACTCATCACAGGCCTCCTTCTTTGCGCAGGATCTGGATATGCTCTATCGCAGAGCATCACCACCGGATCATTGAAACTGCGCAACGTACAACCGGAGACAATCTCCCTTGCACCGCCCGCTGCTGGCCTAACTGGATACACGATTGTCCTTCCAACATCAATCGGCACGACCGGACAATCGCTGACGATCCAGAATGCTACCGGATCGACCGCCACAATGGGGTGGACATCAAACGAGTTCTGGGCGCTTTCCGGCACGTCGATCACCACTCCTGGAACTTCCGCCGGGCAGCAGTATCTCGGCACAAGTAATGTGCAAGATCTCATCATAGCAGCCAATGCCACGGAGGCCCTACGCGTCGTTGGATCTGCTGGACCGTCCCAGGGCTTTATCGGTATCGGTACTGCTACGCCCAAAGCAGGTCTGGACATTGCAAAGACGGTCCTGCTTTCAAACACGGGTCAGGCTACCGAACTACGATTTGCCGAACCATCGTCGGGAGGCTCAAACTACACGGCGTTTAAAGCCGCTGTGCAATCGGCAGACATCACCTATACGCTTCCAGATGCTCCACCAGTAAAGGATGGTATGGTGCTACACGCAACAAGCGCCGGCGTTCTGTCGTGGCAGGCAAATCTGTCGAGCATACCTCGTGGACTCTTCACCCCGACAGTTGGACAGTACATTCACGTCATTCCAGCTGGCATTGACATTGGGCCTACGTTCGTTCCGATGGTATCAATGATGAACCCTGCGGGCACGACAATCAGCGCATCCGTAACAGCGATCGATCAGGCGGCTGATACGTTTACCGTCGAAACATCGGTGCCGCTTGGTTCGGCTGACCGTATTGCCTGGATCATCCTTCCACCATTCTAAGCAAACCACCATGTGTAGCGTGTTGATCGCAAGACTGTTGTTGATGTTGATCATCGTGGTTGGGACTACTTCCACGTCATGGGGACAATCACTATCAGCCACAACACTCCTCAATAGCAGCAACACACCGCTGTCGATCATTAGCGCGTCGCAGCATGGAATGCCCATCCGAGTGGCGACGGGCCCCCTTGGACAGATTCGATCTCTCGAGATCGATTCGCAAGGGGGCACGTGGTTGCGTGGTCCACTAAGCATCGGCCAGTCTGTTGGAGCCCTTAGCAGTGAACAAGTGCGAATTGGTTCAGTTGCACCATCGGCTGGCATGGGCTTAGTGATCTCAATGTCAGGTACACAACAAAGCACGGGTATCAGCATCAGAGACATTGGGCTCACGGGAAGTGAGCATGCTGGGATTGTCATAGCAAGTCAGGCCAACGGTATAGGCACAGGCATTCGCATCGGGGGACAACAAGGCTCGAGCAGACCCACACTGCAGACTGGCCTCGACATCACAGGTGGTCTTGGCATACGATACAATGCCCTCAATGCCGGAGTCGGAACAGCAATTGAGATCGGTGGCACGAATGCTCCCCGGCGCGGAATCGAGGTCGTTGTGTCCGGAACAGACCATATCGCCGTTATCGGACGCGCAAACACGAACGGTACAGGCATCATCGGGGCTTCGCAGTCATCGTCAAGCGAGCCCCTTATCATGCGAACGCGCACTGGGCTCATGGGGTATGCGGCAAGCAACTCATCGGCTAGTGCCGATACGCTTGTAGGTGTCTATGGTCAAAGCGTGCGCGCCGGCCCCGGTGGAACGCAGACACTTTCGATCGGAATGCACGGCAGAGCAGTTAGCCGTAACTCATTGCACTCGGGAACGTCGATCGGAGTTCTTGGGGATGCGCAAACGTCAGGAGCGGGCTCGTACTGCGCGATTGCAGGTTGTTTTCTCGGCGACAGTCTCTCCATTGCCCTGGTTGCCCTGGGAGGCGATGTGGTGCTGGGCGGTACGACGGAGAGTCTGCCTACGAGCATTGTCCGTTCGCCTCTCGGCAGCATAGGTAGTTTATCAACGGTCTACATGTATGATGCAGCGGTTTCCGGTAGAGCATCGATCACGAAGCTATGCCTGCCCCCTGCAGAGCAACAGCTTTACATGGTTGGTAACGTTAACATCATCAATGTTGGCAAAGGAGGAGTTTGTCGTGTCAACGTGCCGAACAATGGTGTGATGATTGGCGGAGTAAATGCAGATACACGCGCAGGTTCGGTTGTGCATTTCATTCCGATCAATGGACCAATCATCCTCTTGCATGACGAACAAGCTGTGATGCCGAATCAACGTCTACTGCTCCCAGGTCAAGTGCCTGCCGAGCTCATTGCCGACGTTGTGCATGCGATCTGGTACGATGAAACAGACCAACGATGGAGACTACTTCGATGAGAGCAATGGGATTACTGATGATAGGTATTGCGATGCATACATTGCCTTGGATTCCGAACAATCTGCACGGGCAGGTCTACTGCCAGTCGTATGCCATAGTTCGTATCGACACCTGCACTAGTAGTATAGAGCTAGACCGGAGGCCAACCGCAGACCTAACATCGGGGGCACTTCTTTTGCTGCACCGGTCTCAGGGAGCTATCGAATATGGCATTACTGCCGCAGGCGCAATGATGCTCTGCAGTCTCGACACAGTTAGTGATCGGCGAATCTTCCTACAAGAAGACATACGTCAGTTGTGCGCTCCTGATGCTAAGCTGCAACTCGTGATTCCGCTGCATGCAGCCGAACTAGACCAGTACGATGACGTGAGATGTATGCCGTGGAACGGACGCCACGGTGGTATCATCGCCATCGTTGATCGGGTGATCGACATCCGGCACAAACGAATTGATGCCTCCGGTTGTGGCTTTCGTGGTGGGTATAATGTATTCTCAACCTCGGACACAACAATCAGCGATGTACGTTCTTGGAACCTTCGGAGCGAATCGTATGCCACGCGCACCGATCTGTCATCAGGCAGTAACGGTAATCCCCGCAACGGTGGAGGTGCCGGTGGTTCGATGTCCGGCTTTGGCGGAAATGGCGGCGGCACATCAACCGCATTCCATCCGCCGCAGCCAGGCGGAACATCGAGTAATGCGGCATTGCACCAACGCACCGTCTTTGGAGCAGGGGGCGGCGCAGGACACCGAAACGATCTCAACACATCGACTGGCGGGCGCGGTGGTGGGCTCATCATCCTCGTTGCGGATTCGATCATCGCAGACGCATCAACATACATCTCCACGGCCGGTTTGCCCGGCACCGACGCGCGGTACGACGGAGCCGGAGGCGGAGGAGCAGGTGGCACAATTGTGCTAGCCGGGGCTGGGCGTTTTACAAGCGGGACGATAGACCTACGTGGCGGCGGCGGCGGCAATGTCGTTGCGGGCTTGTTTGCCTCCGGTCCGGGTGGCGGAGGAGCAG
>CANGZU010000022.1 GCA_947458785.1 Ignavibacteria bacterium
ATTCAATGTTCAAGTTGGCATTCGGAAGCAATGCACGTTGATTGAGAAGTGACAGCGTTCCTGTATAGTAATCAACTGTGTAGTCTACACCTTCACGAAGCTGCATTCCATCAAGCGTAACTCGAACACTGCCGGGAGAGAGCTGGTATGCCAGAGGAATCCGACTGCCTGTCGTAGTACCCATTGCCTCACCCACGATCAGGAAACGATCTTTGGCGCTCACCAGACGGGCCGCTATCTCCGTTGTGTCGTAAACTTCATTGAAGACATACTGCTCGGCAAGTTGAGCATTACCCTTTGCTGCAAAGTACTCGCGAAGGCCATCGCGGAATGGCTCAAGACTTGGAAAGGTAATCTCGCCGCGCTGGGAATTGAACACGGGTTGCCGTGCATCGAATTGTCCATCTGCAGGGGGCACCCCTGTTCCGTTGTTGACTTGGTCAATACGGAAGATAGTCATGATCTTATCGGGCGCACCTTCAAGTACATCCGTCGAATCATTTGTCTGCCGGTAATACCACATGCCGATCTTGGCTTCCTGTGGATTGATATTGGGCACACCAATGTTGTACCTGTTCCGCATCATACGCTTCCAGAGCGTCTTGAAGCCGGGCTGCATTTGTGGCCTGGCAATGAGTTTCAGGATGAGCGTGTCGCGCTCGTTGGCATTGGTTGTAAGCGTACCATAGTATTGGTCATCGGCATTATCTGTGGTTGGACCCTCTGTGCGGTAGCTGACGGCGTAGTAACGGTCGTTACGAATATTGAGAACCGTCAACGTACCGAGGTTGAGATCGACCTCATACCGTTTGGGATCGAGTCGCACGAAGCGTCCGCGCTCTATGATACCAGCTTTGATCTCCTGATTTCGCAGAGCAGGATCATACCGCTGCCCTTGTGCATAGTTGATGGGCTGAAGATCAGCGATAGCAACAGCCTCGCTTGCCTGAACTTCCTTGAGATCAGTGGTTGACTCCCATACTTCGATATCGCCCTTGACTACGAGGGAAGCCCCTTCTATAGGAAGTACAGGTGTGACCGACTTGTGATATGCACGCCAGACCGCGAAGTATGCGGTATCCAGAAAGAAGTGGTTCTTCGCATAATCATATGCACGTATCGAGAACTGCTGTCGAGAGGCACCACCACGGGCATTAATGAATCGTCGTTCTGCGCGACGCTGCGAAGCGATAGTCTTCAGGAACAGCGGGCCAAACTGGAAGTCGGCACGAATACCAAAGAGGGTCTGTCCGCCACCGATGAGCGAGCTTTGTGTTTCAAGATTGACGTTACCAAACTCGACTTTCTTGATAATGTCGTCGTCGTACCCGTCAAATCCAACCTTGAAACGGTTGTTGAACTCGAACTGATTCAGCGTGTTCCAGTCGACATTCATCTTGAACTTGTCGCCAATGCGGCCGCTAACGTTAACCTGAATATTCTGATTGAACACGGGCGCAGATTGTGATTGCCCCACAATAGACGCCGTACCGAGCGCTTGTGAGTCCCATCGCCAACCTGCCGTGACGTTAACCTCGCCGTTTACGGTAATCGAAATCTCGGGCTTTCCGAATATGCTACTGAACAGGGCGCTTTGCGGCAGTGGAATCGTAATGTTTGTTGCCTGATCAAGAAGCTTTGTGAGTTCAGCTTCAGAGAGTGGCTTCTTGAGTTCATACTTGGCAAGTGAACTATCACGCAGCTTTTGCAGGATCTGCTCTCGTCTGAGCTTAAAGTACTCATCAAGCGACATTGGCGTAATAGTACCAACATCGACTCCTTCCATCAACTCGTAAAGCCGGATCGTTGAGAGGGTGCTGTCGATAGAACCAAGTTGCGAAAATCCCTTTGGTGCGCTTGAGTACCGATCGGGCTGCTGGGGCCTGGTAAGCCCCCTTCTGTTGAGAAGCGTACTGGGATAAAAGTACGGAAGGTCGGTGTTTGTGGGATCACCAATGCCAAGAGGACCAAGAATCTTCTTAGTAGAGTCGGCTATTGTAGTGTCAGCACGCAGCAGAACGCCCCAGGCAAACATCTCTGCCGGCAGCGCAAGTTCGGCTGCTTCGAGAGGTTGCAGGAATACGACGCAAAGCCCTAGTAGGGCCAAGCATGTTCGTACTGTGTGGGCGAACACGATGGGCAACTCACCTATTCCTAAAGTTTACCGAAACTGCAGACTTCGGTCATCGAAGCAGCAAAACCACGTAGCAAATGGCGAGAATAGCCCACTCCATGAAACTCCCTAATGCGCAAAGATAACGGCTGGTTAGTTTTGTACGTTGCAGAAATGCACGAACGAGCTTCTTTCCTATTGCACACTGATATGCGATATCCCGTACGACTGTTGTTACAACTCCTCTTTGGTACCCTTTTTGCTGCGAGCGTCGCTGCCGGAGATGGGTATACAAATCTAGCGCCTGACCAGTATGCCTCGTTTATGTCGAACGAGACGCGGAAGGTATATGACCTAAGCGGATCATGGCAAGTCATCGAGGATGGGAAGCCTGTTGCCGACCTTCGTGTCCCGATTCACATACGCAATAGAGACTATGTCAAGCTGCGTAAGACGGTCAAGATGGAGCAGTCTGCAATGCTGTCGCACACATGGCACCTGCATATGCTTGGAGCCGTCGAGGAAGTAGAGCTCTTCGTCAATGGACGCTACATCATGCGATATCCTGGTGGTATGGCTCCATTTATGATCAGGGTACCGGACGGGCTTCTGCAAGCAGGCCAAAACACGATTGAATTGGGAGTATCGAGGCTGTTAGGCCTGACCTACCGTATCCAGCGTAACGCGAGGTCTTCTGCTGTTCAGCGTATGGGGCTTCTGCGCGAAGTATTTCTGATCGGTACACCACATGTCTGGACAGAGGACATGCAGATTCGTTCGTCTGTGCGTTCGGGTGTTGGTACGATAAACGTCAAAGCGCGCATAAAGAGCGGCCTCGTTGAGAATATTACGCGTCAGCAGGTCTCAGATGGCCTGTCTGTAGGAAGCGCTACTGTACAAGTTGAAGCTATGCTGATTGACCGTGTGAGCAAGCAAGTGATTGCGCGCTCAGGTTTGAGTACGCTTAGTATCGCACGATCCCGGGAGGTAAGCCTACCCTTCACGCTGAATGTGTACAATCCGATTCAATGGACGCTCTCCAACCCACACCTATACGATTTGGTGGTGCGCATCGACCATAACGGAATGCGGCTTGACACGTACACTCGCAATTTTGGGTTCCGTACTGTGTCCGTGACGACGGTAGACGGGGTACGTAAATTTACACTGAATGATTCTGTGATTCGGTTGCACTCAATCGACTACATCGAAGATTATCCTGAGCGAGGAGCTTCGATGTCGTATGGGCAGTTCCGACGGGACGTATCGATGTTGAAAACTCTTGGCGTCAATGCAGTCCGCATTCGACACAGTGTCCCCCATCCCGTGTTGCTTGATCTCTGCGACCAATATGGCATTATGGTAATGGTCGAGACGCCCCTTGCCGACGTACCAACTGCGATGTTGAAGAATGATGAAGTTGTTACCCGTTGCCGAAATGCAGCAGAGCGGATAAGTCTATATGTTGAGTCTCACCCTTCGGTTATGGCCATTGGCATTAGTGACGGCCTTGATGAGTCATCGGCGGGCGTGCCTGAGTATCACCGTCAGATGTTACAAGTCTTCCGCAAACAGACAAGTAAACAGCTCTATAAGGTAGTGCCCTCATCACTCTTGAATTCAACAAGCGAAGGGGGCTTTGACTTTATTGTCATTAAGTTCTATTCACCTTCAGACAGTACGGTATTCTCGACGCTTCGTCAGGATGTTGCACGTATGTTCCGCAATGCCGCAGTCCTTGCAGAGTTTGGCACGGCGATTTCGCCCATGAATCTCAATGGTTTCAGCGATCCACTCTCAAACGAAGCACAAGCATTAAACATTAGCAAGTTCTACAACTGGTCGTTTACCGCTGGCCTTGCTGGCGTGGTTGTATGGTCGTTCAACGATTATACCCTTGACCGACCAACAATGCTTGTCGATTACTTTGACTCGTTCGTCAGCACCAGTGGCCTCGTTGATGTCTATCGCCAGCGTCGTGTCGGATATGATGTGTACAAAGCGCTCATCAACGACGAAAAGCTCCCACTCTTGCAAGCACGCGACAACGTGTTTACCACGCCGTTTGTGTTCATCATTGCCGGCCTGCTATTGGCGCTCGCAATCGCGTTCACTGCGAACCAATCACGTAGGTTCCGTGAATACGTCGTTCGTGCCGTGTTGCGGCCCTACAATTTTTACTCGGACATTCGCGATCAGCGTATTCTCTCAATCTCACAGACAACGTTGCTTGCAATCGTACTATGTTCGAGTGTCGGACTTGTGATGTCGTCATTCTTCTTTTTCATACGTGTCGATCCGGCAGTTGAATACCTACTTCACATCCTGCTTGCCAGCGATGGCTCATATGAGGTTCTACGATACATTTCATGGCATCCCGAGTTTGGGATCATCTCATGGACGGTTGCTGTGCTGGTAGCATTTGTTGCGCTTGCATCGTTGCTGCGTGTAGGAGCAATGTTTGTTCGAGGGCGCATCTATATGCGCGACACGTTTACCATCGTCGTATGGTCTTCTTTGCCCTTACTTGCTCTGTTGCCAATTGGGATCGGACTTTACCAAGCACTATCTACGAATCAATTGTCGGTTGTGGTACCCCTTCTGATGTTTGGACTGGCCTTTTGGAGCATCATTCGAGTGTTGCGCGCGACGGCGGTTGTTTTTGATGTCCGATCGTCGATCGTCTATCTCATCGGACTTGGCGTATTCTCGCTAATCGTGGCCACTGCCGTGATCTCTTGGGAGGTTTCGTACGATGGTTTTGCATTCCTCGGATACTACCTTTCAGTTGTTTCATAGCAATGCAGGTCCATCGCACACACTCTCATCCTGAGCAGCGGTTATTGACACAGCGAGAGACATTTATCCTTCAAGCAGTTGTACATCTGTTCATCCTGCATGGTGTGCCTGTTGGTTCGCGAAACGTTTCCAAGTACCTCGAGCGCTCGATGCCGCTAAGTCCGGCCACAGTCAGAAACAGCATGATGGATCTGGAGGAGTTGGGGTACATCATGCATCCGCATACTTCTGCTGGACGCATCCCAACGGATAAGGGGTATCGGTTCTATGTAGATTCCCTTGCTCCGACTCCTCAACAATTTAATACGTCGCAACTTCACGTTCCAGAATTCTCTGGTGTCTCACGTGAGAACATCATCAAGGATGCCTCGCGCGTTCTCAGCTCGCTAAGCCGCCATCTTGCATTGGTTCAGATTCCGCAGCTTCGCAGTTCAATTGTGAGGCGCGTAGAGCTTGTCCGGCTTTCTTCCGAACGGTTGATCGTTGTCATTGATCTCGATAGCGACACAGTGCGCACGATCAGTCTGGAGACAACATCGCCGATTGATTACGATACGATCGATAGTCTGTCACGTTTTGTAAACGACAAACTCGTTGGACGCCCCCTCAAAATGATCGACTCGGTCATTTCTGATTCGGTTGATCAGCTGACTTTTGCTGACCCATCGTTGCTGCGTCTTTTTATCGAGCAGCTCAGTAACATTACCCGTGAGCACCCGTCGGGAAGTATTCATGTGAGCGGGACCACAAATTTGATTGATCAACCGGAGAGTGTCTCTCCCGAACGGCTACGCAGTGTTATCGAGCTGATCGAAAATGAGGATGTGATCGTACACCTTCTCGGCAGCACTTCAACGATAGACGGCGTTTCTGTCCGCATTGGGAACGAGATCACGGATGCCAATCTGGCAGATTACTCACTTATCGCCACAACATACCGCGCTGGCAATGCCCAAGGATCTCTCGGAATAATCGGTCCGCGTAGAATGGACTATGGTCGTATGATTTCAATTGTGCAAATGATGTCCAGCGTATTGACGAATGCCTTCAATTCTCCTACACCAGATGGCCTGGAAAGTCGTCTATTGACCCCGATTAGAAAGCTTTGAATCAATGGAACACACAACACCACAAGAAGACAACCACCTGGACCAAGACCAGGCTCAAAACGAGTCAATCGACATCCAAGCGGAGCTTGTTCAATGGAAAGAGCTCGCCGTGCGTCGATTAGCCGAAGTTGAGAATATCCGTCGTCGTACGAACCTTGAAAAGCAAGAGCTGCTCGTGCATGCAGCCCAGCACACAATTACCAAGATGCTTCCTGTGCTGGACGATCTCCACGCAGCTGTAGAGGCCTCACGCAAATCCAAAGATGCGGATTCGCTGATACAGGGCATTGAGATGATTTATGCAAAGACCATGAAGATCTTTGAAGAGTCTGGCGTCCAAATCATCGAGGCATCATCGGGCGAGCTGTTTGATGTTGAACGGCACGAAGCCCTCATGCATACACCCTCTGAGCACCCTGAAGGCTCTGTCATTCAGATTGTTCAGCGCGGATATTCACTGCACGACAAAGTCTTACGCCACGCAAAGGTCATCACATCAGCCGGTTCTCCGGATCAGAAGGGTGGAGCGTAAGAATGTCGCAACGTGATTTTTATGAGACACTTGGTGTCGAGCGCAGTGCAACTGCCGATGAGATCAAAAGTGCCTATCGCAAGATGGCAATGCAGTATCACCCCGATCGCAATCCCGATAATGCAGAAGCAGAGTCTAAGTTCAAAG
The DNA here is from genome assembly GCA_947458785.1 of Ignavibacteria bacterium. Lineage (GTDB taxonomy): Bacteria > Bacteroidota > Ignavibacteria > Kapaibacteriales > Kapaibacteriaceae > UBA10438. Next base: position 6,701 of record CANGZU010000022.1, read on the forward strand.
AGGCGGCAGCTGCATACGATGTTCTCAGCGATCCAGATAAGCGCGCCAGGTACGACCAATACGGTCATGCTGGTGTTGGCGGTGGTCAACAGGGATATCACGAGTACACCAACGTCAATGACATCTTCAGTGCCTTTGGCGACATCTTTGGACAGTCCATTTTTGGAGACATGTTCGGTGGTCAGCAGCGTGGATCGCGCCAGCGCTCGCGTAAGGAACATGGGGCTGATCTCCGAGTACGCATGCCCCTTTCACTCGAGGAGATCGCCACGGGCGTAGAAAAGACGATCAAGATCCGTCACATGAAGACCTGCAGCACCTGCACAGGATCGGGCGCAAAAGGCAGTGGTGGCTATACATCATGCACAGCCTGTGGTGGATCTGGAGAGGTACGACAGGTATCACGGAGCGTTTTCGGCCAGTTTATCAATATCGCCCCTTGCGCAGCGTGTAGCGGCAACGGAGAGATATTGCAAGACAAGTGCGATACATGCTCAGGCGAAGGTCGTGTCGAGGGCGAAACCACGGTAAAAGTCACGATTCCTGCCGGTGTACGCACAGGGAATTATATACCTCTCACCGGCAAGGGACATGCAGGTCGGCGTGGTGGTCAGTCCGGCGATGCGATGGTTGTTATCGAGGAAGTCGAACATGAGATCTTTGAACGCGAGGAAGATGATGTCCACATGCGGCACACCATAGACTTCCCTACCGCTGCGCTTGGAGGCGAGATCGACGTTCCCACGCTTACCGGCGCGGCAACCCTTACGATCGAACCTGGAACGCAGCCTGGTAGCGTTCTGCGCATGAAGGGAAATGGCATACCACATGTGAACCATCGCGGTTCTGGGGATCAGCTGGTTCACATTGACATTTATGTGCCCAAAAAACTCAGTTCTGAGGAGCGGTCAGCACTCCGAAAACTCTCAGCAAGCAACCACTTCAAGCCAGCAGATCAACGCCAATCAGGTGATTTTTTTCAAAAAGTGAAAGAGGTTTTCTCGTAGCGTAAGGGAAAGCCTTTATGAAAGGGGCTTTCAGCCATGAAACGCATCATGACCTCTCTTCAGTCATACCTCGTTGTCACAAAACATGAAGCCACGGTTCTACTGTGGCTTTCCTGTTTGATGGTGGTCGGAACCGTTGGCAGCACATTCTGGCCTGCATACTCGTCTCATGCTCATGTTCCGACTCGTCAGATCATCGATATGCTCGATAGCTTGCAACATTCGGCCGTTCACGTGACAGCAGATTCAACAGATCGCGAGACACACATACCAACGAAACCATCAGTCCCGACGAGCCGGCTTGACCTTAACCGTGCTACCCCTGCCCAACTCGAGTCCATTCCAGGCATAGGCCCTGCGATCGCAAAACGAATCATCGAGAGTCGGGCAAAGCGGAGTTTCACATCTGTCGAGGATCTACTCGACGTCAAAGGAATCGGCAAAAAGAAGCTTGAACGTATGCGACCGTACATCTTCGCACCGTAATTTGCCGGGCATATGAACTTGACCGTGTACCTACATCCCGAACGCCTTTTGATTGCATCATGGGCCCTCGATGAGAATGTGCCCGTTTTGCACGGATACCGGGAACTGCATCCAGATGCTGAGATTGAGCTTCAAGACTATGCGGTCGACAGCGTGCACATTGTGCTTCACAGCTCAGATGTGCTCATTCATTGGTTTCCTATTGATGCAAACGAGGATCTTGACTGTCGGCGAGTGTTTGAAGCATCGGCTTGGTTTGACCATCCTGAACTGTATCCACTGGACGAATCTGCGTTTACTACCGGTCTATACTCTAGCTCTGCGATGAAGGCATTGGTCTATGCCCAAGCATCCACGCTGAAACGTCGTGATCGTATTATCGGCGCATCTTGCATGACGGGCGTAGATCTCGATCTTGACATCCAAGCTGCTCTTGCTTCAACCTCTGCACGACGCTCTCCATGGCTTCTACTGGGTCGGCGCTCCAACACCTGGCATGCGATCATTGTTGGCCCCGAACATCAAGCAACAGCCCATGCGATGTTCCCCAACGACGGGACTCTCGACCATGCAAGCATGGTCTACGAACTCCATCGTACGATGGAAGAGCGGTACGGTTCTTCGCTTGACGCCCTGATGTTGTTCGGAGATGTTCTCACATCAGACGATGTTACCCTCTTGCGGGATGACGTCAACTTCGCGGACATCAAGGTGGCGCGACTTCAACCATTCAAGCGCATACGCTCGCTTCTTGACGAGACAACAGAACAGCGGCTGCTGCGCCGCGCACACGTTGTTGCTCCGATCGCAGGAACGATGCTCGCTGGTGCATATACACCTATTGACTAGCAGACGCAGTATGCGGATCATAGCAGGAACGCTCAAACACAGGACCGTGCCCTCGCCTCCCGGAGTCGGTACACGACCAACATCAGATCGAGGCCGTGAGACACTCTTTCATGTTCTCGAGCACCAATGGTTGTTTGACGATTGTCGTGTGCTTGACCTCTACGCCGGAAGCGGTGCGCTCGGTTTTGAGAGTCTGTCTCGGGGTGCATCCACCGCTACGTTTGTCGATTTATCAGCCGATGTGTGCCGCCAACTTAGATCAACGGCCATTTCACTCGGCGTATCGGACGTCGTTCGGATCATACGAGCAGATGCTGTTGAATACCTGCGCCATGGCAATCCACACGTGAACGATATCGTGTTCGTTGACCCGCCGTATGCGCATAAGTCGTGTAACGTTGTTACTACACTGTTGTTGCAATCGAACGCTCTGATTGCTGGAGGCCTTGTTGCCCTTGAGCACAGCGACCAGGAGCACCTGCTTCCCATCGATGGGCTAGAGTTGCTGCGAAGGATCGAAATGGGGCTTACAACATTTGATGTGCTCCGCCGTGTGAGCCCCATAACGTAAGTTTGCACCATGCTTCGGCACGCTATCTATCCCGGGTCCTTTGATCCGATCACCAATGGCCATGTAGATGTCATCGAGCGGGCTGCTCAGATGTTCGACATCGTTACTGTTGTGATCGCCATCAACAGCAAGAAGACGCCACTCTTCAATGAGCAGGAGCGTCTTGACATGGCAATTGAAGCCCTATCGCATTTGCCGACGGTGAACGTGGCCGTGCACTCGGGATTGGTCGTTGATTATGCTAATGATCACGGGGCTAGTGTGATCGTTCGAGGTATTCGTGCCGTGAGTGATTTCGAGTATGAGTTTCAGATCGCATTGATGAATCGTAAGCTGCAGCCGAGCGTTTCGACAATTTTTCTGATGCCTCATGAGAAGTACACCTATCTAAACTCAAGCATCATACGCGAACTTGCCCGCTATAATCAGAACTTGACGGACTTTGTGCCGTCATGCGTGGCACAACGCTTACAACAGAAGTTTCAATGAAAGTACACATCGTAACGCTCGGATGCAGCAAGAATACCGTCGATAGTGAGACGCTTGCTGGACATCTGACGGCAAATCAACTTGAACTGGCCGGATCAATTGAAGAAGCCGACACCCTGGTCATAAACACCTGCGGCTTCATCGACCAGGCCAAGGAAGAAAGTGTAAACACGATCCTCGAAGCAGCAGAACTTAAGCGGCAAGGTGCCATTCAGAAGTTAGTGGTTGCAGGGTGCCTCTCAGAGCGCTACGGTAGTGATCTACAAGCAGAGATACCTGAGGTTGACCATTTCTTCGGCACCGAGGCCTACGAACAGATTATCAAGGCGATTTCACCAGATCTTAAGTACTCACTTCTTGGCGAGCGGATCCTTTCCACGCCAAGTCACTACGCATATCTCAAAATTTCTGAGGGATGCGACCATCCCTGTTCATTCTGTGCAATTCCGTTGATGCGAGGAAAGCATCGAAGCATCCCAGAAGACACGCTTATTGCCTCTGCGAAGAATCTGACCTCACAAGGAGTCAAAGAGCTCGTGCTGGTAGCTCAAGACCTTACCTATTATGGCAAGGACGCCAACGATGAGCGTACGCTCGCCCACCTTATCGAGCGTATGGCCAATGAATCTGGAGCAGAGTGGATTCGGCTGATGTACGCCTACCCATCAAAGTTTCCGCTTGAAGTGCTGAAGGTGATCCGCGACAACAGTAATGTGTGCACGTATCTTGACATGCCATTACAACACGCCTCAACCGAGGTGCTGAAGAACATGCGTCGTGGGATCACGCGACGGACAACTGAGGAGCTCCTTGATCGTATCCGTCAGGAGGTTCCGGGCATCGTGCTACGAAGTACCTTCATCGTTGGATATCCGTCGGAGACTGAACGTGACGTTGATGAATTGGCAGACTTCATCTCCGAGCAGCAGTTCGACCGTCTTGGCGTGTTCACGTATTCGCAAGAAGACGATACGTATGCATATATCCTGGGCGACCCTATCTCCGCTGAGATTAAGGAAGCGCGCCGGCAACGCATCATGGATATCCAAAAGGAGATCTCCTACTCAAAGAACCAACAGAAGATTGGTTCGATACAACGCGTACTCATTGAGGAAGAGATCAACGGTGAATATCGTGGCAGAACTGAATTCGATGCGCCCGAAGTGGACAACGAAATCTACGTGCGCTCATCAAGTCCATTGAAGACCGGGAGCTTTGTCAACGTGCTTGTTGACGACGCCATCGAGTTCGACCTGTTTGGATCTCCTGTCTAACGACGATTGCTCTTGTAGAGAAAGACCCCCACGATGGCGCTTACAGCTGCCATAACGGTCAGAAGCATTGCTACTTGCAGATTGAAAGTGTGAGTTGGTCCAAAGAAATCGAGCATACTCCACTGCAGCCACGCTCTCCATAGAAACGTCAAACAGAAGATGATCGTAGCGGAGAGTGCCGCAGTATGCGTCCAGGTTCTACCGTAGGCGTGCAGAATGCCTAAGACAACTAACAAAGCGCCAAAGACCCCACCGTTGAAGAGCGCCGAGGTGCTGTGGTTAGCCGTTATCTGATAGCCATAGAGCCCCGTAGCGACGAGAAACAAGCCGTAGCCGATCATAACCGCAGCTCGTCGAGTTGGTGTTGCTACTAGACGCATACACCATCAGTGATGTGTACGATGCGTGTGGCACTCTCGGCTAGTTCCGCGCTGTGTGTTGCAACGATACATGTGAGCGACTCCTCTTGTTGGAGCTCTCGCAGCAGTGCGCGCACATGCTGCGCATTTGCAGAGTCAAGATTTCCAGTTGGTTCATCAGCGAACAACAACGCAGGCTTATTCATGATCGCTCGAGCAATAGCAACACGCTGTTGTTCCCCACCTGATAACTCTGATGGCATGTGGGTAGAACGCTCTGCCAGTCCAACACGTTCGAGGAGCATCTCGGCACGTCTTGATGCATCCCTGCGTGCATCGCCTCGAATCAGTGCTGGCATCATGATATTCTCAAGAGCCGTAAACTCGGGAAGGAGGTGGTGAAACTGATACACAAACCCAATGTGCTCAAGTCGGAATCGTGCAAAATCGTTATCCGACATAGTGCCGTAGTCGTAGAGCTTGCGTTTTCCACGAACCCTGATAGCCCCCGAATCAAATGAATCGATTGATGCCAAGACGTGTAACAACGTACTCTTGCCGGCTCCGCTTGGGCCGACGATTGCAACAAACTCATTCGACTCTACCACAATTGAAGCCCCGCGAAGTACGCTGGCTGAAACTATGCCATCAGTTCTGTAGACCTTACAGAGATCCCGAGCCTCGAGTATCATTGGGCGGTGAACTGCGACAGTACACGAAAATCATTGTCGTATAAATGCCGTATATCGTCGATGCCAGTGAGCATGAGTACAACACGCTCGACACCAAACCCAAACGCAAATCCGCTGTACTCTTCAGGATCAATACCGTTAGCGCGCAGTACATTGGGATGCACCATGCCAGCGCCGCATATCTCTAGCCAACCGGAATGCTTACAGATTCGACAGCCTTCGCCCTTGCAAAGAAAGCACGACATGTCTATCTCACAGCTGGGCTCGGTAAATGGGAAATAGGATGTGCGGAATCGAAACTCTGCGTGCTCGTCATAAAACTTGCGGGCAAAAGCCATGATCGTCCCCTTGAGGTCGGCCATGCTGACGCCTTTATCGATGTAGAGCCCCTCGATTTGATGAAACTCGGCTAAAGACCGTGCACTTACCGCTTCGTTGCGGTAGACACGTCCCGGCATGATACATCGAATAGGGGGCTTCATGGACTCCATGACACGCACCTGCACACTGGAGGTATGCGTACGCAGGAGTACATCGGAACGATCGGCGTGTTCAACAAAAAACGTGTCCTGCATATCACGGGCTGGGTGATCCGATGCAAAGTTCAAACGTTCAAAGTTGTGGGCGTCATCTTCTACATCAGGACCTTCAGCAACTTCAAAGCCCATTGATGAAAATATGGCGATTAAACGATCCATTGTTTGTGTGATCGGGTGTATCGATCCGGTCTTCTCATCTCGGGCAGGCAAGCTTACGTCGATGCGGTCTACACTGGCCCCCTGTGCGAAGGAAGCAAACGCAGAATCGTATGATGATTGCACGAGGTCACGCAATGCATTGAGCAGTTTGCCAACCTCGGGCTTGTCTTCCTTGGGCACTGTGCGCAACTGCTCGACAAGAGCCTGCAATGTACCCTTCTTTACTAAGTGTCGAATTCGAAAGGCCTCCACGTCTTCACGAGACTGCAATTGTGGGATTTCCGTCTCGATCTGTGTGGCAAGCTGTAAAAGTTGTTCGCGAAGGTTCATGGTGCAAATCTATGCATCAACAGCAACGGCGACAGCATCATTCGTTGCTGTCGCCGTTGGTTATGACGTCTATGGTATTCGTACGATCTACAGCGACTTTACAATGGCTGTAAACACGTCGGGATGGTTCATAGCAATGTTTGCAAGCACCTTACGGTTGACTGCAATGTTCTTGAGCTTCATTCCGTGCATCATACGCGAGTATGTAGTACCATTCAGACGCGCTGCTGCGTTGATACGGACGATCCAGAGCGAGCGGAACGTACGCTTTTTATTACGGCGATCGCGGTATGCATACTGCAGACCCTTCTCGACGTGGTGCTTTACAATCGTCCAAACCTTTGAACGGGCACCCCAGTATCCTTTGGCAAGCTTATAATACTTACGCTTTCTCTGGTGTGCCGCTACTTTATTGACGCTGCGTGGCATGTCAACTCTCCTTACAATTTTGTCGGCAGGAGAACGGCGTGTCCCTGCCAGACGATGGGAAAATGATTAACGCATTGCAAGGCAATGCAGCACGTTCGGCAGGTTGGTTGGGTCAACCAACGTGTCCTGACGCAAGTTGCGCTTACGCTTGCGGCTTTTGCTCGTCAGGATGTGACTGCGATTAGCCTTTTGGCGCTTGATGGCACCGCTTCCGGTTACTTTGAACCGCTTTTTGGCGCCGCTGTTCGTCTTCATCTTTGGCATTGCTTACTCCTTACTCTTTTCTGCTTGTTCTGATTCTAGAGCTGGTGTCTCCGATGTCTCGGAGGTTGTTTTCGTCTCTTTCTTCTTCACTATCTTTTTTGATTCCGGTGCCAACATAACACCAAGGAACCGGCCTTCCATCCGCATTGGCTGATCCACCTTCGAGATGTCTGCCAGTGCGTCGATGAACCTCTGCAACAACACTTCACCAAGTTCTTTGTGCAGAATCTCTCGCCCCTTGAACATCACCGTTGCTTTAACCTTGTGGCCATCTTCGAGGAACTCACGAGCATGACGTGTCTTGAAGTCAAAGTCGTGTGTGTCAGTCCCTGCCTTAAAGCGTACTTCCTTGAGCGTTGTTTGCGTTTGAGTCTTCTTTTGAAGCTTCTCACGCTTTTGTTGCTCGTAGACGAACTTACCGTAGTCGATGATCTTACACACTGGCGGATTCGCCTGTGGAGCGATCTCAACAAGATCAAGTTCTCGTTCCTGAGCAATTCGAAGAGCTTCGCGTCGAGGAAGAATCCCCAATGGTTGGCCAGTAGAATCGAGCACTCGGAGCTCTGGAGCGCCGATCTCGTCGTTGATCTTGTGTTTACGCTGAGTCTCTTGTCGCGGACCTTGCGGCGGGATGTACGGACGCCTCAAACAGACCTTCGGTTATTGTGATCGTAGATGTTAGCAAAGAACGCAAATATAGGTGTTTATTGTGCTTAGGTGCAAACCCAGCATCTGTGAAACCGGCAATGTGTTGTAATTTTCGGGTCATTTAATCGTCAGCTAGGCACATGAACGACCACTCAGAAGTCCTCGACTCGATCGAACAGGCAGAAAAGCGTACTCCGGCAACCCCAGAGAAGATCCCTGTTCTCCCCTTACGCGACATCGTAATCTACCCCCACATGATTTTCCCCGTCCTCATCGGCCGGGCATCATCGCTCAAGGCCGTGGCCGAGGCCCTCGAGCGGGAAAAATACATCCTAGTCGTTTCGCAAAAGCAGGCTACAACAGACGACGCAGGATTTTCTGACATCCATGAAGTTGGCACCGTTGCGAAGATTCTGCAAGTCATGAGGCTACCGAACAACCTGCTCAAGGTGCTCGTAGAGGGGGCTGTTCCGGCCCGTATCGTTAAGCACGAGCAGTCTACCCCGTTTCTTGAAGCACGAATCGAACCCGTTTCGCATACGTACGAAGAGCAAGACCGCAGCCTCATGGCGTTGATTCGGCATGCTACGGAGCTTTTCGAAGAATATGTCAAGGATAATCGCAACCTACCTCCCGAAGTATTGGGTGCATTTCAGAATCTCGAAGACCCGCATCGCAAACTCTATTATGCAGCAGCGAACATTTCTCAAAAGGTCGATGCCAAGCAGCGCATCCTTGATGCTGATACGCTGAAGGATCAATACTACGAGCTTGTTCAGCTGCTGACCAATGAGCTTGAACTGCTCAAGCTGGAAGTGGAGATCGACTCAAAAGTCCATGACCAGATTCAGAAGTCACAGCGGAAGTATTTTATCCAAGAACAGATACGCGCACTGCAAACAGAGTTGGGTGAGGAAGACGACGGCGGCCCAGAACTCTCCTCGTTGAAGGATCTGCTTGACAAAGCTGGCCTTCCGGAGTCGGTCAAGGCCAAGGTTCACGAGGAGTTCGACAGGCTAAAACGGACGCCCTCAATGTCCCCGGAATTCGGCGTCAACAGAACGTGGCTCGAGTGGATCGCCAATGTGCCATGGTCGGCGAAGACGGAAGACAATCTGCACATTAAGCATGTGAAGAAGATCCTTGATGAGGATCACTACGACCTCGAAAAGCCGAAGCAGCGCATTCTTGAATACATTTCAGTATTGAATCTTGTTGGGTCTATGCGTGGACAGATTCTCTGTTTGACAGGTCCTCCGGGAGTTGGCAAGACCTCGCTTGCGAAGTCGATTGCACGCGCTCTTGGTCGCAACTTCGTGCGGCTTTCCCTGGGCGGTGTACGCGATGAGGCAGAGATTCGAGGACATCGCCGCACGTACATCGGAGCAATGCCCGGCAAGATTATCCAAGCCATGAAACGTTCGGGCAGCACGAATCCTGTCATCCTGCTCGACGAAATCGATAAAATGTCGATGGATTTTCGTGGAGATCCAAGTGCAGCGTTGTTGGAAGTGCTCGACCCTGAGCAGAACAGCACCTTTAACGACCATTATCTGGAGGTCGATTACGACCTTTCAAATGTGCTTTTTGTCGCCACGGCGAACGTGAAGTACAACATCCCGGGGCCTTTGCTCGACCGACTTGAGGTTATTGAACTATCGAGTTACCTCGAGCCGGACAAGGTCCAGATCGCCAAGAAGTACATCGTACCAAAGCTCACAGAGAAACACGGATTGACCGACTTTTCCATCGCATTTCCTGATGATGCCCTCTTGAAGCTGATACGGGAATACACGCGTGAGGCGGGTGTGCGCAACCTAGAGCGCGAGATCGCAAGCATCCTCCGTAAGGTTGCCATGGAGGTTGTCAATGACGTTGGCAGGAAGTCGGGCAGCAAGACACTTTCAGATGTCAAGGCAACCGCCGCGTACAAAACGCTGGCCAAGAAGAAGGCCTGGACAATCGACGAAAAGATGGTTGAGCGGCTTCTGCGTGCTCCAAAGTTCAAGGTTAAAGCAGAAGAACTCTCCGACAAGGTCGGCGTAGCAGTTGGGCTTGCATGGACGTCACTCGGTGGCGACACCCTACCTGTTGAGGTCACATTTATGCCCGGCCCTGAACGTCTGACGCTTACAGGAAAGCTTGGAGAGGTTATGAAGGAGTCTGCCATGGCGGCTCTGTCGTTCCTTCGCAGCTCCTATGAACAGTTCGGCCTGGAACAGAACTTTGCCAAAGACAAACAGATCCACATACACGTACCCGAGGGCGCTATTCCGAAGGATGGGCCATCTGCCGGTATCACCATTTCATTGGCACTGCTATCAGCTGCCTCTGGCCGTCCACTTCGTGGAGATGTCGCAATGACGGGCGAGGTAACGCTGCGTGGAAATGTACTTGCAATCGGTGGACTCAACGAAAAGCTGCTCGCAGCAAAGCGAGCCGGCATGTCGACCGTGCTTGTTCCGAAGGACAACAAGCGAGATGTTCAAGAACTGCAGCCTGCCGTCACACAGGGACTTACCATAGTCTATGTTGGTCATGTCTCGGAGGCCATCAAGATTGCCTTTCGTGCATCTACACCGGCAAAACGTCTCACGTCGAAAGCCAAAGCGCCTGCGAAGTCGGCTACCAAAAAACGCTAACTATTTGGAAATAGTACTCTAGCCCGTATATTTGCGAGCTATAATCGAAGGAGAAAACAATGGCAAAGAAGGGCGCACGCGTCATCATTACGCTCGAGTGCACTGAAGCGAAGAAGGAAGGAAAGCCAGCTTCGCGCTATACAACCATGAAGAATAAGCAGAACACAACGGAGCGTCTTGAGATCAAGAAGTACAATCCGTTCCTGAAGCGTCACACCGTGCACCGCGAAGTGCGCTAACAGGCGTCTGGTTTAGCTCGAATACAACAAAGCCCCTTGTACAAGGGGCTTTTTTCGTTTCCCTATGGCTTTGAGTGCGGTATTCGACGCAGTTTATCGATGACGGCGCTGGTAAGGTCGATGCCTCGGGCGTTGGCAAAGTTCATCAATGAGATCAGTACGTCTGCTGCCTCATCTGCAGTGGCCAAATCAGAAATCTCCTGTCCACGCCAGCGCTTCTTTTCAAGATTGGCAAGTTCCCCTGCCTCGCCGCAGAGTTCGAGAGCAAAAAACTCGGGCGGACGCGCAATAAAAAACTCGTTTTGATAGACATCAAACGCATGCTGAATGTCGGCAAGGCCATGCTCAATACGTTCGACAAGTTGTTGTCCGCTAGCCGTTATCATTGTATCCCCTCTTCTGTTTCCAATTCACCAGGGCCATTTTCGCGGATTCTGTAACCGACACCGCGAATAGAATGAATCATCTGTCCTTGACCAGCCTTTTCGATTTTCTGGCGAATCCGCTTTATGTAAACGTCAATGATGTTCGACTCTGGGTCGAAGTTGTGTTTCCAGACGTGCTGCATAATCATCGATCGCGACAAGATGCGGTCTTTATTGCGCATCAGGTACTCAAGTAACGCGTACTCCTTGGTTGTCAGCTCAATTTCCCGTTCTCCGCGGTAGGCAAAGTGTGTCACCAAATCCAACGTCAAATCGCCACATTGCAGCTTCGTCGTCTTTTCTGTTGTTGATCTGCGAAGGATTGAACGCAATCGTGCGGCCAACTCTTCAAAGTGAAATGGCTTAGCCAGATAATCATCTGCTCCCAAGTCAAGGCCCTGCACTCGGTCTTCTGTTGAGCTTCGTGCTGTGAGCATCATGACGGGAACTGAGTTCCCATCATCCCGCAGCCTGCGCAGAACAGTATATCCATCAAGCTTTGGAAGCATTACGTCTAACACGATTGCATCGAAGAGATTGTTTCGGGCTAGAAGAAGTCCTTCTTCTCCATCAGATGCAGTCTCCACGATGTAGCGCTCCTCTTCAAGACCTCGCTTGATAAAGCTGGCAACCTTGCGCTCATCTTCAATGACAAGTATTCTCATACTTCGCAAAATACGACGCGACGTATCTTCGCGACTATGCCATGGGAACGTATCATCGGACAACAGCACCTTCAGGAGATGCTGCAACAGAGTATCCTCGGTGCTCGGATTCCGCAAGCCCTCCTATTGAGCGGGTCTCGCGGAAGGGGCTCGCTTGCTCTGGCGATAGAGTTTGCCAAGACGCTAAACTGCTTTACGCCTACGCGCAGCCAGTTCTCGATTGCTCCCTGTGGTACATGTCAGTCATGCACGCAGGCTAAGACGCTCCAGCACCCGAACATCACAATCTTGACGGCACTGCCAACCGGCAAGGTCGACCAGGAGTCGGATTTCAAGGAAGACGTCCTCGAAGAGATGCGCGAGCAGATCGCCGAGATCGCTGCAGACCCATACACCACGTTTAAAGTGTCGAATGCCAATCTGATCCGCATCTGGCAAATCCGTGAACTCAACCGTTCGATGGCGCTCTCCACGCTCCAGCAAGGTCGGCGCGTGGTGATCATCGTAGATGCCGAGAACATGAATACCGAGGCGGCTAATGCCTTTTTAAAGACACTTGAAGAGCCTCATCAAGGGGTGAGTATCATTCTCACGTCCTCGCAACCCGAGCGACTACTGCAGACAATCATCTCCCGCTGTCAGCAACTTGTTGTCCCACCTCTCGATGATGAGTCAATCATCGAGGAGCTACTTCGTCGCGGTGAATGTACGGAGCATGAAGCACACATTATCGCTGCCTGCGCTGACGGAGATATGTCAGCTGCGTTGGAGTTTATTCACGAGGACGTACAGGAAATCCGTTCGGATGTGGTCTCTATGCTCCGCAGTGCCCTACGCGGGCGCGACCATCGAATCGGCATAGCCGAAGCATCCGAGTCGGTTGCAGAACACCGCGACAAATCTCGTGCACTAACGTATCTGAGGTTCATGTCGGTCTGGTTGCGAGATACCCATGTGATCGCTCGAACTGGTGCAGCAGAACTGATTACCAACAAGGATCTTGAAGAGACGCTGGTAAAGTTCGCATCAGCGTTTGGTCATACAGACCTGGACCGTGCACTTCGCTGCATTGATCGGGCCGCCTACGACATTACACATCATGTCTCGATCAACCTTACCTTGACGACGCTACTCATGGAGCTTCGCTCAATCCTCGGACAACGTCGCTAGGTCATTTGCTTGGTGAGCAACGGAGCACTGGCACCACACGGCAGGATTCAGCCGACACTCGAAGGATGATTTCGTTTGCATCCCGCACCACACCAGCTACGGCTGACGCTTCCACAATGGTCGACCGCGATAGCGTGACGTTGACGTCACGGGTCGTGAGATTCAGACATACAACCACTCCACGGCGAGAACGTTGTGGACTCCGCACATAGCCTAGGACGCCCGAAGGCAAGCATTGCAGGATAGTCACGTCATCATCTTCATCTAAATCGCGTATGATCTGCCACAACGATTCCAGACGCTGACGATGCTGCATCTGTGTTAGAACATTACTCGTAGACAACCACTGCATTGGTACGTTATCAAAGAGTGGCAATCCATGCTCTTGATAGTACTCAATCTCATCAGTCTGGAAGTCCAACCCCGTATTGATCGGACATGTCTCCCCGAGCTCAAATCCTGCTACCATATATGGCAGTGCCCTTGGAAGCAGCGATAGGAACCACCATACAGCAAATCCAGCGTTGGCGGTATACGTTGTTGCGATCCGTGGCGTGTTATGCGAGTCAACAGCGCCGAAGTACGAAATAGGCACATCATGCCTCGAACAGCGATTGACAAAATCTGCTAGCCCCATGTAAGAACGTGAAACGTGCGGCAAGTATCCAACGACGGCATCAACCCCCTGTTTGGCAAGTCTGCTGTCGAGTTCGAAACACTCCTCGTAGATCACAAAATCAGGGAAATGCTCTCGCGCACGCAGAAGTATCTCATGTCGCAAAGCAAGGGGTAGTGCATGCCCCATATCAATCATTGCACCATCGATGTTCAAGGTTCGTTGATAGTGCGGGATAACTTGTGCAAGTATGTTCCAGAGATCCCATTGCTTGCATTCGTCATGTTCGAGCCGTTCGTCGAACATCCGAATCGTGTTGTAGGCAGGATACAATAGGTCTGTGTGCTGATGCAGTCGCAGATACGTAACGTCTGTCCAGGCTGGCTGCGGATCATCTGGAGGCCAGTCTGCAAAAGCTCCCGGTAGCCGAACAATATCACCGTCGGCGTCGTAGCCATACCAGCCACGTTCATCCAAGAAGACCTCTGCCGGGGGGCGCGAAAACATATGTATGTAGGAGGGATTTGGCTCCGGCAAGGAACGGCGATCATCCGAGGCAATCATCGCATGAATGCGCTCGAGTTGCGGCGCTGTGAATGCAGGGGCGCGCAGAGATCCTCCATTAAGCTGTTGTTGCTTTACCCAGTAGAACCAATGCGGGGCGTGCGATACAAGATCAGAGTCGAGACTCGCAGTTCGCAGTGCGACCTCGAGCACGACCGAGATACCAGCTAAGTGGAGTGCCTCGACCATGGCTTTAGCTTGCTCTTCGGTGGACATCGCAATGCTTGGTTCAGCTAGGTCGTCGTCCAAGACAAATGGATTTCGCACCGCGTACGGTGACCCAATTGTTCCCTTTCGTCCAACGCGCCCACGGTCAAATATCGGCAGAAGCACAACCTGCGTCACACCCATTGAACGTAAGTGCGGGATGAGCGCAATGAACTTTGTAAACGTACCCGTCGATCGCCAATGGTACATGCCACTCGTGCCTGTGGCTCCGTTGCAATGATCAAATGAAGTTACGTGACGGAGAAGAGCATTGTAGACAAGCGGTCTGGCCGGTGCAGCTGATGGGAGCAATCGTAAGGCGTGTATCTGCTGCAGGAGATACGCTGCACCCGACTCAACTACCACTTCACCATTACATCCTAGCCAATGTCCTGGCACTCGATATGGAACATCGTCTGATGGGCGCATCTGCTCTAGCAGATGGCACAACTGATCAAGGTTGTGCGTTTTCATTGCGCAATTGTGTTGCAAAGTAGCTGCACATCTTATCTGCCATGGAGTTTCCAACAAGAGCTGCTACTTGTTCAAATGGGGCCTGACGTATTGCTTCTACGGAGCCGAAGCTGCGCAGCAGCTTCGTGGCTGTTGTCTTGCCTACCCCAGGTATATCGAGCAACTCCGTGTTGATTGTACGCTTGTCTCGGAGCTTTCTGTGATAGCTAATCGCAAATCGATGCGCTTCGTCACGGGCCTGCTGCAATAGACGTAAACTTGAACTCGTTTTTGCAAGAAAGAGTGGCACAGCTGTTCCGGGAAGAAACACTTCTTCGAGTCGCTTCGCAAGCCCGATGACAACAAACTTGCCACGTAACCCTAACTGATCGATCACCTCCATGGCATGTGAAAGCTGCCCCTTGCCGCCATCAATGATCAAGAGATCTGGCAGCACCAACTCTGTATCGCCTTCCTTACTGGTAAATCGCCGCGTCAATACTTCTTTCATTGCCTCGAAGTCATCATTACCCGAAAGCGTACGCAGTTTGTAGTGTCGATAATCCGACTTACGGGGTTTGCCATCAATGAACGTCACAATCGATGATACATAGTCCGTTCCCTGCATGTGAGAGTTATCTACACACTCAATGCGTCGCGGCAGAGACTCCATCCGAAGGTCCTTCTGCAGTGTTAACACTGCTCGAGACACCGACTGATCCTTCTCCGCCTGTTGTGACAGATACTCACGAAGTTGAACATCGGCGTTCTGTTCCGCGAGTGTAACAAGCTTGCGCTTATCTCCGATCTTGGGGACATGAACGGCGACAGTATGTCCGGCGCGTTCTTTGAGGAAGTTCTGCAGCAGCTCAACATCCCCGGGTTCGCTCTGAACCAGCACTTCATCTGGGAAATGCTCGGCGTCGGCATACCATTGCTCAATTGTGCGCGAGAGCACCTCTGCATCGTCCTTGTCGGCAATGTTCGTGACGATGAAATGGCGCTTACCAACAAGTTTACCATCCCGTATCGTGAGCACGATACTGCATCCTACACTTTCCGACCGAACGAGCGCAATAACATCTTGATCAAGATCATTGCTGCCCAGAACCTTTTGCTTGGCCGTATACTCTCGAAGTTTTTCAAGACGCTGACGCACAACGAGAGCATCTTCAAATCGCATAGCATCTGAGAGTTCGTACATGCGGAGTTCTAGCTGGCGCTCAAGGTCTTTGGTCTTGCCTTGCAGCACTTGCTGTACCTGCTTGATGTACTGCTGGTATTCATCGGCAGATATGAACCCTTGACATGGGCCATCGCACTTCTTGATATGATAGTCGAGACAGACCTTCCAACGTCCTTCCTCAACACCGAGCACCGAAAGAGGCAGATCACAGGATCGAAGTGGAAAGATGCTTCGAATAGACTTCAAGAGGTAGAACAGGTATGTACCGTCTGTATACGGCCCGAAGTACTTTGAACCATCTTTGATGAGCGTGCGAGTCTTGAACACACGCGGGAACTGTTCCTTGGTGATGCGAATGAACGGATATGATTTATCATCTTTGAGCAGAATGTTATACTTCGGTCGATGCTCCTTGATTAGAGTGTTCTCCAGCAGAAACGCTTCAACCTCAGTATCAGTCACGATTATGTCAAGATCACATATTTGCCGCACCAGCACTGCGGTCTTAGCATCGACCGGTCTGCCCTCCTGGAAATACGAGCGGACGCGATTCCGTAGGTTCTTTGCCTTTCCAACATAGATAATCGTGCCCTTAGCGTCCTTGTGCAGGTATACACCAGGACGTGTCGGCAGGTTGGCAATTTTCTGCAGAATCAGTTCAGAGGTTGGGACGTCGGCGTTCTTCACAGAAGCAAATCTACGGCCTTTGCGCGGAGCATGAATGACGGTGCTATATTGTACGGGGCCTACAATAACAGGGAGAGATTCAATGGCAAAGCCATCCGAAGCACTTGGATCAATAGAAGAATTAGCCAAAGAGCTCAAAGACGCGGCGTGGTTTATCGGTCAACGCGTGATCAATCGCGAAGAAGTGATCGAGCAAGCTA
>CANGZU010000023.1 GCA_947458785.1 Ignavibacteria bacterium
TGGCGTCATTCGAACCGATGTTGCGAACCACCAATGTTGGACGAAGCGGAGAGTTCTGTGCGTCCGTTGTAAGGGGCGTTACAATGTCGTAAGCCTGCACATCGAGAGGCACATCGATAGAGAACCTGGCATTCGATACGTCTACGATGTTTGCATTGGTCAAGCTCAGCACGCGGACCCAGCACTGCGTGGACACGACAAATGGGACACGCCATGTGATCTTGCCGGCCGCGGCATCAACGCTGTACTGCAAAGTGTTCCATGTTACGCCATCATCTATTGTGAACTGCACACTTACGGTCTTGACCTTCGTGGACGTGAACGTCACGTCGACGTTTGTTCCAGCAATAAGCTTCTCGCCGCCGTTTGGATACGTAACCTGCACTGTTCCCGAATCGGCGGTCACAACGGCAAATGGACGCGTCATGATATCGTTTGTGGCATATTGATCATTGGCCACACGCGCAGTGAACCGGGCCAGATAGCTCCCAGCCGTATCAAGACTTACGCCTGTGAATTGGGCTAAATAGGTCTGTCCCGCACCAAGTTGTGCAACCGTCGTGGTCAGTGACTTCTTCGTGACGTTGTCAAGATCCGTTAGATCACAAGTGACCGTTATGTTACTGAGCGAACGGTTGCCTAAGTTTCGGATGTATGCCGAAGGCTGAAAGGTCTTCTTTGTGACGTACTCAGCACCGTTGAGTGGGACGTTGATGTTCACAACGGCAATGTCAGTGTCCTTCTGCGTTGGCACAGGTGCATTACACCATGTGGTTGAAAGCACCCGGTTGAACAGCGACGCAACTCTTGGATGGAATTCGAGCTCTGTGCCCTTGTTGGTAAGGTGACAGTAGCTCATAATCGTGCCGCGTCTTGCTCGAGTATTCTCGTAACACCCACCCTCGGCATTCCAGCACGAGTCAATGGGTGGATTCCATCCGCAATTGTGCGTGTGCGATGACCCGATATTATGTCCGAGTTCGTGTGATGTTACATCGATATCCCAGATGTAGTTCGGTGCTGGGAAATTCACGCGTCCGTCAACACCGCTCACGTTGTACCCGTAGCCTCCACAGAGCACGCCCACCCATGCAAGACCACCACCACCCTCGCCTGAGAGCAGGCAGGTAACACTGCGACGAACATGCTTCATGTTACCTTCCCAGTGCTCACGTATCTTCCCGAGCTTATTACCGATGTCTCCTGGATACGGATCTGTTACGGTCCAGACGCGGAGATATGGAACGCGGATCAATACGTTGGCATCACGGAAGTAGACACCGCCGCAGGCACCGGCAATTGCGATTGCTGAGCTTGCCGCAGTTGTGAGACTACTGCCAAGGTTCTTGTAGAAGGAGTTTGTGCAATCGAGCGCCAGCTGAAGCGAATACTGCGTAGCATCTAGCGGGGATTCACCAGCCCCCTTGAAGGACTCGTCGCGCTTTGTGATTGCAAAGATCGAGTCTACCTGACGCTGATACGTTGGAAGTTCCTCTGCATAGCATTGTGTTGGGGTGCCAGTTCCTGGTCGAACTTCGTAGACAACATGATTGGCCATGCGACCTTCGATGACCGTATCCGGCGCAATCATGAATCTACGCTTGCCCTCTGGCTCATTGAGCTCTACGACGCCCACAACGTGCGTCTCGAAGGCTGCTAAAAACACATACGAACCCGGATATCCGCGCACCTTGCCGCGAACAAGCGCATGATTCGGAATCGTGGCGTATTCATCTCCACGGTCGGTACGATTGATCATCACCGCATCGGGCGTAAAGAGTTCAAATGTTGCAGCATCGATCTCGAAAGATCCTCTTGGCCCTGGAACAACGATCGTGTGATTGCTCACCGTGCGCAGGTCCCGAACAATTGTCTGCGGTGGAGTAACTGCCTTCGCATCTGCTGGCAGGGGGCTACGCGTACGTAGATATGCCGGATCGACTGGCGTAAAGTTGATCTGGGCGCTAAGCGCCAGAGTCTGAAGAACCAGTACGCAGAAAATCGTACGTAGACGACGTGCCATAGCGAACTCTTTCAAGGATGTAGTCAACGAATATACTCCCCAGAATCCTGATATTTGGGCATGCAATCACTCTTTGACCAGCCCACCAATGCATCTCCTCGGATTGATGAGTTACGTAGGCAGATCCTGCGTCACGACCACCTGTACTACGTAGAGGCCCAGCCTGAGATTTCGGATCGGGATTACGATAAGCTGCTGGAAGAGCTGCAGGACCTGGAACGGCAGAATCCTGACCTTGTTACCCCGGATTCGCCCACACAGCGAGTCGGTGGCGCTCCGGTAGGACAATTCGCGGCCGTAAGCCACAGCGTGCCAATGTTGTCGCTTGCCAACACGTATTCCCGAGAGGAGGTCGAGGACTTTGACAGACGCGTTCGCGAGGCCCTAGAAGGGGCTGCACCAACATACGTCTGCGAGTTGAAGTATGATGGTGTTGCCATGTCCCTAACCTACAGCAACGGTGTACTTGCCCTGGGTGCAACGCGAGGAGACGGGCAAACAGGAGATGACGTAACGGCAAACGTTCGGACGATTCGTTCGATCCCGTTGCGCCTGCATGGATCGTTGATCGCCAATTGTACGGTGCGCGGAGAGGTCTACATGCTCAATGAGACCTTTATGAAGATCAATGAGACGGCCGAAGCGCAGGGTGATAAGACCTTTGCGAACCCTCGCAATCTCACGGCAGGAACGCTTAAACAAAAGGATTCGCGCCACGTTGCTAAGCGTCAGCTCGAGTTTATTGCCTATTGGCTTGACACCCGTGATACTGACCTCGTGCGGCATTCAACAAATGTTGAGTTACTCCACACAATCGGATTTCCTACGAGCCCTGCAGTGCGCCGATGCGGAAGCGTCGACGAGGTTATGAAGTTCATTGCTGAATGGGACGAGAAGCGTTTTGACCTGCCATTTCAGATCGACGGCATTGTGATCAAGGTCGACTCGCTCAGACATCAGGACGAGCTCGGTTTCATAGCGCGTTCTCCTCGTTGGGCCATTGCTTACAAGTACGAGGCGCGCAAGGCTGAGACAGTCCTCGAAGATATCACACTGCAGGTGGGCCGCACAGGAGTGGTAACACCTGTTGCAGAACTCCGTCCAACAGCCCTCGCAGGCTCAACCATATCACGTGCAACGTTGCACAATCAAGACTATATCGATGAACTTGACCTGCGCATTGGTGATGCCGTCGTGATCGAAAAGGGTGGCGACGTTATACCAAAGGTCAGCGGAGTTGTTGTCGCAAAACGCCGCGCAGATGCTGCACCATGGCACATGCCCCATGTGTGTCCATGCCCACGGGCATCTGCACTGCATCGCCCGGAAGGTGAGGCAAACTGGTATTGTAATGATTCGCTGTGCCCGTGGCAGCTGCGTCGGCGGCTTGAGCATTTTGCTTCACGCGATGCGATGGATATCGACGGCCTTGGTGAAAAGGCAATCGCGCAGTTCATCGATGCGGGACTTCTGACATGCATAAGCGACATCTATCGTTTGCCGCAGCGACGCGAACAGGTACTCGAACTTGACCGCTGGGCACCCAAGAGTTTCGATAAAATGGTCCGTGGTATTGAGGCGAGCAAGGGGCAGCCATTCCACCGCGTGATCTATGCTCTTGGCATTCGATTCGTCGGCGAGGGCGTGGCCAAGGTCCTGTGCAAGGCCATGCCATCGATCGATCAATTGATGAAGGCACACCATGAGGATCTGCGAAAGATCCCAGACATCGGCGATGCGATCGCTGCCTCGGTGGTTGCCTACATGGGTGAACCAGACAACGCACTGGAAGTGCAAGCACTGCGCGATACAGGACTTTGCTTTGTCGGTGAAGCCCCATCCGAGCTATCACAGAATCTTGCGGGCATAACGTTTGTGTTTACGGGCGAGCTGACGACTGTTACCCGCAAGCAAGCCGAGGAGATCGTCGAAGCAAACGGTGGGAAAGCCTCTGGCTCTGTCAGCAAGAAGACGTCATACGTTGTTGCCGGGGCCGAAGCTGGTAGCAAGCTCAAGAAGGCTCAAGAGCTCGGTGTGCCCGTCATCACAGAGGCGGCATTCCTCGAAATGGTTAACTACCAACCGACCAGTTGATACCAAACGTTACTTGGTTGCGGAACTGCGTCGTTGGACCAACCGATCCATCGGAACGGGTAATCGGGATACGGTCATCGTAGAAGATATCCGACAGCCACGAAACATTGAGCCAACTGTTGACCTTCATCACGATGGCATTTTCGACCGTTACTACCCAAAGCTCCGGAGTGGCATACGGCATAAAGCCGTTGAAGCGTGTGCGCAAGCTGACGTTTGTTGCGACTTCCCAGTCAAGCTTAAGGTTCACAACAGAACCAATATTCGTGCGGGCCGACTCTCCCGGCGCTAGACCGAACACCCCTCGCCCGTCGAGACGACCAGACTCGACCAGTCTGGAATCAAGTACCCATGTTGAACGTGAAGACAATGGGGCAATCAGAACTCGCAACTCGGGCAGCACGGCGGCGTCAAGACCAAAGGCCGTCGTGAGGAAGGCTGGCGCGAAGAACGACGAAATGCGTAGAGGAGCGCCCGTGTTTGGATCCATGACCGAATTGTTAACCCCGTCGAAGAATTGTGTCCGAAAGTCAACAAAACCAGTGTACCGGTACCAGTCCGACGTCACACGTGAGATACGGCTGCTGAGGATGATACGGTCGTCGGACTTTTGAATGCTCTGTTTGCCCTGCTTGACCACCCCATAACGCAAATGCAGATCGTTGTCCCAGGAATGTATACTGTCTGCGTAGTCGTAGGATGCGAAGCATCCTAGATCGATGCTAAAGACATCCTGTCCGCCTTGCGTCCAGTTTGTTAGCTGTGTTGTCGAAAATCCGGCTGTCCAGCGAGTTAGCCACTTCCATGGCATGGAATCTGCCTGAATACGGGGTACCCGTGCGAGCGAGTCAACATTGATTGTCATCTCAACTTGTGCAGAAGCCAAGAACGGCAGCATCGCTGCTAGTATCACGAGCAAGAAAGGTCTTGGCATATCATTCCTAATGGTTCACGTGGATACAAAACTAAGAAGGCTGGCCTGCAAGCCCCCTAACTTCGCGACACTGCATTATGTCACGGCAACCATCCATTCGACCAGTCCTTTCTCTACCTCATCGACTGCAGGCCGATACAGTCGCGCGCGGGCGTGGCGTAACAATTGCCATGGTCGATAGTGACTTTGTCGTGCACCCCGATTTAGCACAGCCCCGTCAGCGCGTGCGGCTATATGTAGATGCTGTAGAGCACACTACACGTCAGAACCTCCCTGATGCCGCGCTGGCCCGGCATTGGCATGGTACGATGACCGCATGCACAGCGGCGGGCAACGGGCACCTCTCGCATGGGCTTTACACATCGTTAGCACCCGATGCATCGGTGATTGCCGTGCGAACAATGAACGACGAAGGACGCGTTACGACGCCGACGATTGTCTGGGCGCTTCGTTGGATCGAACGAAACGCGGACCTCTATGGAATTGATATCGTGAACATCAGTGTCTATGCTGATGAGATCGATCACACATTGGATCATCCGGTCAATGCCGCCGTCGAAGATCTTGTCGGCAAAGGCATTGTCGTTGTCGCTGCCGCTGGGAACAATCCGCGAGCCCCCATCCGCCCTCCCGCAGCGGCACCAAGTGCTATCACCGTAGGGGGACTCAACGACAACAACTCGCTTGACCGTTCGGATGACTCAATGTACCACAGCACGTTTGGTATCACGAGTCTGCGTGTGCAGAAACCCGACATCATCGCACCGTCGATCTGGCTGCCTGCGCCTGTGCTTCCAGGTACAGAGGGGGCTGAGCAAGCATCTGCACTCTGCGCGCTCGACTGCATGAATGATGAGCTCTTGATGACCCACGGTATTGCGATAGCCCGTGAGGCAAGGATTATCTCGGGAAATGTCGAGAACGTCGCGTCATTACGCGACAACATTGCCACGGCCATCCAGTCGAACATGCTGATCAATCCGTGGTACAAAATGGTCGATGGGACCTCGTTTGCGGCACCAATTGTGGCATCGGTGATTGCCCAAATGATTGAAGTAGCCCCCTGCCTAACCCCACACGATGTCAAAGACATACTTCAACGCACGGCCCGCCCACTTCCGGATGTCGAATCCATCTGTCAGGGGGCTGGCGTTATACAGCAGCGCGAAGCCCTGCAGGCCGCGCGCTCCTATTCCGGGAGCAGATTGCACAGATCTATCGGTCGTTAGCACGATAATGCGCCGTAATTTTGGCGCATGATTCGATTCCTCGCTTTCCTCTTTGCCACAACTGCTGTTGTGGCCCAAGTCTCTACAACATCCATCGACGGTCTTCGCGAGAAACGTGTGCCGTATGTGGCCTATGTGAACTGTACGGCTATCCCGTACCCGGGTGCACGTATCGACTCCGCGGTGATCATCGTTCGAGATGAGCGCATCGTGCGCGTTGGGAAGAACCTTGAAGTGCCGCAAGGTGCTGATGTGCGTGATCTTCGTGGCGCCTATGTATATGCGGGCTTCGTCGAACCATACCTGGATGTTCAAGCTCTGCGCGGTTCACAAAGTGATACGAAGCCTGCGCAGTGGGATGAAGATGAACAGCCGAATACACCCGAGCCGCAAGGAGCACATTACTGGAACCAAGCGGTTCGCCCGGAACGTCGTGCAACGGATGCGCTTCGCATCAACGAGGATGTTGCGCGCGATTGGCAGGCTCTTGGTTACGGGGCTGCTTCCACGGTTTCTGTTGACGGTATCTTTAGCGGCAGCGCAGCAACTGTATTGATGCGTGGAGGTACCTCCTCAAAGACAGTCATCGCCGACAATGTCTACCAGCGTCTTTCATTTTCCAAGGGTTCGTCGAAGACACCATATCCATCTTCGCAGATGGGTTCGATTGCTCTCATCCGTCAGGCATTTCTCGATGCCGCATGGTACGGCAAGGCCCATGCAGCTGCCCAGCGCGTGATCACAAATCGTCCGCCAGAAGTGAATCTCTCTCTCGAAGCTCTCCAGAACGCTGTCACATCTAGGACTCCGTTCCTGACGGAGTCTTATGATGAACACGATATCGTGCGCTGGCACCGCATCGCCCAAGAGGCCGGTGTGCCTATAGTGCATCTTGGAACAGGAATGGAATTCCGTCGTTTGAGCTCGATCGCGGCTACAAAGCCTGAGGCGGTCATCATCCCTCTCACGTTCCCAGACGTTCCGGATGTGCGTGACGCGATCAGTGCTCACGAGGTAGGTCTTACGCAGCTGATCAACTGGTATTGGGCGCCAGATAATGCACGCCTGCTTGACTCTGCAGGAATTCGGATTGCCTTCACGCTCAATGGACTCAAAGACAAGTCGGCACTACTGACTCGCGTTCGCGACTGCATCAAGCGCGGTCTGCGCGAAGATGCTGCGCTTGCAGCCCTAACTACCGAGCCTGCAACGATTGCTCGCGCCGGTGATCGTGTTGGACGCATTGATGCAGGTTACTATGCGAATCTTGTCATCACAAATGGCCCCCTCTTCGACGAGAAAACAGAGATCGACAGAGTTATTGTGGCCGGATCTGAGCGCGTGCTGCGTCAGCCAGTCGACCTTGATGTTCGTGGACACTGGACGCTTACATCATCAGGGCTCCCTGCTGGCAAGAGCCTGCGCGTCAAGATTTCAGGCACTGCAGATCAGCCGTCAGCCGAGTTCACACGCGACAGCATCACTCTACAGGGCACCTTCTCGCTTCAAGGTAAACGTGCGGCCTTTACGATCTCGCTAGACACGCTCGGCACGCCAGGACTGCTTCGCGCAGCAAGTGCAGCCGATTCGATCATGTTCAGCGGTGAAGCGCTGATGCCTGATGGCCGCGCCATCAGCTTTATTATGCGCCGTGATTCGACCCTGCGAAACCGCGATGAACGCTCAAGCTGGCAACGCATCAGCCAGATGTTGCCAATGCCGAGAGTCTATCCTATGGGCCCCTTCGGAGTCGTTTCGCAGCCTGTGCAGGCGGATGTTGTTCTCAAGAATGCAACAGTATGGACATGCGGTCCGCAGGGTGTTATCGAAAATGCCGATGTTGTCCTGCGCCAAGGCAAGATCGTTGCAGTTGGCAAGGGGCTTACGGCTGCTTCATCTATCGATTGCTCAGGCATGCACATCACGCCGGGCATCATCGACGAGCACTCACACATTGCGATATCACGCGGCGTTAATGAAGGCACGCATGCGGTAACGACAGAGGTCCGCATCGGCGATGTGCTCGATCCAGACGATGTCAACATCTATCGTCAGCTCGCAGGTGGTGTAACATCAACACACCTGCTGCACGGTTCTGCCAATCCGATGGGCGGTCAGCTTCAGTACATCAAAACTCGTTGGGGTACCGATGCTGAAGGCCTTAAAGTCGAAGGTGCCGTGCCAACGGTGAAGTTTGCACTCGGCGAAAACGTGAAGCAGGCAAACTGGGGCGATCGCTATACGTCGCGATACCCGCAAACCCGCATGGGTGTTGAGCAGATCATGCGTGATGCCTTCCGCACTGCTCGTGAGTACGAGCGCGATCTCAAGGCTAACGACCCGAACAAGCCAGTGCGTCAGGATCTTCAGCTCGATGCACTTGTTGAGATCATCAACAGCAAGCGAAACATCCACTGTCACTCATATGTGCAAAGCGAGATTCTAATGCTCATGCGCCTGGCCGAAGAGTTCGGCTTCCGCGTGCATACATTCACGCACATCCTCGAAGGTTACAAGGTTGCACAAGAGATGGCCAAGCACGGGTCTGGTGCATCATCGTTTGCAGACTGGTGGGCGTATAAGATGGAAGTATTTGATGCCATACCGGAAAGCCCAGCCATCATGCACGATGCCGGCGTTAATGTGTCGATCAACTCAGACGATGCCGAGATGGCACGCCGCCTAAATCAAGAGGCAGCTAAGAGCGTCAAGTACGGCAATGTTGCCGAGATCGACGCGATGAAGTTTGTGACCATTAATGCTGCAAAGCAGATGGCTATTGATCAGCGCACAGGTAGTCTCGAGGCCGGCAAGGACGGCGATGTAGTCGTCTGGACAGGGCACCCACTTTCAAACATGTCACGCGTGGAACGCACCTTTGTTGACGGACGCGAGTATTTCTCTCGTGCCGCTGATGTGCAGCTTCGCGAGCGCGATACCGCCCTGCGCCGCTTGCTTGAGCAAGAGGCAATCAAGGCCATCGGTAAGGGGGCTCCTGCAGCACGTGGTGGACGTGGACCGCGCCGAGAATATCACTGCGATACGATCGAAGATGAAGTTGCAGGACGTTGATCGCAGCTTTTGCGAAGTCCGTGCACGTCAGGGCGCATCACGCTCACGACTAACCGACCTCGTGCGCTCAGCGTTGGGCCAGACGGCTCTCTCTGATGCACTGCAGCATGCATTGAAAGTGTTACAGACTCCTACAAGTGTTGTTGCCGTAACTGGACAACAGGTTGGGCTCTTTGGCGGTCCGATGTATACCACCTATAAGATCCGCTCGGTAGCGCAGGCTGCTGTACAGATCACTGAGCAGACAGGCGTTCCATGTGTACCGGTGTTTTGGATCGAAGACAACGACCATGACGCTGGAGAGGCAATGACTGCTCATCTCTTGAAGGCTACGCACGACATCGTCACCATCAAGCCATGGGATGGATCTGCTCCACGGCAACGTGTGAGCAGCCGAATCATAGACCCTTTGATGCAGGAGTCCATCCATGCTTCATTGACGAACTTGCAGGGCCGTTATGCAGATGCAACGGCTGCGCGCATGCAGGGGGTCTATGCTGATGGTGTAGCATGGAGCGAGGCATTTCTGGCCGCGCTTGCCCCCTATCTCTCTCGATGGGGCGTTCTACCTATCCGAGCAAGTCAGATCATTGATGCTGGGTTGCATGGTCCTGTTCTGCAACACTTGCTGGCATTGAACTCTTCGATCGTTGAACGTATTCGAACGACATCGGAGGCAATTGTTGAAAATGGCGAACATGTCCAAGCAGTTGTTCCCGACATCCCTTGGATGTACACGACCTCCGAAGGGCGCCAGCGTATTGAGCAAGCCGATCATGGCGTGCGTATTGCCGATACGTTGTGGTCTAGTGATGAACTGCTCGAACATTCTCGGCGCAACCCCGAGCGATTCACCCCAACAGTTCTAACGCGTCCTATGGTACAGGATGCTATACTTCCAACGGTTGTCTCGGTTCTCGGTGCTGCAGAGCTGGCCTATCATCGTCAGCTGCCAGATGCGTACGACTGCGCAGGTCTTGCGATGCCTGCGCTGCAACAGCGCTCAGGGATGACGTTGATCACTGCCAAAACGCAACGCAACATCATCAAATCTGGCCATGACATCGGCTGGTTTCAACGGCCGTGGCAGCAGATCGAGCATAACATTGCATCAGAGCTTACCAATGATCTCATGCCAGAGATTGAAGTTCAGCGACTGTTCATCGACTCAGCACTGAAACCATATCGAGACGCTGCAGAGCACATCGATCCAACCTTAATCGCAACCGTGAATGCTCAGAAGGCTGGCATGGAGACATCTCTTGAGGTTCTCGAAGGCAAGCTTCGCTCGGCGGCGAAGAAGAAGAACTCCGTTACCCTAGATCGCGCACATGCGGTCCACGCACACGTCTTCCCTTCCGACAATCTGCAAGAGAGGGTCTATCCTCTTGCGATGTGGGAGAGTATGTTGGGCATCGATGAACTCGCATCCCTATGCGACACCATCGCCGCGAATGAACTGGGCACACACATCATGACGCAGGCAACACACAATGAGCCTAACAACTGATCAGCGCATCTGTGTTGTTGGCGGTGGTATCGGTGGCTTGGTTGCATCAATTCAACTCGCCCATGTGGGCTATCGCGTTGATGTATTCGAGCAGTCCGACCGTGTCGGCGGTAAGTGCAGCTCCACCACATTTGACGGATGCACGTTCGAGACTGGCCCCACGCTTGTGACCATGCCCTTTGTGTTGGACGAGGTGTTTCGTCGGGTTGGCAAACGGCGAGAAGACTACATTGTCCTGCGCCCCGTGAACCCTGCATGCCAGTACCGATGGAGCGATGGCTCCCGTCTCGACATACCGTTTGCACTCGAAGACGTCATCAAGAACATCGAGCAGTTCGCTCCTGGCGAAGGGGCTCATGCGCGCGCCTACCTTGAGCACGCCAAAGACGTTTACGAGATGACGAAAGATGTCTTCATCTTTTCGCCCTTTGATGGTTTTCTCGAATTCATCAAACCCCGGAATATGGGGATGCTGCCGAAGCTGCATAAGCTCCGGTTCGCATCAACGTTGCACAAGCACAATGCCTCATACTTCCGAGACCAACGTCTGCTTCAACTCTTCGACCGTTTTGCAACCTACAATGGTTCAAATCCTTACAAAGCTCCGGCAACGCTCATGGTGATACCATGGGTCGAGATTGGCTTTGGGGCCTGGTATCCCGAAGGGGGCATGTACAGCATCATTGATGGTCTCGTGCGTCTGGCCACTGAGCTTGGTGTATCGATACATACCGGCAGACGAGTTGGCTCGATAACAACTGCGAGAAAGAAGGCCAACGGCATTGTGCTCGAGGACGGCGAGCGTGTGGAATGCGACCATGTGATCTCGAACGCCGACGTGTTTGTTACCCGCAAGCACCTACTAGGCCTCAATGTCACAGAGCCCAAGGATCTCTCGTGCAGCGGCCTCGTTATTCAGGCAAGCGTGGATCAGGCGGACTATGGTCTGGCTCACCATTCGATTCTGTTTGCAGATGACTACCGTCGTGAGTTTGCGGCTATCGACCACGGTCCGCACAATGATGCCAGTGCAACGGTCTACATCTCCCGATCGGTCGCAGCTGACACCCGGTTGGCTGGTGCTGAACGGGAAAACTGGTTTATACTCATCAATGCTCCAGCTAATGGCGTCTCTGATCTTCTCAATCCTGGAGAACATTCCAAGTGGAAGGGGCAGGAGCAGTCCGTTCTTGACAAAGTTCTTGAACGCCTAGATACCTTCGGTCTGCAGCCAAGCATTCGCCAGTATCAGGTTCGCACACCAGACACGATGGCGCAGGAATGGTCGTCATACCGTGGTGCACTCTATGGGGCTTCCTCGAATTCGCCACTAAGTGCATTTCTGCGACCTCGACAGAAGTCGCAGGACATTGGAAATCTTTGGTATGTTGGCGGCAGTGCTCATCCTGGCGGAGGCATTCCACTCGTTGCAACAAGTGGTCTGCTGGCTGCCTCGCTCATTGAACAGCAACGATAATCACCACATCTTCAAACGGAACAAATTCATGATGATCAAAATCCTGGCCGTTCTCACACTGTTCGTCGTTACATCCTGCGGAAGCATTCGTGAAATGACCAATGCACTGATGTCTATGAAAGACATGCAGTTCCGCATCAACCGGGTTACGGGCATGAAGATCTCCGGCATCGATGTTTCTCAGCTCTCAGCAATCACGGATGTTAGCCCAACGGAAGCGGTGCGTTTGTTGGAGGCCTATCATGCAAAGAACATCAAGGCAACATTTGTTGTTGAAGTCGAGGCAAAGAACCCTAATGACGGCAGTGCTGCAAACACAAAGCCCCTTGACCTGACCTTGAAGGAGCTACCGTGGACGCTGTATTTCGATGATCGTGAAGTTGTTAGCGGAACTGTCAAGAAAGATATACCTCTAACTGGAGGTTCTTCTTCGCAGCCGATTCCAATCGAGATCGCCATGAATGTATCCAAAGTGATTTCTGAAAAGGGCTATGACGAGATTATGCAGTCACTGCTCGCACTCGGCGGTGCGAACGGGTCGCCAGCCAAGCTCACGATCAAGGCACGGCCTACCGTGAGCTCGCCCTACGGCATCATCAAGTCGCCAAGTGATATCACGATTGTTAGTACTGAGTTTCGCAGCCGGTAAATGGACTACTTTATCGTAACGATAGCGATTGCCATCAGCGGACTCTGCGAGTTCGTGGTATCTGTTCTGCTGAATCTGCCTGTTGCCGTTGTTTCCACCATGGCCGACGAAGGGTCTGCTGTGGGTACGCGATTGAAGCATGCATTGGACGAGCCCGTTGAATCACTCCTCGCAGTGAGATTGGTTGATCTTGTCGTGCTCATTGGAGCAGTGCTGACGCTTGCCACGATGTTTACGACCAATGGCACCGCATTCTACACCGAGTCTCTCGTGCTGATTAGTGGCATCGCCATCATCAAGATTGTGTTCTCCGTGATCGGCGAGCGCATATCCGATCGTGCACTCATCTTCACAAGTCATGTACTGTCTGTGATGACAACGATCTCAACGCCAATCTTGCTGATCCGTCGCGCGCTTCTTGCGCTTACCAAGCCCCGAACGCAAGAGGAGGAGGAAGAAGAGGCTCGGGAAGAACTGGAAGCTCTTGTAGAGACGGCTCGTGAGGAAGGGGCACTCGATCCCGGTGAGTATCGTATCATGACAAACATCATGCAGCTGAGCAGCATCGAAGTTACAGACGTTATGACGCCGCGGACGGTGGTCTCGGGCTTAGCGTCAGTGATGACCGTTGCCGAAGCCATCAAGCGTCCAGAGTTGCAGATGTTCTCGCGCATGCCGGTCTATGATGGAGCTGATCTGGATACAGTCTCGGGGTACGTCATGACGAAGGATATCCTTCGTGCTGCGGTCGCCGGTAGACAAACGGCAGAGATTAGCCGCCTTAAGCGCGACATCGGATTCATCCCAGAAAACATCACGCTCGATCACGCGCTTGAGCAGTTCCTTCAGCAACGTCAGCACGTGTTCATGGTAGTTGATGAACATGGAGGCGTCGAGGGCATCATCACCATGGAAGATGTGCTCGAGACAATGCTTGGAGCCGAGATCGTAGACGAGGCAGACCATGTCGTAGACCTGCGCGCACTTGCCAAGCAACGTCGTGATGCGCGGGTGGAGCGTATCAAACAGTCGTGATGTTCTTAACGTTGACAAACTCCAGCATACCCCATCTGCCGAGCTCTCGTCCGTAGCCGGACTTTTTTACGCCGCCAAACGGCAGGCGAACATCGCTGCGCACAAAGTCGTTGATAAAGACTGTGCCGCAGTGAAGCTTGCGGGCTATCTCGTGCGCAATGCTTACGTCTTGTGAGCAGACAGCAGCACCAAGTCCAAAACTTGTAGCGTTGGCCAAGTAGACAGCTTCCTCCATAGAGTCGAACGTTGTGACAGTAGCAACGGGGCCAAAAAGCTCTTCGGTGAAAGCTGGATTTGATGCCTCGACATCCACCAGGAGCGTCGGGGACACAAAGAACCCATCACGTTCGGCGTTATCCAAACTACGTTGTGTCACCGCCCGAGCACCCGCTTGCTTTGCACGCGACACCTGGTCTATGATCAAGTCCTTGAGATCACGTCGGGCTAACGGCCCAATATCTGTAGCTATGTCGTGCGGATCACCGACAACAAGCTCGTCAAAACGCTTAGCTACACGCTGAACAAAGTCGCCTGCAATCGACGTATGCACAATGAACCTCTTCGCTGCGATACATGATTGCCCACTATTGATCGTGCGCCCCGTAACACACATAGCAACAGCTCGATCGAGTTCGGCATCCTGGCAAATGATGTATGGATCGCTGCCCCCTAACTCCATCACCGACTTCTTGAGATACTTACCTGCAAGGGCGGCCACTGCCGCACCGCCTTGTGTGCTACCCGTGAACGTGACCGCATGAATGCGATCGTCGGCAAGGACCTGTTCTACCAGAGGAACATCAATTCGCAGATCCGCGATCAGGTCCTCCGGCAGACCGGCAACATGGCATAGCCTCACAGCGATCATACCACAGCCCATTGTCGAGGGGGCATGCTTGACCAGCACAGCATTCCCCCCAATCAACGCAGGTGCAGCAAACCGAAAGAACTGCCACAGCGGAAAATTCCACGGCATGATCGAGAACACCGTTCCGAGTGGTTCATGCACCACAAGGCTTTGCGCAAAGCCCGCTTCGATCTGCTGATCAGAGAGCACCTCCGGTGCGATCTGCGCCATGTACCTACAAACTGATGCACACTTGAGCACTTCTGCTCTGCTTTGTGCAAGGGGCTTGCCCATCTCCTTTGTTATCAGACGCGCTGCTGGTTCACAGTGACGCTCAAGCGCATCTGCAAGAGCAATGATGCGAGCTGATCGCTCGTGCAGTGGCATTTGTGCCCACAAACGCTGTGCACGAAAGGCACGTTCAATTCGTGCTTCTACTTCTTCTGCCTCGTGCGCTGGATATGTTGCACACGGAAGACCATTAGCAGGATTAAAACTCGTAAATGTCATAGAAACAAAATTACATTTGCAGCTATGGAAACACTCTTTACTGTCGACGGATTCGTCGCTCTCATTACGCTCACCGTGCTTGAGATCGTGCTCGGAATCGACAATATCATTTTCATCTCGATCTTGGTAGGACGTCTGCCGGAGACCCAGCAGGCCAAGGCACGCTCCATCGGCTTATCGCTCGCACTTGTCCTTCGCATCGTGTTTCTGTTGGGAGCAGTCTGGATCGCTCAGCTGACGACGCCCCTTATCACAATCCCAAAGATGTTATTGATGTCGGGCGACTGGGGAATCAGCGGGCGCGACATGATCATGATGGCAGGGGGCTTGTTCCTCTTGGCCAAAGCCACCAGCGAATTGCATGCAAAGCTTGAGGGCGAAGAACATGGCTCACAGGCCTCGTCGAAAAGGGCTGCATTTGGTGTGATGATCCTTCAGATCATTCTGCTTGACTTGGTGTTTTCTATTGATTCGGTGATTACGGCCATCGGTCTGTCACAGGATTTTGCCGTCATGGCCATTGCTGTGGTTGTGGCAGTGATCGTTATGCAGCTGAGTGCTGGTGGTGTTTCGCGCTTCATTCATCAGCACCCTACCGTAAAGGTCCTGGCCTTAGCCTTTCTCCTGATGGTAGGTCTGGTTCTTGTCCTCGAAGGCGTAGCAGTCCATGTTCCAAAGGGCTACGTCTACTTTGCAATGGCATTCTCGATCTCGGTAGAGTTCCTCAACATGCGCTTGCGCAAGAAGGTCACAGGCGGTTCGGTAGAGCTTCGCGAACCCCATCTTCCAGAATAAGTTATACCCATCCCTTGCTTTCTGGCGTAGGTATTTCTATTATTATTGATAATTCGAATTGCCTAGAAAGGGGCCCGTATGCCCAAAAATCCAGCCAGTGCTATTGATACGTCGAACATGTTCGACACGCTTTACCGGTTTCCTGAGCAGGTAAAGGACGCTGTCAGTATCGGAGAGAATGCGCCCCTTTGGCGTCAGCAAGCAACTTCTAACCGCTATGCATTCTTCGGCTTAGGCGGTTCGGCCATTGGCGCTGACCTACTTCGTAGCTATGCTGCAGTGACGCCAGGTGCTGACCACTTGAACATCTCCGTGCACCGAGGGTACACCGTGCCGTCATGGATGGATTCAGACACGAATGTTGTCTGCTCAAGCTATTCCGGAGAGACCGAAGAGACACTTGCGGCCTTCGATGATGTGCGCAAAAAGACAATGCGCGTGGTGTGCATCACTACTGGCGGGCAGTTGGGTAAGCGTGCAATTACGTACGGATTCCCGATTATTAACATCCCACCTGGATTTCAACCACGCTGTGCGATTGCGTACTCATTCTTCCCGCTACTGACAATTATGAGCAGGTATGGCGCGATCGATTCACGTGCATCACGCGCCAACGCAAAGGGCTTGCGCGAGATTATGGCGCACACCGACGAGATGCGCGATGTTTATGCATCCTCTACAGCCAAGAACCCAGCTCTGCAAATCGCGAAGAAACTTCACGGCAAAATGCCGGTCATATACTCCTCGAGCGAGCGTCTCGACGTCGTTAATCTGCGCTGGAGAGGCCAGATCCAGGAAAATGCCAAGCAGGTAGCCTTCGGGAACCTGTTGCCGGAGATGAATCACAACGAGATCAACGGATGGCAACATCCGAAAGGCAGACTCAAAGATTTTTCCGTCCTGCTTCTGCGGGACAGTGATGATCATCGGCGTGTTCAGATACGATTTGACGCCCTCAAGGACATCGTCAAGAGTTCTGTTGGCGAAGTCACAGCACTCGAAGGCAAGGGCTCTACCCTGCTATCTCGAATGTTCTCATTGATTTACCTCGGCGATTGGGTCAGCTGGCATCTGGCAATTCTGAACAAGACAGACCCCTCTCCGGTGCCCGTTATCCAAACGCTGAAGGCCAAGCTCGCCAAGGCCAAGTAAGCCCTCACGAGCCCCGTTTCACGTATACATGCACCTGTTACGGATTTCTTTCGTATCTTGCGAGTCCCGAAATTCTCTGGAATCTCTATGCCGACCGTGAAGGCCGCGAAGGCCACCACAGAAAAGGCCCCAAAGGCTAAAAAAGCTGCTAAGGTAGTCGAAGGTGACGTCGAAGAAGTTGACGCACCAAAGAAAACCAAGCGTAAAGCGAAATACATGGTGATGTATTCTCCATTTCTGATGAAGGATACCAAGCACGAACTGATTGGGGAACCAACAGAAACTGAAAACGGACGTATGCAGTGGGCGAAGTGTGCCGTAAGCCGTCATATGCAGATGGTCAATCTCGACACGCTCGCATCAAACACGGAAAAGAAGGTCACGGAAATCAAGCTTGCGCGCGAGGACTCAAAAGAGTACTCACCGAAGAACGCGTACAAGGTTGGCGATGTGCTCTACCACAAGGCTTGGGACGACGTGGGCATCGTACGTGCGAAGGAAGTAATGTCAAATGGACGTGGCTCTGTTCTCGTCCATTTTGAAAAGAATAAAGAAAAGCGTCTCATTGAGAACTTCAAGTAATCATTTTTTCTCAAAGGATCTCTCGTGATCGGAGTCACAGTACAAAGCAACGAGTCAATCGACCGCGCACTTCGCCGCTTCAAAAAGAAATATGAGCGCTCTGGCGTTCTTCGTGAATTCAAGAAGCGTGCCTTCTACGTGAAGCCAAGTGTTGAGCGCCGTATGTCGCGTCTGAAGGCTGCCCGCCGTCAGCACCGCGCACAGATGGAACAAGAATAAGACTCCACTCCAGCTACGCCGAACTGAATCCAAAGGCGCTCCCTTACAGGGGCGCCTTTTTGTGCTTTGCAGACCAGCGCGAAACCTCATCGACATCGCTGAACGGGTGGCGCTCTGCGCCTATGATCTGATACTCTTCGTGCCCCTTCCCGGCGATCACGACTACGTCCTCTGGTGCGGCTTCTGTTAAAGCGCACTCAATTGCACTGCGCCGGTCTTCGATAATGGCGACCTTTGACCGCAGCGTCGCATCAACACCACCCATGATGTTATTGATAATTTCCCGCGGTTGCTCGGTTCTTGGGTTGTCGCTTGTAATGTACACGTGATCTGCCAGCGTACTGGCTATGCGCCCCATCTCTGCGCGTTTACCTTTATCTCTATCTCCCCCGCAGCCGAAGACAACATGCACACGTCTGTTCTTGTGGTCGGACGAAGCAAACTCACGAACCACTCGCAGAACATTGTCGAGTGCATCAGGTGAATGCGCATAGTCGACGATCGCAGTCGTGCCCTTACTTGTCGAATGGACTTCCATTCGGCCTTTGGGTCCGGTGAGGTTCGGCACAATTTCTGCCACACGTTCCGCGGCAACTCCATCAAGAATGGCCAGCACGACAACGAGCGCAACATTGGCCACGTTGAAGTCGCCGAGAAGCTTGGTTCGTATCTGCAGCACCTCAGGCATCGCCTCAAGGTCGGCGCTTTTTAGACGCAACACGAAGCTCGTGCCCGAGACACTTAGTGAGACGTCTGTCACTTGCACGTGATTCCCCGGCCCCGTTCCAACCATCACAACCCGACGTGCGTTGCAATGACGCTTCATGTACGAGGCCCACTCACTTTCGCCCCAAAGAACGGCTATTGCATCTTCCGACAACCCGTCAAAGAGACGTTTCTTGGACTTCGCATAGTTCTCGATCGTACCATGATAGTCCAAATGATCGCGTGTCAGATTCGTGAATATTGCGCCGCGATAGGCAATGCCATACACACGATGCTGATCTAAGGCGTGTGAGCTTACTTCCATTGAGACAGAGTCGACACCTGCATTGGCCATATCATCAAAGAGCTCTGCAAGCTGCCCTGCATGCGGCGTTGAATAACTCGTTGGGTACTGCACACCGTTGTAGCGATTACCCGTTGTTCCGATGAACCCCACATTGCGCCCCGCAAGCGTTAGCAGCTGTTCAAGGAGCGTAGCACAGGTTGTCTTGCCGTTTGTCCCAGTTACCCCGTAGAGGCGCAAGCGCGAGCTCGGGTTGTTGCGATAGGTCACCATGAGCTTTGAGTAGGCAAGCCTCGTATCCCGAACCTGCACACATGGCACATGTAAGGGGCTCTCAGGCAGCCGCTCAACGACCACAGCACTAGCACCACGACTCAGAGCGTCAGCAATCGCTGCGTGACCGTCAAAGTTGGTACCAACTACGGCCACAAAGACCATTCCTGCGAGAACCTCGCGTGAGTCGGATGTGACACCTGTGACCGGCTCGGCGGCCTGCTCGTTCGGTAACTGCAGTCCGCCGACTGCTTCGGCATCAAGTATCTGAAGGAGTTCAGCCAAGTTCATCATGTATCAAAATACAACGCGATTCTCTGCAGATTTGCATGATGATGTTCTCAACGTGGCTCGTAGGCCGACTGCAATCACCTCTTCCTGGTCTCGAAGCACATCGGCGTTTTGTGCCGGCAATCAAGGACGCTGACCTGAGGCTATCGGTCGCACCAGCAGGGGCTAGGCCGAGCGCCGTTCTCATACCCATCATCGAGCACAGCGATCATTCCGTTGAAGTCCTGTTTACTGTTCGCAGCCAGACACTCCGCAGTCATCGAGGACAGATTTCCTTCCCTGGCGGACGCCTTGACGAAGGAGAAACGCATGTTGAAGCTGCATTGCGCGAGGCCCACGAAGAGATCGGCATTGAACGCTCGCAACCACATGTTCTTGGTGCACTGAGCTCCTTGTATATTCCTCCATCAAACAGTGCAGTGACGCCTATCATTGCACGAATTGACAATCAGGAACAATGGAACCTCAGCAAACAGGAGGTCTCGGAGGTGTTCACACGACGCCTAACCGACTTCCTCGACCACAGTATGTATGAAGAACGAGAAGGCATCATCCCACATCTTCCCATTCCTGTTCCTATCTGGAATGTCCACCCGTCGATCCCTCTTTGGGGAGCTACCGCTATGATGCTTCATGAGCTGGTGCTCCTGTACAGTGACTATTCACAGGAGATACCGTGAGCTTGATGATTCGCCTTGGAATTACCGCCATAGCTGCGGTTTGCACGGCATGCGATAAAGGAAATGACGTTGACGAACGGCTGCTCACCACCTACACACAATACGTTGTGCTGCGCATGTCGGCAACGGACACTACAACATCCCAGCAGCGACTTGACTCACTCCTTCAGGCCCAGGGCTACACAAAGGATCAGTTCTTCGGCGATCTCGCTACCTACGGAGCGAATCCAGAGCAGATGCGTGTGTTCTACGACTCTGTGCGGGCGCGGGTTGGACGTATGCAGGCAGACATTTCGCGATAGAGTTTATGTCCGTGCTGGGCAAAACCTTCAAAGTAGCCCACATACCATTGGTTAAGTCGCACGCCTTCTACCATCGACGCAGTGACATCGTCCGCCGTCATCACTCCACCACATCGAATCACGTTGAATTCATGACTGGGGTTAATCTCTTGCACGGCACGCACGGCCGTAGCCGATGATAGAAGTGATGATGTTCGTAGAAGCTGCCCACTTATGCCGCCGCCATACGTCGACGTGAAGTAGTCATAGAGTTTACGAT
Source organism: Ignavibacteria bacterium (assembly GCA_947458785.1). Classification (GTDB taxonomy): domain Bacteria; phylum Bacteroidota; class Ignavibacteria; order Kapaibacteriales; family Kapaibacteriaceae; genus UBA10438. The sequence goes on from CANGZU010000023.1 coordinate 20,943, forward strand.
CGTCGTGATGTACATGTTCGCGCAATTCGGCATACCGCGTTGATGTGTTCCCGAGGATCACACCATCAAAACCCCGTTCAATGAGTGCACTGAGTAGAGCCGGCAGTTGATCTAGTGACGTATCTGTGGACAGCTTAACAACCACGGGCAGCGTTCGCGTACGCTTGACAAGAAATGATTGCGCAACGGCATCCAACCTACTGAGCAGACCTTCGTCCAGCGCAGCGTGCCCACCGCCATGCCCCGGGACATTGGGACAGCTCTCGTTGAGTTCGAGGTAGTCTACGCCAGCATCTGCATAGCGCTGCATACCCTCAATGAGCTCCGGGATTGCTTGCTCTGCGTCAAGTCCAGGTTCAGCACTGACGCTTGCTCCTAAGGGGCAGCCGGGCACCTTTACGACCTTGCTTAATCGCGAAGCAACTGCTGTATGCCCCTCATTGGGCAGCCCCATCCAGTTCGATGCAGAGTGCGAATTCGGATACTGCGTCGAAGGCCATGCAATTCCTCGAACAACATTGCCCGCACGGGCGCGCGAAGTAGTTGTACCTGCCACAAACGCACCAGCACCTTGGGCCGCTACAACATCGTATCCATAACCCTTCTTGAACATTCCTGCTGCATTCCATAGTGGAAAGCGGAACTGCAAGCCCCATGCTGTCACACCTTGATCGCTAGGGGGCACAAATGATACAGCAGGGACGTCCTGTGCAAAGCGCGGCAGGAAGATGTTGCGTCCAGCCGTGAATGCACGCACCACCAAGGATGGCGGCATGATTGACGACGCTGTGCGTAGTGCGAATTCAGACTTTGCAAGCAGTTCGATCAGAGACATGGCGCAAAGATACGCTTAGCCCTTTTTGCGAAGCTCCGACTCTTGAATCTCACGCACCCAGACGTCTTTGCCTGCGGCATCAACAATGCGCATGGTCAGGACTCGCTTACCGCGTGGACCCGACACGGTGATGTGTCCAAAGTTATGTCCAACGTACTCTGTACCCGGCACATTGAACGAGTTTGCCCGGTAGATTGGGCTCGAATTGATCCCTGCTGAAAGGGGCGAGGAGGTTATCTCATAGATCGGATACGTGCTCTCTCTCTCCAATTTGGAGAGTTCAGCAAAGTGTACATCTCCCGACATGAACATCACTCCTGGAATGTTGTTGCGGGTGATGAGGTCGATGATCTTCTGACGCTCCTCGGGAGAGCGCTCAAAGCCCTCGCGGCGCTTGTTATCACTCAAGAGTTGCGAGCCAACAGCAACGATCTTGAACGTTGCTCTGCTCGATGAGAGCGCGTCGATCAACCAATCAACTTGATGATCTCCAAGTATGGACTTAGGTTGGTCGTGTCGGTCATTCGAGGAACGATAGTAGCGGTCATCAAGAAGGAATACCTGCACATCTGCCAATTCAAATGACGATGTGATGCCAGGCTTGCCCCCTACTCCGTATGATGGGTTGGGCCAAAAGAGCTTGAAGACGTCGAGCGCATCATCTTTGAGCACATATGAACGATCTGCATCGTTCGGGCCGTAATCATGGTCATCCCAGACTGCATAACTGGGAATCGTAGCAAACAACTCGCGCGTGTGTTTGTGAGCGCGCGTATGCGCATAGCGCTTGAGAATGCCTGATCGCGAGCTCCAATCTGGATCACGCAGGTAGACGTTGTCGCCCAACCAAAGCATAGCATCCGGCTTGCGCTTGACGATAGCATCAAATATGCCCGTTTCCGTGCCATACCCCTTTTCCTTGCCCGTAGAGTCAAAGCGCTCGTAACCGGCCTCATTCACGTAATGGCAGCTCCCGAAGGCGAGGTTCACTGTTGGCCAGTCATTCCCACGATAGCGAAAGATGGGCCTTGATGTAAAACGTGTTGGAACCGGAACACTGAGAACCTCGCCACCCACTAGGATCTCATAGGTATAGGTCCTGCCCGGCTCTACGCTGTCGAGCGTAAACGTCATACATCCGCCATTGCCGGGGTAGCCGTGATACGTAGGAGGAGTCGTGTAGGTATTCTTCGATGCAACGTCTGTGTAGCGCACAGCCACATCAGTGCGGCCCGTCTCTTTGAGAAATCCGATCTGCACAGCGATACTCGCACTGCGCATGTCTACGTGTCCAACGGTTGGACCCGAGACAACAAACGGCTGAGCAACAGCATATGTTGTTGCTGCAAAGAGACATGCAACGATGTAGTTAATCATAACGCAGGTGTTTAATGTGCTCGCCTTTGATGCCAATCTCGCGCATTGCTTCGATGCCGATCGTCAGGTGTAGATCCGCGAATTCCTGTGTTACCTTTTTATCACTCTCTTCGGTCTTCACGCCCTCGGGAACAACGGGCACATCGCTTACGAGGAGCAGGGCGCCACGTGGAATGTCGTTCTTATGTCCGACGATGAACACTGTTGCGGTTTCCATATCGATGGCCAA
>CANGZU010000024.1 GCA_947458785.1 Ignavibacteria bacterium
GGAGCTCCGATAGCTTGAGAAATCGAATCTTGCACAGAAACCATGCGGAATCCAAACGATGCAAGAGGAGCAACTGGACGCATTGTCCATGAGCCAGCCTTGTATGCAGCTTCTACAATGTTGTATGTGATAACTGTATCAATCTGTGCAGGATTGTCTGCATTCTTGATACCAGTTGCAACGCGCATGAAGTACGAGAATGAATCATCGCCTGTTACGATAAACGAGCCGCCACTGTATGGGCTTTGTCCTGGCTGAAAGGCGATGTCGCCACCTGTTGCCTTGGCATACTCATCGAGCAGTGAGGTAGGCATGGAAACGAAGGAGCCCCATGTCTTACCTTGATCTGCTGACTTTGACACCTGAACACCGCGTGTGTCGAGGTTGTCTGCAGCAAAGTTGTTGAAGCATGCATACAGGTTGCCTGACTCGTCGCCTTCGAGAAGCATCGGTGCGTTGAACGAAGATGAGAGAACTTCGCTTGGACGCCACTTATCAACTCCCCATTGTGCTGGGATTGTTGGGAATGTTCCAAAATCTTCAACGATGAGGTTGAAGTTGAAGTATCCGTATCCACCGTATTGTGCTGTCTCATCTGGGTTCAGCGTACCGGCATAGTGGACGGCGCCTGAAGTGTTGTCAGAGTAGAGATCACCGAACTGAACTTCGTAGCCGCTGCCTGGACGATCTTGATCGTTCATGATCATCTCGTACGAACCGGCTGATGTGCGGTTCCAAAGGCTCATGCCGCCGTACGTTAGCTGAGGCATTGGGTAGCGGATACCATAGATCGCCGTAGCAAACTTCGATGGGTCTGTGCCACCGTCTGGGTTTACCCATCCGAATACTGGCATACCAAAGAAGATGTCGCCGGTGCTTTGGATGATATCGAACGTCCATGCTGTTCCACTGTTCGTTGAACGCATCAGACCGATCTCAACACCGCTGATCTGACGGCTAGCGTCAAATGTTGCCTTGTTGCGGGAAAGGTTCAATGACTTCGAGACAGGATCGTACTTGAAGATGTCGTTTGATACGGTTCCGTATGGCCAGTAGTGGAACTGACTGCGCACGTCGGTCTGGAAGACGCGGCGGAAGGTTGTGGCTTGTGTGCCTTCTTCAACCTTACCTGCTGGTTGTGGTGTCAGATCGCCGGCTGTCAGGCGCATTGGGACGGGAGTCGTTAGACGTGGTTCTGCAACCATCATCTTTTGAGCAGTTCCGCCAACTGTCGCTGCTGCAAGCATCGCACCGAGAAGAGCATTCTTCATTGAGGTACTCCAATTGAAACGAAAAAAGTGATTATCAACGTGGGCGTGAAAGATACGGGACATAGCGGTATTTTTGTGCATGAATCAAGAACATCTCACTTCGTTACTCAGCAGCATTCAAGACCCCGATCTGGGGTCAACACTAGGGCAGCTTGGGGCCGTGCATTCAGTAGAGGTCAACGGCAACAAGGTCCGCGTTTTCCTCGAGGTTGTCCCGCCACTGCACTGGATCGCCAAGCGACTGGATCACGACTGCAAGGCTCTCATCCATGCAAACTACCCCAACGCCGAGATAGAGATCCTGGTTCGGGAAGCTGAGGGCGCTCCTTCAACGGGGCGAGTGTTCCCCTCGATCAAGCACCTGATCGCTGTTTCCTCCGGTAAGGGCGGAGTAGGTAAGTCAACGGTAGCGGCAAACCTGGCGGCTGCGCTTGCCCAGCGAGGGGCGAGTGTCGGACTCCTCGATGCCGATATTTATGGTCCGTCTCAGCCAACGATGTATGGCATGGCAGATCAGCAGATGCGCGCAGAAAAGTCGCCCGAAGGCAAGGTCATCGGCTACCCAAACGAGGCCTACGGCGTCAAGGTAGCATCCATTGGTTTTGTGATGCAGCGCGACCAAGCAGCGATCTTGCGCGGTCCAATGCTGGCCGGATATTTCACGATGCTTGTCGAGCAGATTGTATGGGGTGAACTCGACTTCTTGATTTTCGACCTGCCCCCTGGCACAGGAGATATCCAGTTAACTCTTACACAGCGAATCCCACTCACGGGTGCAGTTGTCGTTACAACACCGCAAGAAATTGCTCTAGCAGACGTGCGACGTTCCATCCAGATGTTCAACAAGGTCAACGTCAAGGTCCTTGGCGTTATCGAAAACATGAGCCACTTCATCCCGCCAGATCTGCCAGATCGCAAGTACTACATCTTCGGGCAGGGCGGCGGACAGCAGGTGGCCTCGGAGTACAAGGTCCCGTTCCTTGGTGAAGTGCCGATCGATGTGCGCGTTCGTGAGGGGGCTGACAGCGGCTTCCCATTTGTTCTGGATCCAGAGTCGGGCTCGTTGGGTGATTCCTTCCGCGATCTAGCCCAGCGTGTCGTGCAACAGGTACGCATCGCGCAGTCTGATGCTCGCACTGCAACAATCTCGATTGAGATCTGATGCAGGATATTCTACAACGCATCGAAGCTGCTCTGCAAGAGGTTCGCCCCTTTCTGGAAGCAGACAAAGGGAATGTCGAAGTCGTTCGCTACGACGAGCACACACATATTCTTGAATTGCGGTTTGTTGGAGCCTGCAAGACGTGCTCAATGTCTGCCATGACGCTAAGAGCCGGCATTGAACGTGCCATTCGCACAAACATCCCGGAGATTCATCGCGTTGAAGCAATTCAGTGAATTGCTGAAAACAGAAATTGTTGTATATTTGTGGCTCATCGTTTGACATCAAAACGTTACTCGGGCAGTTAGCTCAGCTGGTTCAGAGCATCTGCCTTACAAGCAGAGGGTCGGGGGTTCAAATCCCTCACTGCCCACACCGAGCAAGCGTGGCGGAACTGGCAGACGCACTGGACTCAAAATCCAGCGGGCTCAACCCCGTGCGGGTTCGACTCCCGCCGCTTGCACGTAGAATTACGCCCTCGTGGTTATTGGCCGCGAGGGCGTAGTTGTTTTTTGGGGTTGTTTTTGGGGTCTTGAAGGGGCCTCGAAAACGGGGAGCTCGATTCTCAACGACCAAAAAAAAACGACCGTCATCAAGGGGGCAATGACGGCCGCAAAGGGGATAGGAAGAGCGGGGTGCTGTGTCAGGGCGCTATTGCGCTCACCTGACTCTCTTCGTGGCAGGGACAACAACGTGCCCCAGGGGAGAGTTCCCGCGCTTATCGAGAAACAGCGTTCGCGATCAGCGAATCTGCATTTGTCTCGTCATAATTCGTCGCAAAATCGTCGCCCATCGATGCTGTTACCACCCCGTTGGCCACAACATAAAACGCTGGCAGCTGGGTAACGGTAAACAATGACGCATAGGGCTGAGCATCTGTTGCTGCCTTCATCGACCAGACTTCAACACGCCCCATATCAACGCCTGCATCCATCAGGGTCTTCATTACCTGCGGGAACATGCGCTGTGTACCACGGCAAGAACATGTTGGGCGCACAAAAATGTAGACCTTCTTGTCTGGGCTTGCATTCATGGCCGTGCGGACGCGGCTGACGTGCGCACTATCCGGACGATAGCCGTCCATTTCGGCAACAAACCAAGTAAATCCGGGCGTCTGCGTAAGGTCGATGACAGACAGACGCTGCGCATCCGTCGACGGCTCAGTCGTTGTTACGCAACCAACCAGTATCGTCGATAGAGCAAAAACGGCAATCAGAAAAGCTTTCATGGGGCTTACCACTTCATGATGTTGATCTCGTCAACATACACCGTCTGCTTATTCCTAAACAATGCCAAGACGATGGCCAGACCTACGGCAGCTTCCGCTGCGGCCACGGCCATGATGAAGAAAACAAACATCTGTCCTGCGATATCGCCCAAATACGATGAAAATGCAACCATCGACAAATTCACGGCATTGAGCATTAGCTCGAGCGACATGAAGATGATGATGGCATTTCGGCGCGTGACAACACCAACAACACCGATCACGAAGAGAACGGCTGACAGGATCAAATAGTAGTCGAGTGGGATGTGGGTTGGCATCATGATTCAGTTTCCTTCACGTGGCGCTTTGCAAGAACAACCGCTCCGATCAACGCAGCAAGAAGCAAAAGCGAGACTGCTTCGAACGGGAAGATGTACTCTGTGAAGAGTGTCTTTCCAATCGAGCTCGTGTTACCCATTGTTGCAGCACGTTCGTGCAACGTGTTGTATCCAGTAGGCTTCGATAGAAGCACGCTGGCGATCATCACTGCGATGATGGCTGCAGAAACAACGGTGATCGTCGTACGTAACGTGCGAGGGCCAGTTTGCTGAGCTTCCCGTCCTACATTGAGGAGCATGATCACGAAGACCACCAGGACCATGATGGCACCGGCATAGACCAGCACCTGGACGGCGGCAACGAACTGGGCTTGCAGCGTCAGATAGAGCCCCGTGAGCATAAAGAAATGCGCCACGAGGGACATGGCAGATGATACTGGGTTTTTGCGCGTAACGGTGAAGAGTGCAGAGACAATTGCACCGATGGCAAAGAGCGTAAATAAGACGACCTGGAGATCCACCGCAGTCGATCCTGTCTTGTAGTGAAAAATGTCCGTCAAATATACGAACGGTTACGGCCCGTTTCACGCTTCAAAACGTTCAACCGTTTTGATGCCCTTGATCTTGTGTAGTCGGTCGAATATTTTCCGCAGATGGGGAAGATCAGTCACGAATACCGTTAGGATACCCTCAAACATCGAGTCGAACGCATCAATGTTCACGCCACGAATGTTCGTCTTTTGCACGGAGATTACGGCGCTTGTGATGTCATTGAGCATGCCAGGTCTGTCTTCGCCAGTGATCTTGACAGCGGCAAGGAATTGGCCGGTACCTGATGATGACCATTCCAGCGACACAAGTCGAGTCTTGAGTTTCTCATGCAGATCGGCAACATTACGGCACGACGAGCGGTGGACTTTGATGCCGCTGCCGATTGTGACGATACCAATGACATTGTCGCCTGGAACTGGGTTGCAGCAGCGAGCATACGAATACATGATCTTCTGACTCTGCGCCTCCTGTCCAACGATGTGGATACCGTTGGCTGTGTTACGGGCGCTTCCACTGAAGGTCTCAAAACTGATGCTGTGTTGCACCTCTTTGGCTGGCGCGTTTGGCTGCAGGAGTCCTTGGATGAGATCGCCAGCAGATTCAATAGTCAACGTTGATGTTCCGATTGCTGCGAAGAACTCTGTACGCCCCTCATATCTGGTCGATACCAGAAGTTTCTCCAGATCATCGTCATTGATGTGCAGCCCGAGCTTCTTTGAACGCTTTTCCCACTGCTCCTTACCCTCGGCTACACGAGTTCTGCGTTCCTCATTGAGTATACGCCGAATATGTGTTTTTGCCTTGTGCGTAACGGCGATGCGCTCCCAATCGCGATGAGGTGTCTGGTTCTTTGACGTGAGGATAACGACCTGATCGCCGGTCTGGAGCTGGTGGTCTAGCGGAACAATCTTGCCGTTCACTTTTGCGCCGATGCAACGTGCACCGATCTGCGAGTGAATATCAAAAGCAAAATCGATAGGGGTCGCCCCCTTCGGCAGAATTCTGAGATCACCTTTTGGCGTGAAGCAGTAGATCTCATCCTGGTAGAGGTTTAGCTTGAAGCTCTCCAGTAGCTCATGGGCGGCTTCCTCGCCGGCATTCTCAAAGACATCCCGTACCCAGTCTGCCCATTCTTCCAAATCCTTGGAATCAATCCACGAGGCTGTGGCACCATTGCCTGCCTTATATCGAAAGTGTGCGGCAACACCACGCTCGGCAAGATCATGCATGGCCCGTGTGCGAATCTGCACCTCGACAAGTTTACCGTCGCTACTCATCAGCGTTGTGTGCAGCGACTGGTATCCATTCTTTTTGGGAACGCTGATGAAGTCTTTGAAGCGCTCTGGTACAGGACGATAGATTTCGCTGACGATACCATAGGCGAGAAAACAATCGTTGTTCTCCTGTGTATCAAGAATGATGCGGATAGCCAAAAGATCAAAGAGCTCATCAATACTCTTGTTCTGCACGATCATCTTTCGGTAGATCGAATACAGATGTTTCGGCCGTCCGCTGATCTCGAACTTGAGTTTGTGTTCTGTAAGGTTATCGGCAATCGGCTTTAAGAACTTCTCAATGAATGTCTCACGCTCTTCACGCGATAAGTTCAGCTTGCGCTTGATATCGTCATAGGCCTCGCGGTTGAGCACCTTGAAGGAAAGATCCTCCAGTTCCCATTTAATCGAGCCTAGCCCGAAACGATGTGCAAAGGGGGCGTAGAGCTCCATCGTTTCGCGAGCCAGGCGTTCCTGACGTGGACGATTCAGCGAGTCGATGGTGCGCATGTTGTGAAGTCTGTCGGCAAACTTTACAAGGATCACACGCACATCATTGACCAGAGAGAGCAGTAGCTTGCGATAATTCTCTGCTTGTGTTATCTCTCTGCTCTTGAAGACGTCGCTGATCTTTGTAGCACCGTCGACAATTTTGGCTACATCAGCGCCAAATTCTGCACGTATATCTTTCAGGGAAAATGTTGTGTCCTCAACAACATCGTGCAGCAAAGCAGCTGCAACACTAACATCGTCGAGTGGAATCTCCCGAATTACGATCAAGGCAACGCTAGCAGGGTGGGTGTAGTAAGGCTCACCAGACACGCGTACATCCTTTTCATGTGCCTTGACACAGAATCGAAATGCACGTTCAACTAAGTCGGCGTTGAACTTGGAAAGATGTTTCTTGCCCTGATCGACAAGAAAAGCGATGTCTTTCTCTACGTCATGTCCGAAAACATGTTCGGGCACGTCGGGATTACTTCGACGGAATCTGGTAGAGAAAAACGACACGGTGGAGATTACCTCACAATGATCGCACGATGAACGACACTATGCTCCGAAGCTGCAATCACGTGGTAACATCCAGCGCTTATCGATGACAATTCAGCAACCCCTGATGGGGCTATGTCTGAGCCACTGTAGAACTCGGCGATCTTCTGACCAGTAGACGCATAAACCGCAACGCTCATGTATTGCGCGTCTGCTTGATGAGCCTTCCACTCGATTGAACGTCCACTTGCACGAACAAACAGGTCGAGCGATGAGCTAGGAGCTGTGAATTCAGTCTCTGATACCGATGTAACGGTATCGATCTTGTCTCGGTCTGCTGCTGCTTCAAGCCAGAGAAGCCCCTTATCAAGAATGATTGTGCGCTGACCTCCATCAAGGAAGCGGGAAGCATTGATACCGATAATGATTGATCGGAATGTTTTGTCCTGATATCGCGCACCTACAAGCGTCTCAGCGTCTACACGAAGGATTGGAAGTCCACCAACTGCTCGGAACACTACGCTCGGGATGTACTGTCCGCCCCGGTTGTGGTTCAAGCGAGGCAACTGACATTCAGCAGTTGTGATCGCAGATGTCACAGGGTCTGCTAGGACGCCCGTGTATTTGCGCATACCATTATCGGGCTGCACCTGTTCAACACCTCGCATAGAAACACCAAACGTCCGGAAGAACTGAACGCTCTGCGGCATGTCTGTGCGCAGAAGAAGCGGATCGTCGCCGATCAGCATTACGTCAATATTCTTCTCCATGCACGACCGCAGAACTGCATCATCAACGATGGTGATCTCACCTGCCGTTCCAGCATTCCACAGGATCGTCTTGAGATAGGGGAGTTCCTCGGCCGCCTCGACAAAAATGTCTGATGGCAGCATCGTATATCCCTTGCGGCTGGTTTGCTGAACGGCATCGTAGATGTTAAACGTTCCAAAACGCTCGCCCTGTACGATTACCTTTCGTGTACGCTCGGGTATGATCGTTGTCTGAGCGCGTAGGCCCAGAGCACCTTTTCCATCTGCTTCGGCAATCTCGAGCAGATACCACGACGTCGTGTCACGCGCTTCAACTTCAATCGAGATACTCTCGGAGGTACCAGCTGCGATCTTCGGACCAAACTCGGCGTTTGACCATGCACTCCAAGCGTTCGTGGACGCATTCCACATTCGGGTCACGAACTTAGGTTGGTGCGTCGAGCTTGAGACGTTTTGGTAGGTGAAGACAACGGAATCACGCAGCTTGCATACCACCACACGCTGATCCGGCACGAGCGCGTTATCGGCACTAAGGTCTAATCGACATACTGTGCCGGCTTTCTTATCTACGTACCAAATGCGTCCATCGGGTCCGACTGTTATACCATGCAACGACAACGCCGTTGTCTGGATGTAGCCCATTGGCGTCACAGTTTTTCCGTCGATTGCATAAACGTGAATGCGGCCGGTCTGTTCATCACCAATGAGCAGGCGCGTGCCAATGACGTCAATGCCAATTGGGCGTGTTAGACCCCGAACAACGGTCCAGAACTCTGCACCGACGACCGACGTGAACTCTTCAAGATTTTCAGCACTTGAAGGGGGCATTTGAAGCGTATCCTTCACGCGACCAGTTTTTGTATCCAAGCAATGGACATCTCCCTTTCCCGGGTCGATGTAGTACAGATAGCCTGTCTGCTTATCGAGTGCGATATGAGCAGGTGTACCACGCTGGCCGGGAGTGATCGATGTCTCTACATACCGGCGGATGATCCCGTCTCGGTGATCGGTGCCGCCAACCTCGTGTGGATCGCGGAAATCATAGCGCGAGATACCAAGGTACTTGGCGTCCGAGAGCCAATAGACGTTCGCTGAATCATGAGCAATGCCGAGATCATATGGACTTTGGTGCAACATGTCCAGGTGTGAGGCCAGGAACCTATCGTCGCTCTGGTATCGTGATGCGAACACGGCTGTGTCGCTTGACCACAACGTGGGCCCCATGAACATGTAGTCGCTGTCGCCGTCGCCAGGCTCCCCATTCTGTGCCGTGCCAAATGCGCCATTGTTGCCCATGGAGAGGGCCATCGTGCGCCACATGAAGTGACTCGCCCTGGCATCTTTCTTCCGAACAATCACGGGCTTGTCTGACGTTGCCTCGTGAAGGATCACTATGGCATGTCCACGCTTGTCGGTCGTTACAACCCAAAGGTCATTTGGATGCAGATACGACCTGTTGAAATCAAGATCAAGGGGCTCGACCACGCCGTCATTGGGTCCGGCAACAATGGTTGTAGTTGGCTCACGCTGCAGGTAGCGATCAATGTACTCCGGCACAACGGCTGTTGGCATCTCGGCAGCTGGCTCAACGGCCGAACCGATGATGCGCGCAACATCCATGTCAGGTTCATCTGTGAATGTGGCATAGCGTACACTGTTGTTTGCAAGAACAACTGTGCTGTGCAAGTCATAAAGCGTATCGTTCACAACCCGGACTGCGCCAATGGAACGGGCGATCGATCCCGAAACATCTTCTTTGTAGGTAAAGATCTCCGTATTGAGGTCATGAGCTTGGACCAGCTTCTCCCAGCCGGAGCGCTCGTCCTGACTGATCGCGACAACACGTATACCTTGCTTCAGCAATTGATCTGCATACGAGTTGATATAGATCAACTGGCGCACGCAATGCGAACATGTATACCCTAGATATCGGATGATGATTGTGGGCTTCGAAGTAGGCGCAATCAAGACAGAGGCGCGGCGATGGAGATCGGACGCAGCAGAATACGTGCGGCCGTCGTGTTGCATGCTGCTGGCGTTATTGACCTGTGCTAGCAATGCAGATGAGCAAGTGCCGAAGCAGAGAAGAGCAGATAGGAGTATTGTATGGAGCATGTTGGTTGAAAATACAACGAAAGAATGCCCCTTAAAACAGAAACGCCTTCTTCGAAGTTCACGAAGAAGGCGTTGATGTCGGGGTGGCAGGATTCGAACCTGCGACCCTCTGCTCCCAAAGCAGATGCGCTAACCGGGCTGCGCTACACCCCGATCCCAGAAGGGGTTGCAAAGATTGAAAGAAAATCGTAGACGACAAAATCAAAAAAAAGTTCCCGTAAAATATTGACTCCGTCGAACTACGTATATAAATTGAGACGTGTGATTGAATGAGTATGAGGGCCCCTAGACGAGTGGTGACGTCTGGGGGTTACTCTTTTTACATCGTAGTTTTGCAGCATGAAGAATATCATACGCCTACTTGTTGTCATAGTGACAACGATTTCTGCTCTAGCAGGTGACGAGATTCCTGGTGCACCACAGAAGACACCTGTAGTTCTCAAGAATGCCATACTCTATGGCACTCCGTCTTTCAATGCACAGCCACAGTCGATAGTCTTTAGCAATGGTGTGATCACAGAGATCGGGCCTTCGGTTACGATTCCCGCTGACGCTCGAATCATCGATTGCTCTGGTAAGCGCGTGTATCCGGGCTTTATTGCTCCCAACACAACGCTCGGCCTTACAGAGGTAGATGCCGTTCGCGCAACACGTGACATGGCAGAGGCGGGTACATTCAATCCAAATGTTCGTGCAGAGACAGCGTACAACCCGGATAGCGAAATCCTACCAACGGTGCGAATGAACGGCGTGCTCATCGTCAACTCTGTACCACAAGGCGGCATTATCGCAGGTCGGTCATCGTTGATGCGTCTTGATGGATGGACACGTGAAGACATCGCCATACAGCCGTCATCTGCACTTGCTTTAGAGTGGCCCGGAATGGAGATCTCATCATCGCCATGGGTTCGCAAGTCTACTGATGATCAACGCAAGGACATCGCCGAGAGCGTTCGCAAGATCTACGAGATCTTCGGTAATGCCCGTGCCTACAGCAAAGCAGCCCTTGCCGGTGTAGATACAGCGCAGCGCGACATACGCTATGAAGCTATGCGTGGCGTGTTTGAAAGGAACCTGCCCGTCATGGTCACTGCCTCAACGCAACGCCAAATCGAAGCAGTACTCGACTTTCAGGCAGAGTTTCAAGTCCGCATAATCCTTGTTGACGCATGGGATGCACCACGTATGATTCCACAACTGCAGAAAGCTGGCGTAGGCATCATTGTCCCGCGTGTTCACTCTCTTCCACGTCGTGAAGAAGATGGATACGATGCTGCCTTTGTCCTGCCAAAGATTCTTGCTGAGAACAATATTCCTTTCGCATTCAGCGATAACGGCTCGTGGCAACAGCGCAACCTGCCGTTCCTTGCCGGAACTGCTCGCGCATTCGGTCTTTCAGAATATGCCGCAGTGAAAGCACTCACCATTTGGCCTGCCATGATCTTTGGTGTCGATACCAAGTACGGTTCCCTTGAGGTTGGTAAGAGCGCAACGCTGTTTGTTAGTGACGGTGATGCTCTTGATGCAAAAAGTAACAAGCTGACGGCAGCCTTTATTGACGGACGTGAGGTTGATCTCAGTACGCGTCACACGCGTCTTGCAAAGAAGTACCGTGAGCGTCTTCAAAGGAAGTAACGCGTGATCAACGGCACCCTTCTCGATGCCACACAGCTCGAGATTCCTCGTGGCGCACTCTCTATGGCTCGTCGGGCAATGCAGTCGGCGGACTACGAACGCTATGCATCGGTAACCTTACACGATATCACCTATGCCAGCGATGGTCTTCGGATCAAGGGGTTCATGGCCCTGCCACCGGCTGGTGCTGCGTCATATCCTGCAGTGATTTTTAACCGCGGTGGCAGCGGACCCAAAGGTGCACTCACGCCAGAAACTGCGATGCCCATAATCGGGCTCTACGCTTCGTGGGGCTACGTTGCTATTGCCTCGAACTATCGAGGAGTAGGGGGCTCGCAGGGCGCAACCGAAGAGTGGGGTGGACGCGACGTGGATGATGCGTTAAACGTACTGCCACTTCTTGATAGCCTGCCGTATGTAGATCCAGACCGTCTCGGTCTCGTCGGTGGAAGCCGGGGAGGTATGATGGCCTACATGATGCTTGCGCGCACGCAGCGCTTTAGGGCTGCGGTTACCTTTGGAGCCCCTTCTCGCATCCACGCAGAGCAGGCGCAAGCATACATCCGCAAGACAATGGCAGGATATCTGCCGCAAGGTTCTGATCCGCAGCTAGAAGCTGAAAAACGCAGCGCTGTGCTGTGGGCACAAACGATGTGTGAGACCACGCCGTTGCTTATGCTGCACGGGACCGGAGACCGAAGAGTTGATGCGATGCATTCGCTTGATCTGGCTACGAAACTTCAAGCGTTGAATAGGCCTTACAAACTGATCCTGTATGACAATGCAGATCACGTTCTTGCTGGACGCAGAACAGAGTCGAATGCCGATATTCGTTGGTGGCTCGACAACTACGTCATGAACAAAGCACCGTTACCACGCACCGGTCCACACGGGGCGTAACATGAAAGCTCGCATATGAAACACCTCCTCCTTCTGTTTGTGCTAATATCTGCTTTGACGACTGCAACAGCACAGCATGAGTTCGACGGACATGAGAACAAAGAGTCATTCCTACATTGGATGATTCAGGACGATAAGCTGCTGGAGGTTATGCAGCCGAAGCACCCGATGCCAATGCTCGTAAACACCTTCCCATCCTACGAGCTCGATACAGCAATCGATGTTGAGTGGTATCAGATATCGATCGACTGGTATCGTTCACTTCTTACTCGCAAGGACTTTCGGGGACCGCGCAAAGCCGAGTGCCATGTGGTCATGTGTATCCGCGGACGCGACAGCGTGGCAAACGAGGTAGTGCTTGATGCCGTGAACCTTACCATCGATAGCGTGTTTGTGTCGGTGCTAGAGAATACGCCTGGAAGGGCGGCAGCTTTTACACACCTCAACGGCAAGCTAAGGGTCAAGGTGGGTCCGCTTTGGCGTGGCAACGTCGTTTATGTCCGGGTGCATTATGCTGTGCAGCGCGATGACGATGCGATGAACATCTGGAATAAGGAAGATGCTGCTGTCAATGAGATACCCGGTGGTAGTGCCTTTACGTTCTTCCAGCCTCAGGGGGCTCGCAGGGTTTTCCCATGTCACGACGTTCCCCATGATAAGGCAACGTTCACAACCCTTGTACGCGTGCCTAAGGGCTATGCAGTTGTATCGAATGGTATAGAGCTCGAAGTCTTCCCCGATGGCGACACCGCCACAAGGCACATCTGGGGTGAGGGCGAGATCATGCCAACCTACCTCTTCACGGTTAATGCTGGAGAGTTCATCAATTACAAGCAGACGTATACACGCAAAGACGGAAGTACTGTTCCAGTTGCGAACTATCATTTTCCGTTGGATCAAGATGGCGCTGTCTACAATGCAACGAATGCGCTGAAGAACGTCCAGCTTTGGTTTGAATCACTCGAAGAGAAGCTCGGCCGCTACCCATTCAAAACGTATGGTCATGTTACGGTGTCGCCGATTCCGTTCGGTGGTATGGAACATCAGACGATGTCGACAATTAACCGTTTCTGGCTCCGTGGAACAGCAGAACTCGGCTATATCCACGAGCTTGGACATCAATGGCTTGGTGATCTCGTGACGTGTGCAACGTGGGCAGACATATGGCTCAACGAAGGTGGGGCATCCTTTACAGAGGCCCTTTATGCTGAGTATGTGAAAGGACAATCCAGCTATGCCTCGGTGCTGCGTAACAAGCGCGACCGTTACATGCGCCGTGGACAAGCAGAGCCGCCAGTCTATGATATTCCCATCGCACAGATTTTCAACGAAGCCACGACCTACAACAAGTCGAGCTGGGTATATCACATGATGCGCCGCATGTTGGGTGACAGTGTGTTCTTTCCAGTTCTTCGGTCATACATAGAAAAGTACAAGTACGGTTCTGCGCAGACGTATCAGTTCAAACAGCACTTCGCAGAAAACGTACCGAATCCGCCGGTATCGTGGGATGTGTTCTTCGACCAATGGCTCGTCAAGCAGGGTCACCCGGAGTTCGCAGCTGTTATCAACATGCCCGAATCCCCACAGGGGGCCACTGTTCCTGTCCACATCAAAGTCGCACAGATTCAAAAGGCCGCAAACGTCCCCGTCAACTTTCACATCCCATTAACGCTGCGAGTGAAATGGGGAGCTACATGGTATGACACGACGATAGTGATGACGACACCGTCGATTGATGTGACGTATCAGTTCCCGAACGACGGCTCAACGCTCAGCTTCCCTGATCCAGCTGCTCCAGCAAGTATCATTGATCCAGACGAGAGCATCCTTTGTACGCGATTTGGAGAAGTGATAACTGGCGTTGACGATGAATCCCGCACGAGTGACATCAGGCTCATCGGTCCAACACCAGCGCATGATCACATCATGATTGACGTTCCCGAGGGGGCTCCACTACGATCATCGTGGATCACAGCAGATGGCAAAGCGGTACGTGAGTTCGTTCTTGAATCCGGTATGCAGGTTATAGACGTTTCCTCGTTACCGGCAGGAGTGTTCTTCCTCCAAATGGAACGTGATGGCAAGACAACGGTGTTCTCGGTCCCAGTGACACACTAACCAACGAGCAACATCATGGCCCTCGACATCGCATCTCTGCGCAAGGAATACACGAAGGAAGAACTCTCGATCGAGTCAGTGAATCATGATCCACTGACGCAGTTTCTATCCTGGTTTGATGAGGCCCTTGCTGCAGATCTACCAGAGCCAACAGCTATGGTGCTATCTAGTGCAACTCCAGATGGACGTCCATCCTCTCGCGTTGTGCTGCTCAAGTCCGTCGATGACGATGGGTTTGTTTGGTACACAAATTATCAGAGCCGCAAGGGCGCAGAGTTGCTCAGCAACCCGCATGCATCGTTGCTGTTTTTCTGGCCCGAACTCGAACGTCAGATTCGCATCGAAGGCACTGTAACTACGGTTTCTCCTGAGCTGTCCACCCAGTATTTCCACTCTCGACCTTTTGAGAGTCAGGTAGGAGCAGCCGCCTCGCCACAAAGCCAGGTGGTAACATCACGCGAGTTTCTCGAAGAACGTTTTGCTGCAGTCACTGCCGCTAATGCAGGAAGAGAAAACATCGATAAGCCAGAACACTGGGGAGGCTTCAAGCTTGTCCCGTCATCCATCGAGTTCTGGCAGGGACGTCCATCACGCATGCATGATCGTATTCGTTACCGCAAAGAAGAAGTCCAGTGGGTAACTGAGCGATTGGCGCCGTAAGACAATTACGAATTACTGATTACCAATTACTGCGGTCATTAGTCATTAGTAATTGGTCATTAGTAATTGGTCATTGGTAATTGGTAACTGGTAATTCTCCTCAAGCTCTCAACCTCGGATCTGTAGCATCTCGTAGGGCATCACCAATAAGGTTGAATGCCGATACCGTAACGAAGATCATGAAGCCAGGGAAGATTGCCAGCCACCATGAGGCGGTGCTGGAGCGAGCCTGTTGGAGTACGCTACCCCAGGTTACGATGGTAGGGGGCACACCAAATCCCAAGAAGGAGAGTGCGCTTTCGAACAAGATTGCGCTCACGATGCCGAAGGCGGCATAGATCAAGACAGGTGCAATGGCATTGGGGATGACGTGACGGAAGATCACGCGTGGTGTAGAGTACCCGAGAGCTGTTGCGGCGCTGATGTAATCGAGGTTGCGCACGCGCAGCACCTCGCCGCGCATGAAGCGGGCAATAGATGTCCACCCCGTAAGACCGATAAGCCCCATGATCAGCCAGAGAGATCCGGTTTCTACCAGAGCCACGATGGTGATGATGAGGAAGAAACGGGGGAAGGTGATGACGATCTCTATCAAGCGGGAAATGGCAATATCTATTGCACCGCCGAAGTATCCGGCAATTGCTCCGAGGATTATGCCAAGCGTGAGTGCGATGGACATGGCGATAAAGCCAATGCTGAGCGCGTAGCGCGAGCCATGAATAATGCCGGCAAGCACATCACGTCCGATACCGTCGGTGCCAAGCCAGTGTTTGCCAGATGGAGCGCGGTCTTTGAGCGAGACAAGCGTCTTGTCGGTGCTGCGCGGAGCAAACGGAACTGGTGGCCATACAGCCCAGTCATACGGCAGAGCATGCCAGTCTGCTGTGGCGAAATCCTGACCCCATTGCGTGAGACCGAGTGTAACCCCGTATTCACGCAGCACGGGTGAGTAGAACTCGCCGCGTAGTGAGCAGACAATCGGCTTATCATTGGCGAGAAAGTCGGCAAACACAGCGACGAATGCGATCGTAAGAACTGTGTAGACACTGATCATGCCAAATGTGCTCTTGCGGAACTGACGTCGCACAAAGGCGGTATAGTTCTCTCCGGTTTCGATTGTTGTGGTCTCCGCGCTCATGATGACTTCTTTCCGTAAGAAATGCGGGGATCTGCAAGGCTGTAGAGAACGTCGGCTACGAGCATGCCTACGAGTGTGAGGATGGCCGAGATGGTGAACACCGCCATGATCATCGGGTAGTCGCGCGCGACAAGTGCTTTAAACGAGAGCTCTCCCATACCAGGGATGGAGAAGATCGATTCAATGATCACCGAACCTCCGATAAGATTCGGGATCAATGCTGCAACGAGTGTGATCAATGGGATCAGGGCGTTGCGAAGTGCATGACGATAGATCACCGAGCGTTCTGCCAGCCCCTTAGCGCGTGCCGTTCTGATGTAGTCTTGCCGAATGACTTCAAGCATTGAAGAGCGCATCTGACGTGAGATGAAAGCGAAGTCGGCGTAGACATATACGACCATTGGCAGGGCAAGGTGCCAGGCGTAATCGAGGAGCTGCTTCCAGGCCGACCAATTCTTGCTGAAGGCTGGAGAGCGGAGTCCGCTCGATGGGAAGATTGAAATGAACTCTGGATTAGCTAAAAATGTGATGGCAAGCGTGCCGATCCAGAACACCGGCAGGGAATACAACGCAAACAGACCGAACGTGGATATTCGATCAATCGTAGATCCCGTATGGGTGGAACTGTAGATACCAAGTGGAACCGCAATCGTATAGGCCAGGATGATGGCAATCAGGTTCATTGTGAGTGTTACGGGAACGCGCTCAAGCATTTTATCGAACACGGGACGGTTGTCTTGAAACGACTTACCAAAGTCTGGTCTTCCCGTGAAGTTCGCTGCTGACCAATCCGTCTTGCCGTCAACAAACACCTCGCTCATATCAAAGCAGAGCAAGCCCCCTGTCCAGATAGCATACTGCTGCCAGACAGGCTTGTCGAGGTGCCATTGCTTACGGATCAGCTCGACAGTCTTTTCGTTCAGAGTGCTGCGACCAGACATGCCCCCTTCAGAGCCTTGTCCGACCTTCGCAGCGGCTGGATCTCCGGGAGCCAGTCGGCTCACGGCAAAGGATATCAGCGTGATGATGAACAGTGTTGGCAAAAACAACACGATTCGCTTGAGTAGGTATCTCCACATAGTTGGCGAAAATACTACCAAGGGGCTCGCAAACTAGAACGCGTTTTCGATGTGACGGATCTGCATGGGGCCAATTGAATGGTCAATGGCGATCACATCGAACCTGCATGGCATCCCATAGCACTTGCGCTGCACCATCCATGCCTCGGCCGTGCGGCGCACCCCGCGGAGTTTTGATGGTGTCAGCGATGCTTCCGGGGAGCCGTACCGATGTGAGTAGCGGGACCGAACCTCGACAAAGACCAGTCCGAATGAAGAACGTGCTACGATGTCGATCTCGCCAACCTTCTTGTACGTGAAATTGCGGTCAAGAATCTCGTAACCACGCTCCTCGAGAAAGGTCGCAGCAACTTGTTCGGCCGAGCGGCCTGTTTCGACAGTATTCATGAAAAATCTCCCGATATTCGCGCCCTATGATCGCTCAGTTAACCGGCACGGTGGCCCACAAGCAAGGCATGGACGTTGTGATTGATTGTCACGGCGTTGGCTATGCCGTGAGTGTTCCACTGTCTACCGCTGATACAGTGCCTGCAATTGGCGAACGTGTGACATTGTTCACCATCCTAGCCGTGCGCGAGGATGCAATGCAGCTCTATGGGTTCGCGAGCACGTCTGAACGCGAGGCATTTACGCTCCTGACATCGATTCAAGGTATAGGGGGCCGCACAGCGCTGGGCATTCTCTCATCTACGTCCATCGCCGACCTGCGCAAAGCCGTTGCAACAGGCAACGTGATGGCTCTGCAGCGCCTGCCCGGCATTGGTAAGAAGACGGCTGAGCGACTCATCATCGAACTACGTGAGAAGATCATCAGTGTAGTTCCAGAATCTGGAGGAAGCCTTACTGCATCGGCAACCCCAGCAATCGACGATGCTGTTAGCGCTCTTCAGGCTCTCGGCTTTGCTCGTGCTGCAGCAGAAAAGGCTGTGAAGGCAGCAATAGCTGTTGACCCATCGTCAGCCGATTCATCAGAGAAACTCATTCGCCTTGCACTTCGCCAAACATCGTAAGAGACAGTTACCAATTACGAATGACCAATTACGAGTTACCAATTACGAATGACCAATTACCAATTACCAATGACCAATTACGAATGACCAATTACCAATTACCAATTACACCGTCATTCGTCATTCGTCATTCGTCATTGGTAATTAGTAATTAGTAATTAGTAATTAAAAACAATGCTTCTCATCATCCCAGCCATAGATCTCACGAACGGACACGCGATGCGATGTATTCGTGGTGTGCCCGGTACGGAGGAATTGTATTCGGAGATCAGTGAGCATCCGGTAGAGTTGGCGCAGTTGTGGAGACGCGAGAATGCAAAGTGTCTGCACGTAACGGATATCGATTCGTGGAAGGGGATTGTGAGCCCCCTGAATATCGAAACGGTTGTTGCCATGCAGAGGTCAATCGACATTCCGATTCAATACGTGTCACGTCAGCAAACGGTTGAGGCATATCGCGAGTTACTCGAGCGCGGTGTCTACCGTGTGGCTGTTAACAAGGTTGCGTGGATCTATCCTGATGAGACTCGGGCGATGCTTGAGCAGTATGGTCCGAGCCGGGTGATCTTTGGTGTGCGTGCTCATAACGGCATGGTTGATATGGGCGCAGAACATGCACCGGTGCCGGATGAGGACTTTCTTCGTCACGTTGCCGCTATGGGTGGCAAGCGTGTGATCTATACGGAGCTTGATTGGGAGGGTAACCTGACGGGTGAGGATGTCTCGACGATTAAGCGTGTTGCTGCTGTTGCTCCGCTGCGCTTTACGATGGCAGGGGGCATTGCATCGCCGGAACATTTATGGACGCTGCAGTCGAGCGTGCCGCAGAATGTTGATTCCGTTGTGATCGGCCGGGCGATGTATGAGAATCGCTTCCCGTGTCAGGGAATCTGGCGTGCCGTTGAGGCCAAACTAGAACCAAGTATTCATGCTGCAGCAAACGTGGGACAACAATCGTCCCTAACGCCGCGCACGCCCCCTGACTGCTAACGCAGTCGGTAACGCAGACCAAGAAGACCATTGACCTGGGTGAGCCCTCCCCCAATTGCCGTTTGGGCATAGCGGGCAGCAAGGTCAACGTCTAACTTCTCCGAGACGGGTAGTAAAAATCCCAATGTTCCGGCGATAGAAAACCCAAGTTGCGGCGATACATGCTTATTGCCAACGAGGGCATCAGGAACAGACAGCGAACCAAAACCGAGTTCGGCCGCAACGTAAGGCGTAAATCCGTGCTTGAGTGGTCTGTATGTGACGACGGCGTTCATACCGAAGACCGAGGCAGGATCATACATGTCCAACTCCGTTGGAGAGCCTGCCGATACGGGGTCGATTTCGGCCGGCATGTACCAGCCAGTAACACCGAAAGAGTAGGCTCGTGATGGTGACCATTGATAGCCCACTGTGTACGAAGTTGTTGCGCGAAACTTTGCGGAATCTGTTAGCGTTCCCGACGGCGACACATATGCCGCCGCTGCTTGCACATAGCTTCGTCCGGCCTGAGCCGAGGATATGCATGGCGCAACTACGCTCAAGAAGAGAATGGTCATCCACAAATTCATGTTTCTACCCTTGTTTTTTGTCAAGATAGGGACATCGAACAAGAGCGCGATTTCTCGTATGTTTGCCTGCGTACGCGAACACCTGTGTTCGGATGTATTCATGAAGGACAGACATGCCCCAGATCATTATTGACGGACAGATCATAGAGGCAGCTCAAGGAAAGACCATCATTGAGGCTGCGCTCGACAATGGCATCACGATCCCGCACTTCTGCTGGCACCCTGCGCTGTCGGTAGCAGGGAACTGCCGTATGTGTCTTGTGAACGTTGGTTCGCACAAGAAGGACGTTGACGGATCGCTGATGTACGCAGACGACGGCTCGCCGGTTGTGAATTGGATGCCGAAGATGCAGATTGCGTGTGCCACACCTGTGGCCGACGGCATGATCATTGACACCTCGAGCGAGAAGACCGAAACGGCGCAAAATGCCGTCATGGAGTTCTTGCTCGTGAACCACCCACTGGATTGTCCGATTTGCGACGAAGCTGGCCAATGCAAGCTCCAAGAGTATGCCTTTGTGCACTCCAAGGGCAAGAGCCGTTTCGAAGAAGAAAAGACGCATAAAGAAAAGCGTGTCGAGCTCGGCCCGAACGTCATGTTTGACGGTGAGCGCTGCATCTCGTGTTCGCGCTGTATCCGGTTTTCTGATGAAGTTGCCAAGCAGCCAGTGCTGTCGTTTGTGCAGCGTGGTGACAAGGTTACCATCCGCACGTTCCCGGGTACGACCTTCGACAGTGAATACTCGATGAACGTCATCGATATTTGTCCGGTTGGTGCGCTTACAAGCATGGACTTCCGCTTCAAGGCTCGCGTGTGGGAAATGTCGTTCACAGACTCGGTCTGCCCTGGTTGCGCCCGCGGTTGCAACATCAAGATCGGCGTCATGAACAACGAGGTCCTGCGCTCCGAGCCACGCACGAACATGCACGTGAACTCGTATTGGATGTGCGACACAGGCCGTCTGGCCGTTCCTGGACTTGTGAACGACAATCGTCTGAGCGGACCCAAGGTGCGTCTGAACGGGATGCTCGTTGATGCATCATGGGACGATGCTATCGCGGCAGCTGCAACAGCTCTCAAGGGGCTTAAGGGCAACGACGTCGCTGTTATTGGCTCTGCCCACGCATCAAACGAAGACAGCTATCTACTTGGCAAGCTTGCACACGACGTGCTCAAGACGGGTAACGTAGACTTTATCAAGCACAACGATCACAACTTCGGCGATGGCATGCTACGCTTGAATGATCGCTCTCCAAACGCGATCGGAGCGCATTCAGTAGGTATTGCACCAAAGAACGGTGGACACTCCGTTGATGCGCTTGCAGAGCGCATCAAGCAGGGTCAGATCAAGGCCTTGATCGTCATGGGTGATGATCTTAGTGCTCACTCCGAAGCGCTTGCCCACGCAGCAGCAAACGTTGATACGCTCATCGTTATCGCATCGCACAACAGCACAACAGCTCAGCAGGCAAACGTGCTCCTGCCGATGGCAGCATGGGCTGAGACAGACGGAACGTATACGAACACCACGCACCGTGTGCAGAAGTTTGATGCGGCCGTTGTAACCAAGGACAACATGCGCTCTATGGGCATGAAGATGAGTCGTTGGGACAAGTTTGGTGCACCGAACGACCGTTGGTCAAATGGCGAGAAGCGCGACAGTCGTCAGGGATGGCGCATTGCGATGCAGATCGCAAACGCACTCGGCGCATCATGGAGCTTTACGTCGAGCTCGTCTGTCTTTGACCACCTCGCATCGAATGTTGATGCGTTCAAGGGTATGAGCTACGAAGTACTCAAGGCATATCACGGGCTCGTACTCGGCAAGGGTACGAATCCAGAGCCAGTTGGCGTTGTTTACGAATCGCATGTGATGAAACCACAGTAGACCTATGACTCTATCAACACAGCTTATCATTGCGCTAGCGCAAGCCGGGATCTTGGTCAACCTGATGCTCGTAGCAGCAGCCTACATGGTTCTTGCAGAGCGTAAGATCGCGGCATGGATCCAGAATCGTGTCGGTCCAAACCGCGTAGGACCATGGGGCTTGTTCCAGTCGTTTGCCGACGTGTTCAAGCTTTACCTCAAGGAAGACGTTGTGCCGGCCGCTGCCGACTATCGCTTCCACGCACTCGCACCTGTGATCTCGATCGCCGTTGCCATCACCGTCTACGCGCTGATTCCGTTTAGTCCGGCCGTGACGATCGACGGCATCACGTACAGTCTAACAATGGTCCCGAACATGGACATCGGCATTCTTGCCGTGCTTGCCATGACGTCGGTAGGTGTCTACGGTGTTGCGCTTGCCGGATGGAGCTCCAACAACAAGTACTCGCTCATGGGTGGTCTTCGCTCATCGGCGCAGATGATCAGCTATGAGCTCTCGATGGGTCTTGCCATTATCGCTGTTGTTCTCTGTGCAGGGTCGCTCAACCTTGTTGATATGATGAAGCAGCAGAATACGGGTGCATGGTATGTGATGTATCAGCCAGTGGGCTTTATCCTGTTCTTCATCACAGCACTTGCTGAGACCAACCGTGCCCCCTTCGACTTGCCTGAAGCAGAACCAGAACTCGTTGGTGGTTATCACACAGAGTATTCTGGAATGAAGTTCGGTCTGCTCTACCTTGCTGAGTATGCCAACATGCTCGCATCAAGCGCCATCATGGCTGCTCTCTATCTTGGTGGATGGGATGCCATTCCGTTTGTTGATGATGCTGCCGTGCTTGGTCAGTTCATCACAGACCCAACGACACTATCGATTGCACTGGCCCTTCTTGGTCACGTCGTATTCCTCTCGAAGGCCTTCCTTTTGGTCTTCGTCTTTATCTGGGTGCGTTGGTCGCTTCCACGCTTCCGTTACGACCAGCTCATGAATCTTGGTTGGAAGATCCTTCTTCCGATATCGCTCGTGAACGTAATCATCACGGGTCTGGTTATCCACTTCACCAAGTAAACAACAGCATACACCACTATGGCAAATGTTACCTCGAACACCGAATCACAGCGTCTGAATTTTTGGGAGCGGATTTACCTTCCAGAGATTGCTAAGGGGCTAGGTCTTACGCTACGTCAGATGTTTCGTCCAACATTCACACGTCAGTACCCAGAAGAACGCTGGATTCCAGAAGGTTCATATCGTGGTCGCCCCGTACTTGTGCAGGAAGAAGACGGAGAGCGTTGCGTAGCGTGCGGACTCTGCTCACGCGTGTGTCCAGCACTTGCCATTGAAGTACGTGCCGGCGAAACCGAA
>CANGZU010000025.1 GCA_947458785.1 Ignavibacteria bacterium
AGTTCTGGTGCTCCTACAACACCTGATTTGATGTCAAGCACAAGCGTATTGAGATCGCCCGATGCATCGATGTCCGATGCCACAGCATCATTTGCTGCAGAGATCTTTGTTGCAGCGATCCGCGTTGTAGCAGATGTATTGATCGCTGTCGAGATATTCTCGCCCGCTGTTGTTGCTATCGTTGGGTTCGGATATGTGCCCGTGAGGTCGCCCCCTGCTGCGCCACCAGGTGAGGTTCCGCTGATAGTAACGTTTGATGCGGCTGTAAGGCGTCCGTCAGCGTCAACCGTGAACTGCGGGATTTGTGTTGACGAGCCATAGGTACTTGCAACAACGCTCGTTGGTGCTAGTTCGAACGGTCCAACTACATCTGCGGCAAGCTGCAGGTTCATTGTGTTGATGTTGCCGCTGATGCTTACATCGCTCGATCCAACAGATGTTGGCACAATCGTAACATTCGTTGCGTTCGTCACACGACCCTTTGTGTCAACAGTCACTTGGGCAACGGCTATCTGTGAGCCATACGTGCCGGTGGTAACACCGGTTGTGGTTAGTGATGGATTGGGATACGTGCCCGTAAGATCACCACCAGCTGAGCCGCCTGGAGACACGCCACTGATCGTGACATTGGCAGCAGCCGTCAGACGTCCGTCTGCATCGACCGTGAACTGCGGAACCTGTGTTGACGAACCATAGGAGCCTGCACCAACCGTTGTGGATGCGAGCTCTGGTGCTCCTACAACACCTGATTTGATGTCAAGCACAAGCGTATTGAGATCGCCCGATGCATCGATGTCCGATGCCACAGCATCATTGGCAGCAGAAATCTTCGCAGCGTTAATGCGCGTTGTAGCCGATGTATTGATCGCTGTTGAGATGTGCTCTCCGGCAGTCGATACGATTGATGGATTTGGATACGTACCCGTAAGGTCGCCCCCTGCTGCGCCACCTGGAGATGTGCCGCTAATTGTAACATTTGATGCGGCTGTAAGGCGTCCGTCTGCGTCAACCGTGAACTGTGGGATTTGTGTTGATGTGCCATACGTGCCAGCGCCAACCGATGTTGGTGCAAGCTCTGTTGGACCTACGACGTCGGCATCGAGTTGAAGGTTCATTGCGTTGATGTTTCCGGAAACAGTGACATCGCTTGCTAGGATAGTCTCTGGGACGAGTGTGACGTTAGCCACTGCCAAGACGCGGCCCTTTGCGTCGACCGTGACCTGAGGGACGGCACTCGTATGCCCGTAGATGCCGGGCACAACTCCTGTTGCAATCAGATACGGACTGGGATAGCTACCTGTCAAGTCGCCCCCTGCTGCGCCACCGGGAGCAACACCGCTGATGGTAACATTTGATGCAGACGTCAGACGTCCGTCGGCGTCGACCGTGATCTGCGGCACCTGCGTTGTTGTTCCGTACATGCCAGCAGCAACTGTAGTGGAAGCAAGTTCGTTAGCTCCAACAACGCCAGACTTAATGTCGAGCACCAAGGTGTTGAGGTCGCCGGAAGCATCTATGTCAGATGATACCGCATCATTAGCTGCAGAGATCTTTGCTGCAGTGATCCGCGTTGTAGCCGATGTATTGATCGCTGTTGAGATATGTTCGCCAGCACTCGTAGCGATCAACGGGTTCGGATATGTTCCCGTCAAGTCACCCCCTGCAGCACCACCTGGAGTAACTCCTGTGATCGTCGTATTCACGACACTCGTGATTCGACCATCGGCATCAACGGAGAACTGCGGCACCTGCATCGATGTGCCGTACACTCCTGGCGATACAGTTGTTGAACTCAGTTCGAGTGCACCAACGGTGTTGGCACTAATCTGCAGATTCATCACATCGATCGTGCCGCCAACGGTGATGTCGGATGCTCCGGTTGTGGAGGGCTCGATAGGAAGCGAAGCTGCGCTCGTTACACGACCCTTTGCATCAACTGTGAGGCGAGATACGGAGGTAGGGCTTCCGTAGGTACCGGCGACCACACCAGAGGTTACAAGGGTTGGATTTGGGTATGTACCAGTGAGATCTCCGCCAGCAGGACCACCGGGAGAAACACCTGCAATCGTGGCCGAGGTAAGCCCCGTGACACGTCCGTCAGTATCTATCGTAACGATCGGCACAGTAGCAGATGTCCCGATGGGACCAATGCTGCTCGCATGGAGATTGGCAAGCTCTGGAGCACCGATGATTCCAACTCGCACCTGAAGATTCATCGAATCAAGCGGTCCCGAGACAGAGATGTCAGAAGCTGGGGCTGCGCCTGCATGCTCAATCCTCGATGCGTCGATCACCGTAAGTGATGTTGTGTTGTTGATCGCATTGATGATCGTTTCGCCAGAAGTCGCAACGTTAATGCGCGGGTTCGGATAGGTACCTGTGAGGTCGCCACCAGCCGGATCACCCGGTTTGACGGCATTGATCGGTGTAGACGTAAGCGATGTAACACGGCCATCGGCATCGATGGAGATCACAGGGACGTAGTTCTCATTACCTGCCGGCCCGATGGATCCGGCATGAAGGTTGGCAAGCTCTGTTGCACCCACGACACCAGCCTTGATCTGCAGATCGAGAGAGTCGAGTTTGCCAGCCAGGCTGATATCCGAAACAGGTAAGGCCATCGGCGCTTCGATTCGTGAACCATCGATCACGAGTGTCTGCTCGTTGTTGATCGCCGTGATGATCCGGTTCCCGGCATTGGTCACGTTGATCTGCGGATTGGGATAAAAGCCTGTCAGGTCGCCACCGGCAGCATCTCCCGGCTGCATTGCAAGCACTGGTGTTTGTCGAAGTGTACGAACACGTCCATCCTGGTCTACACTGATAACAGGGATCAAGAGTCCTGTTCCCTGCTCTGTAAGGGGCAGGCCCGGGATGTCTATGAGTTCGTCGCTGCCAACACGATTGGGCTTGATCTGCATGTTCTGATCGTCAAGTGTCCCTGTTGAGATGATGTCCGAAACGTCTCCTGTACGTGGACGTATGGCAACATTCATGGCCTGCGTAAGTCGCCCCTTTTCATCGACGGTGATGTGGGGAACATGGGTTTCATCACCGTAGGTGTTGGCGATCACACCAGTAGGTTTGAGAGTTGGATTGGGATAGAACCCGTAGAGATCGCCGCCAGCCGGACCATTGGGATCCCCTGGACCAGCAGGAACCGTTTGTACGAAGGTTATTCGTCCAGCTCTGTCTACCGTGAATACGGGAATCTGACCAACATCACCGTAGGTACCTGGACGCACACCTGTTGGAGACATCTTGTCGGACGTAACAGCGTCGGCTCGAATCTTCTCAGTTGTGATAGCCCCATCAAGGATCTTTGATGTTGTAACGGCTTCATCAGCAATCTTCGAGCTAACCACTGCTCCGTCGGCTAGCTTAGGCGTTGTAACTGCTCCATCGGCTAACTTTGGCGCTGTTACTGCCCCATTGCGAATCAGTGGATTCGGATACGTTCCGGTGAGGTCTCCGCCTGCGGCATCGCCAACCATGATCGCGTCGATCGGACCACCCGTAGTGACCTCTTTCGGTGTCCATGCGGCAAATGTCGTATCCCACATCAGGACATGACCATGTTCGGCACCTCCACGAAGGATTTTTACTGGATCAACAGCCTGGACTGCAAGGTCAACATCTTTGCTGTTGACGTTGCGTACCTGCAAAGAACCATCTAGCGAGATGATTCGCTCAACAGCAGCAGGAGTTGCAATCGTGAACCGATTTCCCTGTTGGGAAATGAGCGTTGAGCCCGCCCCCTCTAAGATCAGCGCGCCATCAGCACCATTGATGCTGCGAACCACCCCGGTGGCATCGGCGCTTAGGCTATCGGCTATGCGGGCGCGGTCGCTGAAGAGCGCATACGGTACGGCCGAAAGTCGTGTACGTGGGGACATTTCGTCCTCACCCTGCAGCTCGACAGCCAACCAGTACGATGTGGCAAAGTCTGCCGGTAAGGGGCTGGTAGACCCCATAAGTACGTCGAATACACCATTCGTTGTGCTTACAGAGTGCTGCTCTTCCCACGTAGGCACCCCATCGGTTGGGCTTGCATAGAGTCGAATCGTAAGTTGATACGAGCCGTCTGGGACGGCATTGCCTGTAGGGGTTATCAGTACCCCCTGATAGGTAAAGAGTCGGGGTGGTGTCTGCTGTGCTACCGAACTCATGAGAGTTCCGGCAATCAGCATAAATGCGACAAAGAACGAACGCATGTTGATGCTCCTTGGTGTGGTGATACGAAGTGCTTCGAAACTCCTGTATTCACGACCCAATTGGCATGACGGATGTCAGGGGACTGATTCGGCATGAGTCCCTTGTATTCGCTGATTGGTCATTATCTTCGCAGATTCATTGCGTATTGAAATCTAGGAGCCCAACAATGTCACACGATGCATCACACGATCATGGCGCACATCACGAAGTGGACCACGTCGAAGACACGCTAGCAACACGCGGCATGGGAATAGTTCTTGGTGTGTTGATCATCTTTACCTGTGTCTCAATCCAGAAGTCCATGGGATGGCATCCAGTGGTTGGCGGCATCTTGACTGGTACGGCTGGCATGGTTTGCGGTGCCATGGGAACGAGTGTTCGCGGGCCAATCACGGCCGCTCTTCTCGGCTGGTCCGGTGGCTTGGCATTCTTTGCGAGCCTTGCAATGTTCCTTGGCTTGCGCCTCTTCTAAGCCAGTACACACGATGAGATCCTCGACATGGATCGCCGGTGGCATCAGCGTGATTATCATCACGGTGGCCCTTTCCTTGTCATCCTGCACAAATCCATTTGCCCCCGCCCTCTCCATTGGAGCGGGCGGCGCTGTTTTAGGGGATCAGAGAACGATCGAGGGTCTGTTTCAGAACTTTCGATATGCCTATGTCTTCAAGGACACGCTTACCTACGGACGTCTTCTTGACCGATCGTTCAGCTTTGTCTATCGCAACTACGATCAAGGGGTTGACGTGACGTGGGGGCGTGACGAGGACATGCTAGCCACACAGGGACTCTTCAGTGCCGCTCAGCAACTTGATCTTGTATGGAACGAAGTAGTCCAGGCAGACGGCGATAGTCTACTGCAGAACATTTCACGAGGCTTTAACCTTACGATCACCTTCAATCCGTCAGACGTATTGCGCGCCCAAGGACGCGTCAATCTGCGCGTGGCCCGATCATCGACCGCAGAGCCTTGGAAGATCGTTCGCTGGAGAGACGAGTCGAATTACTTCTAGAAACCCGTTGGCGTGGAGATTGTCCGTATCTTTGAAGCTGCATTAACCTCAAGATCGACCAGGACATGGCCCTAGAACCCCGCCCAGACTACAGAAACATTGCAATCATTGCGCACGTTGACCACGGCAAGACAACGCTTGTGGACCACATGTTGCGTCAGAGCGGTACGTTCCGCGACAACCAAGTTGTTGCAGAGCGCGTCATGGACTCCAACGATCTCGAGCGAGAGCGCGGAATCACCATCATGGCCAAGAACGCCGCAGTGCGTTGGAAAGACTACAAGATCAACATCGTCGATACGCCGGGTCACTCCGACTTTGGTGGCGAGGTAGAGCGCGTGCTTTCGATGGTAGACGGCGTTCTCCTTCTCGTTGACGCAGCCGAAGGACCTCTTCCGCAGACCCGATTCGTTCTGCGCAAAGCCTTAGATATGGGGCTACAGCCAATCGTGGTGATCAATAAGATCGACCGCGGTGATGCGCGCCCTGCTGAAGTGTTGGATGAGGTCATGGAACTGTTCATGAACCTCGGTGCAACGTACGAGCAGCTTGACTTCCCAGTGATCTATGCTATCGGCAAGCTCGGTGTTGCCAAGATGAAACTTGAAGAAGAGGCCGTATCACTTGATGTGCTGTTCGAGGAAATCATCAAGCATATTCCGCCGCCAACGGTTGACCGTACGCTCCCATTTGCAATGGTCATCAGCGCCCTAGACTGGTCGGACTACGTTGGGCGTATCGCCGTCGGCCGCGTGATCGAAGGCACGGTCAAGGTTGGCGACAACGTCAACCTCATCAAGCCGGACGGAACACGCGAGTCGAGCCGTATCACGAAGATGTATGCGTACGAAGGCATCGCTCGCGCTGAGGCAACGGAAGCTTCGGCAGGTGAGATCATTGCTCTCTCTGGCTTTGAGAATGTCTACATCGGCGAGACTATTGCCGATTCGACACGCACAGAGCCGCTGTCATACGTCAACATTGAAGAGCCTACGATCGCCATGTATTTCATGGTGAACACCTCGCCCCTTGCCGGACGTGAGGGCAAGTTCGTTACCACGCCGAAGATCCGTGAGCGCCTCTACCGTGAGCTGCGAAACAATGTTTCCCTACGTGTGGAAGACACAGACTCTCCAGATGTTTTCAAGGTCTCTGGACGGGGCGAATTGCAGCTTGCAATTTTGATCGAGACAATGCGCCGTGAAGGCTATGAGTTTGCTGTTTCTCGTCCGGAAGTGTTGTTCCGCCGCGATGAGAAGGGGCAACTCCTCGAGCCGATTGAGCACGTTACCGTCGATGTTCCTCAAGAACACGTAGGAACGGTAATCGAGAATCTTGGACGCCGCAAGGGCGAAATGACGGCGATGAATCCTGGCAACGACAGCGTGCGCTGTGAGTTCCTCACGCCAGCTCGCGGTTTGATCGGCTTCCGTACGGAGTTCCTCACATCGACGCGTGGCTTAGGGATCATCCACCACACCTTTGATTCGTACAAGCCCTTCAAGGGGGCAATCGCCGGACGTCTGCGCGGAGCGCTCGTATCCATGGAAACTGGACCCTCTACGGCTTATGCGCTTGAAATGGTGCAGGAGCGTGGTGTTCTCTTTATCGAACCCGGACAGCCCGTCTATGAGGGCATGATCATCGGCGAAAACGCTCGTGAAGACGATCTGAGTGTGAATGCGTGCCGCATGAAGCATCTGACCAACATGCGTTCGAGTGGGTCCGACGGCCTGGTGCGCTTGGAAGCACCGCGCAACATGTCTCTTGAGCAATGCATTGAGTTTCTTGAAGACGACGAGCTCCTTGAGTGCACGCCCGTGTCTGTTCGACTGCGAAAGAAAATTCTTGACACCACAATGCGTCAACGAGCTAAGAAGCGTGAAGCTGCATCAATGGAGTCGTAATCGTAATGCCCCTTCGGAAGTTCATGAGTTGGGTCTTCGCAATCATCCTGATAGGATCGGGAATTGGTGCGAATGCTGCTGATGAACGGCATTTACTGCGACTAAATCTGAAGAAGTACGAGTCCTTTTCGTACGAATGCGATGCCGTGATGACAACAGTTGCCAAGTACCGCAACTCCACGGAAGAGCCTCAGACATCGACAACCACGATGAACATGAACGTTACCTTGCGCATTGCCGACGTGGTGATGGGGCAAGCAACGATTGAATGTTCGGTTTCCGAGCTTCGCGTGCTGCAGCGATACGCTGCGCCGTTTGAGCTGACGTTTGTTGTCGATCCAACGGGACGAGTGATCTCAACCACGGCGGCCTCAGACGATCCGATCGCTCGGCTGATCATGTCAACGATCACTCCAACAGAGCTCATTGGTGTGCCATTTCCAAAGGATCCTGTTCGGATCGGTGCGTCATGGACAACGAAGAAGGACGACACCATCTCGGTAGAAGGTGCCACTGGTGTTGTCTACACACAAGGAACCCTGACGAATACCTTTAAAGCAATTCGGGATACCTTCGGCCTGCCCTGCTGGTTCATCGAATCATCGACAAAGAATGTCCGCCAGTTTGGAGACATCACGGCCGAGGGAATCGACCTCACTGTTTCCGGAGTTGGGCAGCAGTCCGGCACGTCGTTTCATGATGCAGCAACAGGGATGGTTATCAGGCAGGAACAGATGATTTCTCTGCAATCAACGACTCGTCCGGTCAGTGATGAACTAGCCGAGCAGGCAACACTCGAGATCGCAACGACACTTTCGATTGTTCTTCAACGAAGGGCGATCAGATGATGCATACCCAGCGATGGATGGTCGTGGTTTGTACAGCACTGCTCTGCACTGCAGCTAGCTTGCAGGCTCAGATACGCGTTATGCCCGGTGGCAAGAAAATCGTACTCGGCAAGGATACACTGTGCTTTCGGTATCATTTCGAAGCTGGAGATACGCTCTACTACGCTGTTGACTCCAAAGATAGTGTTGACATTTCGCGCAGGGGCATCCTGGCAAAATCACGATCCGAGAAACTTCAGATCATTTGCGACTCTGCGATTGAGGGTCGGTACTACCTGCGCATGATCACGTTGCGTGCATCGGAGTATCAGGCCACAGAATCCGACACCGTGTTTCGTCCAGGTCATCCTTGGGTGGGACGTGTCGTATCAATCGTTATCGATTCGTTGGGCCGTCGGCTCGCGGAATCAAGCTCCTCTGCAATGGCCGCCATGTGTCCAGGTGGGGCGTTCCAGCCCCTTCGGCTCCCGATTTTGGATTCATCGTGTGGACGTCAAAATCAAAGTTGGCTCTCCGAGGATACGGTAAACTATGCGGAGAATGCGGTTCCCTTCCCACGCATGCATCAACAAGTACTATGGCGTGTAGGTGACCGTCTCGATACGCTCGGAAGATCGGCGCAATGGCTCATGTATTCTCTGACCGGTTTCGGCACGGTCGACATGTCGGCAAGCCAGATCGCGATGCAGTCTACTTCTGCCATTGCCGAGTCTGGCAGATTGATCATTGACCGAGATCTTCGCGTGCCGCTTGTTGCAACTATTCAACATGATAATCGGTTTACCATCGTGTCTGCGGCGAGCTCGGGCTCGAAGACCGCAGGCAAACACCTCATGGTTGTTACGATGGAGCTCGAGCGGATCACATCACCCGTGCCGACCAGACGTTGGTCTCGTATGGCCACACCGTCACGCAAATCGCGAAAGCAACGTCGTTCGTAACGTTTTGTAGAAACCTTTCCCGCACCGAATCTGTCGTAAGGACATGAACAAGTACATTCTGCACACCCTGTCTTGGGCACTCGTTTGCTCGTGCACCCTGTTGCATGCGCAAGAGGGCGGACAGGCCAAGATCCTAACACTGCGAGAGTGCATCGCCATTGGATTGGACAAGAGCTTCGATGTCCAACAGAGCAGCGCCTCAACAAAGGCTGCGGCCGCTAGGCTGGTGAACGCCTTTGGGGCCTACCTTCCTTCAGCCGAGGTTACGGCCAACTATTCACGCCAGCTAACGAATCTTCGCGAGCAGTTCTCGATCGTCAACGGCGTTCCCATTGTTGGTCAGCCCCTTCCCAATACCTATGGGCTCAACGGTAGCATCAATCTGAACGTTTTCGACGGTTTTCGCCGAGAATCAGAATACAGCTCGGCGCAGGAGAACCTTTCGGCAACGCGGTCCGATGTTTCTTATTCCAGGGCGCTAACAAGAGTTACCATCACCCGACAGTTCATCGAAGTGGCCCGACGAAAGCAGGTTCTCAATGCTCGACGCGAAACCGTTGGGCTAGCCCAGGCAACGCTGGAGCGCATCAAGGAGTTACTCCGGGTTGGACGTGGCACGCAGCAAGATGTGAACTCACAGGAAACTGAACTTGCCAATCAAGAGGTTGGTCTGATCCAGGCCGAGAATGATGTTGCCACGGCTAAGGCCCAGCTTCTTGCAACGATGAGCGTCAATCCAAGTCAGCTTATCGAGACCAAGGAAGATGAACTTCCTGCTGATGTGAGCCCGCAGACCGTGAGCAGCACACGCAGCCGATTCGGTGCAGAAGCCGAGGCTGTGAATCGTGCTTTTGCAAAGAGGTCTGACGTCGAGGCGGCTGTGTTTCGCGAGCAATCAGCAAAATCTCAGATCGGCAGTGCCTCAGCAGGCTATTACCCATCGCTTTCGGCTACGGGCGGCTATACGTGGCGAAACTTTACCATTGGCGATTTTGATCGTCAGGGCCAGGTGTTTGCGGGGTTGTTCATACGGGTGCCTGTCTTTGATCAGTTCACAACGCACAGCAATGTCGAAGCAGCCACCTTGTCGCACACCCAGCGCATCCTGGATATTGAACGCCTCAAGAACCAGATTCGCACAGATGTCCGAAGCGCCTATCTGCAGCTTACAGCAGCTGAAAAGGGGCTCGAGGTTACGGCACGCGCACTGTCGTTTGCAACATTCAACGCCGAGGCAGTCCGCGAGCGTTATAACGTTGGCGCAGCAACAATGCTCGACATGCAAACGGCAAATAATCAGCTTATCACTGCACAGATCAATCGCATCACCGCCGTCTTCGCCTATCACTCGGCCGTTGCAGCGGTAGACTTTGCGATCGGAGAAATGGAAGGAGACCTGTAATGGCAAAGAAGTCACGCAAACGCTGGCTCTGGATCAGCCCCATTGTTGTTGCGATTGCAGTCGCAGCGTTCATGATGTTCTCATCGGGCAATGAGGGGCCGATCGAAGTAAGTGTAGAGAAGATCGAACCTCGCACGATTACGCAAACGGTGAGCGCGATTGGGAAACTTCAACCGGAGGTGATGGTTAAGATCTCCTCCGAGGCAAGTGGCGAGATCGTTTACCTCGGTGTGCGCGATGGAGCTACGGTCAAGCCCGGGGAATTGTTGGTGCGCATCAGGCCAGACATGATGCAGTCAATGCTTGCGCAGACGCGCGCAGCCGCCGAGGCCTCGAAGATGTCGATTAACGTTGCCAAGGCGGAGGTTGACCGCGCCGAGGCCGACCTTAAGCGCGTGACAGAGCTGTACAAGAAGTCCTTCGCATCACGTGAGGAGTTCGATCGAACAACAGCAGCGTATCAAACCGCAGCCGGACGCTTGGCGCAAACCCAGGCAGATTACGATCGGGCACGTGGCGCTCTGCAGGAGACCCAGGTAAACGTAAGCCGCACGACAATCACAGCACCAATGGGTGGTACAGTAACCTACCTTGGCGTTGAGAATGGCGAAAAAGTTGTGGGCACGGCCCAAATGCAGGGTACCGAGATCATGCGTATCGCTGATCTTTCAACGATGAACGCATGGGTTGATGTTGACGAGAATGATGTTGCCCTGATCTCAGTGGGCGATACCGCACGCATCAAGGTCGATGCACTTCCCGACCTCACGCTCCGAGGAGTTGTCTACGAGATCAGTCACTCTCCAAAGGTGGCGGCGCAAGGTACCCAAGAGGAAGTCGTAAACTTCCAAGTGCGTATCCGCATTCTCGATCCAGAGAACCGCATGCGACCAGGGATGTCGTGCAGCGTAGATATCGAAACAGAAACGCGGGCCAACGTCATGGCAGTGCCTATACAGTCGGTTACCGTAAGACAAGACGAGACAGCAACAGCGCCTAGCGAAGAAGAGAACTACCGTATGCAATCCCGCAAGGCTGATGCTGCGAAGAAGTCAAACAGACCGAAGAGTATTGTCTGGATCAGCAAGGGCAACACGGTGGAGTCTCGTGCGGTGGAAACCGGCATCAGCGATGACGGCTACATTGAGATCCTGAGCGGCGTTCGCCAGGGTGAGTCTGTGGTTTCGAGTCCGTATCAGGCCATCAGTAAGCAACTCAAGAATGGTGCACAGGTTATCGTCGAAGACCCACAAGCTCGTAAAGATCGCTACCGTCAAATGCGGCAAACGCAATGAGCACGGCGATCATTGATATCGAACACGTTGTCAAGCGCTATGAAATGGGCGACGAGGAGGTCTATGCCCTACGTGACGTCTCGCTCACAATCGGCTCCAATGAGTATGTGGCCATTATGGGACCGTCCGGCTCTGGTAAGTCTACCCTCATGAACATGCTTGGCTGCCTGGATACACCAACCTCGGGCAAGTATCTCTTCAACGGGGCCAATGTTGCCGAAATGAACGACGACGACTTGGCATCAATCCGTAACAAAGAGATTGGTTTTGTCTTCCAGACGTTTAACCTGCTGCCGCGCGCTACATCACTCAAGAATGTTGAGTTGCCACTCGTATATGCCGGTGTGTCTGCTGAAGAACGTACTCGCCGAGCTCAAGAGGCACTCGCACGTGTGCAGCTGAGCGACCGTATGGGACACAAACCGAATGAGCTTTCCGGTGGACAGCGCCAACGCGTTGCTATTGCGCGGGCGATCGTAACAGCCCCCTCCATCATTCTCGCCGATGAGCCAACTGGGAACCTTGATACCAAGACCGGCCACGACATCATGAACTTGTTTCGTGATCTCTGGAAGGCTGGTAACACGGTGATCCTTGTTACGCACGAGGAAGACATCGCACAACATGCGCGCAGGATC
Source organism: Ignavibacteria bacterium (assembly GCA_947458785.1). Taxonomy (GTDB): domain Bacteria; phylum Bacteroidota; class Ignavibacteria; order Kapaibacteriales; family Kapaibacteriaceae; genus UBA10438. The sequence continues at coordinate 12,260 of CANGZU010000025.1, forward strand.
ATCCGCTTGCGCGACGGACGCATTGAATCCGACATCACCAATCATAACCATGCTTAGACTGTCAGAATTTCAGGAATCAGCGCGCATTGCATGGGATTCACTTCGCGTGAATCTGCTTCGCTCTATCCTGACCACAGCAGGAATTGTTGTGGGCGTTGTGCTGGTGGTGTTGATGGGCTGGACGATTGGTGGACTCAATGCCGTGTGGGAGCAGACCATCTCGATCATTGGCAAGGACATGCTGTACATCGACAAATGGGACTGGACCGGTGGCCGCAACTGGCGTGACGTCGAATCACGCAAGGACATCTCGCTTCAGCAGGCAGCCCTTTTAAAGAGTCGCATGGAGTCAGCAGAGTACGTGATTCCTCTTGCGCGTAAATGGGGCGGCTCTGTTGTCAAGGGTAATTCCAGCCTGATGTGCAGCATCACTGGAACAACAGCTGATTATGCGAACACGTCGGCTGCGACAACGCTTGCTGGACGTTTCTTTTCACCAACCGAAGAGCATTCAGCAGACCGCGTAGTGGTGATTGGCCATGGCGTCTATAAGAGTCTGTATCCCGATGGCAATGCCGTTGGCTCAATCCTCAAGATCAACGGAAGCCCATTCCGCATCATTGGTGTGCTCCAGAAGCAGGGCTTTTTATTCATGGACTTCATCGATAATCAGGTCTTCATTCCGATGATGGCCTTTCGTGCTGTTCATGGATTCTTTGATCGCAGCTTCTCCGTCGGATTAAAGTGCGGTAGCGAGGCCATGCTGGACATTGTCCGTACGGAGGCCATTGGTCATATGCGTGCCATCCGCAACGTACCACCAGATGCACCTGATGACTTCTCCATCAATGAAATGAAGGCGTTCGACCAACAGGCCAAGAACATTCGCATTGGTATCTGGGTTGTGGGCATGGGGCTTACTATTCTTGCCTTCGTTGTGGGCTCTATTGGCATCATGAACATCATGTACGTCTCCGTCACGGAGCGCACAAAAGAGATCGGAATTCGCAAAGCAATTGGCGCTAGACGCGGATCCATCCTTGCGCAGTTTCTGATCGAGTCAGCCCTGCTCTGCATGGCTGGTGCGTTGATCGCCTTTCCTATCGCCCAAGGAATTGTTGCCGGAGCGCGATTCCTGGCTGTGGATGTGCTAGAGCAAGAGTGGGCAAGTGTGATCAGCCCCCTGATCCCACTGGATCTCCTGGGGATTGCTGTAGTTGTATCTATCATCGTCGGACTTTTGGCCGGCTTTCTACCGGCACTTCGGGCATCACGTCTTGATCCGGTAGAGGCTCTCCGCTACGAACAATGAACATTCTCGAGTCCATATTGCTCGCATTCGATGCGGTACGATCACAGAAGCTGCGCTCAGGCCTGACGCTTCTGAGTATCGGCATCGGGGTCTTCGGCATCATTTCGGCCACATCGATCATGGGTGCACTGCAACAGGCTGTTAATGGTCAGCTAGCAGACCTTGGTGAGAACTCAATTCTGATTCAGCGTACGCCATCGATAAACTTCGGTACGAATTGGGCCAAGATGCGCAGACGGAAAAACATCACGTACCAACAGGCCAAGGAGTTTCGTGATAAGATGGCGTCAACAAACCTGATCGCCATCTCGAATGAAGCACCTGGATATACGATCAAGGCGGGACAGCTTTCGTCGAATCCAGACGTGACGCTCATCGGAATCGATGACCTCTATTTTGCTGTCAATGCGGTCAGTGTATCGAGTGGCCGGCCCATTACCGAGTCCGAGGTTAACACGTCTCGTCCGGTTGTGATTATCGGGCAGGATATTGTCAGCTCGCTCTTCCCTGCCACAGACCCCATCGGACAGCAGGTTACCATCAAGACTCAGAAGTTCTCTGTGATAGGTGTGCTCGAGCCAAAGGGTGGAGTAATGGGGCAAAGTCAGGATAATCGCGTGCTGATTCCGATCACGGTGTTCAACAAGTACTACACGTGGGAATGGGATGCCAGTGTAGACATCTCGGTAAAGGCAACCAACAGCATGTTGCTCCCCGTTACCGTGGACGAAGCCACAGGTATCATGCGCAGCCTGCGCAACGTTAAGCCATGGGAAGAGAACAATTTTGAGCTCGACACCAATGATGCACTCACGGGACAGTTCAGCGGATTTACGACGGCCCTGCTTGTTGTTGCATGGATCAGCGGACTCGGTGCGCTCGTTGCAGCCGGGATCGGCATCATGAACATGATGCTCGTTAGCGTAAAGGAACGCACGCGAGAGATCGGCGTGCGCAAGGCCCTCGGAGCGCGCAAGAGCTGGATCGTTCGTCAGTTCCTGATCGAGAGCATCACGCTTTGTCAGTTAGGGGGCTTAACAGGCATGATCGGCGGAATAGGGACATCGTATGGTGTAACGTCGTTATTACGCTCATTTAACATGCCATCGATTACGTTCGTGTTCCCTCTTGGTACAGTGATCTTTAGCGTCGTTATCTGCACAATCATTGGAATCGGATTCGGCCTTTATCCTGCCTGGCGTGCGGCGAATCTTGATCCCATCGAGGCACTTCGCTACGAGTAACGGCTCGGCAAGTGGTATCTTCGCGTCATGTACGGACGCCTTCTCGCACCAGATATCGAGCAACTAATCGCCGCTCGTGACTTCGCTACGATCCGCGAAGTAATCCTGGATTTCGCGCCCGTTGAGTTAGCAGATCTTGTCTCCGAGCTCAAAGAAGAGAGCCGGGTCGTGGTCTTCCGGCTCCTGCCGAAGGATCTGGCTGCTGAGACGTTCTCCTATTGCGAGTTCGATACACAGCAGGAACTTCTACACGACATGGCGCGTGAAGAAGTTGGCGCACTCCTCAACGACATGTCGCCGGACGACCGTACGCAGCTCTTCGAAGATCTGCCCGGCAATGTTGTATCCGAACTCATCAACTCGCTCAATGCCGAAGAGCGCTCGATCGCGCTGGCGCTTCTGAACTGGCCCGAGGACTCGGTTGGACGTCTGATGACGCCCGACTACGTGATCGTGAAGAAAAACTGGACCGTCCAACAGGCACTCGATCACATTCGTCACTACGGCAAAGACTCAGAGACGCTGAACTACCTCTATGTGACCGAGCACGGCACGCTGATCGATGACCTGCATATCCGTGAGCTTCTCCTAGCCGATCCACAACGCAAGATCTCCGAGATCCTGAATCACTCTATGGAGTCACTCCTTGCCACGGATGATCAGGAAACGGCAGTTCTTAAGTTTAAGCGACTCGATAGGTTCGCCTTGCCCGTTGTTGACATTGACAATAAACTCCTCGGCATCATCACCCTTGACGACGTGCTCGACGTTGCTGAAGAGCAGGCCACAGAGGAGATGCAAAAGTTCGGTGCTGTTCAGGCCCTCGATGACACCTACATTGACGTTGGTCTGTTCGAGCTTGTGAAGAAGCGGGCAACCTGGCTCGTGGTCCTCTTTCTTGGCGGATTCTTAACAGCCATAGCACTAGACTACTTTAAGACCCCGATCGAAAAGGCTGTGGTATTGGCGCTGTTCTTGCCCCTTATCATCTCGTCAGGGGGCAATTCAGGCTCCCAAGCAGCTACGCTGATCGTGCGTGCATTGGCTCTTGGAGAGGTCACCTTGTCCGACTGGTGGCGCATCATGCGTCGGGAGTTGGCGGCGGGCTTTCTCTTGGGCGTGCTTCTCGGGGTGCTCGGGTTCCTCAGACTTGCCGTGCATGAGCCTATCATCAGTGGTGGTCAAGACGTGCGCTTCATCGTTGCATCGGTCATTGGCATATCGCTGATCTTTATCGTCATGGCTGGTACGATCGCCGGCTCGATGCTACCACTTTTGATGAAGAAGCTTGGGTTCGATCCAGCTGCATCGAGTGCCCCATTCGTTGCCACATTTAGCGACGTTATGGGCATCCTGATCTACTTCTCGATCGCTACGGTCTTCCTTAAAGGAATGCTGTTCTAGTCGTTTACGAGGCCAACGTATAGGCCACGAAGGATGCCGCATAGGCTAGCGCAAAGGTGATCGCAAAGGCTATTGCTGGCCATTTCCATGAGCCCGTCTCACGTCGCATAATGGCGATCGTGCTGATACACTGCAGGGCGTAAACGTAAAATGCCAAGATCGATAGACCAACGGCCAGAGGATATTCCGATCGAAGCACGGAGCGCAACGACTCATCAGACTCCTGCACGTCGGCGGCATAGATCTGCCCCATCGAGCTCACGAATGTCTCGCGTGCGGCAAACGAACTCATCACGCCAAGGGTGATGCGCCAGTCAAATCCTAGAGGCGCAAAAACGGGCTGGATGGTTCGGCCTATGCTGGCGGCATAGGACTGCTCTATCTGGATGCGCTCTGCCTCGATGGGACTGCTGGCCAGAGAGCGATCTGTGCGTGGAAGCTCTGTCAAGATCCAGAGTCCGATGCTAAAGGCCAGGATAACCGTCCCTGCTGTGGTCAAGAAGTCCCGAGTTCTACCATACACCGTAATCCATAGACTCTTCCACGAGGGCAGACGGTATGGAGGGAATTCGATAAGGAACGGAACAACAGCCCCTTTGAACATTGTCTTCTTCAACACGAGTGCAATGAGGAGGCCGCTTATTGCGCCCAACACATAGAGTCCGGCCATGACCACTGCCTGGAGCGAAACCACCCCACCGAGCATCGTCGCAGGAATCAGCGCGCTGATGATCAGAGCATACACCGGAAGCCGTGCCGAGCAGGTCATCAGTGGTGTAGCCATGATGGTTACCAGCCTGTCGCGGTAACTCGGAATAATCCGGGCCGACATTATACCCGGGATGGCACAGGCAAAAGAACCTAGTAGTGGGATAAACGACCGACCTTGCAATCCAAAGAGCCCCATGGCCCGATCGACCAAGAAGGCCGCACGGGCCAGATACCCGCTTTCTTCCAGGACGACCACCAACAGGTTGAGAAGAAGGATCTGTGGCAGGAAGACAATCACAGATCCAACACCACCGATGATCCCTTTCGAGAGCAGCGACTGCACCGTAGGGTGCATGTTCTGGTGATCGATAGCCTCCTGCAGGGAGCCCACCAACCCATCGATAGCGTCCATCATCGGCTGCGCCCAGGAGAAAATGGCCTGAAAAAAGAAGGCCATGACGCTCAGAAAGAGAAGCGTGCCCCATACAGGGTGCAGGACCACATTATCAATCCGCTGACGAATTGGATCGGGTGCACCCGGGACAAGGACCCGGCCGATTAGTGCTCTTGACCATGCGAACCGCTCTTCGAGCGATGCGTTTAAAAGCTGAGCATCACGAGGAACCTTCCAAGCAGATGCTGCTAGCCCTGCCCGAACTTCGGCTACCCCGAGCCCCTTGCGTCCAACGACAGGGTAGACATTCACACCCAATTCATGGAACAAGGTGATGTCGTCAAAGACGCCACCGGCAGCTTTGACGCTATCAACCATGGTTACGACAACCATCATCGGCAGGCCAAGCTCGGCAAGTAAGCTAAACAAGACGAGACACTTTTCGGGGTTCTGCGCGTTCATCACCAGCAGAACAGCATCCGGTCTGGGAATCGCTGCGCTTTGTCCACGGAGCACGTCAATGGTCAATTGCTCGTCTTCAGAGGCTGCGTCAAGTCCATAAATTCCAGGCAAGTCAATCAACTCAAGTCGTTGATTCTCAAGGGCTATCGATCCAACAAGAGGGTCTACCGTTACGCCGGGGAAGTTCCCTACCTTCTGAGACAATCCCGTTAACTCGTTGAAGAGCGTAGACTTCCCTACGTTAGGGGTACCAACGAGCGCAATGCGCGTAGGAGCACTCATGCTGCTTCAGATCTCTGCTGTTGAATTGGCTCGACCTCGATCCGAAGCTCATCTGATGTGCGAACACCTATATGCGCCAAAGACATAGCAAGTTCAATTGGACCATTGAAGGGGGCCTTCCGGACAACCCTACATACCACACCCCGCACCAGACCGAGCTCTTTTGCACGACGAACAGCCCCAGCGTCCCCTTGGATGTCAAGGATCCGACATTGCTCGCCTACGGGTATTGATTCAAGGTTCATCGCGTCCGTTATCTGGATTCAGTCCAAATATACGGAGGAACCCTACTGTGGAACCACGGATTCTTTGCTCTTCACCTGCACAGTAACCGTCAGGCCGAGTGAGTCGAGAATCTTGACGATGGTATCGAAGCGGGGCTTCTTTCCGGGACGTAAGGTCTTGTAGAGGCTTTCTCTTCCGAGTCCCGTGCGTCCCGCAACCACCCCCATACCAACAGCCCGCAATACATCTTCTAGCACTCGCATCATGAGTTCCGGACCACCTTCTCTGAGTGCCATGTCGAGAAGCTCTGCGGCGTCATGCTGATTACGAATAACTTCTGTCGGATCGAACTTTCGGTACGTTATGCCCATTATGCAAACTCCTCGTTAAACAAGTTCTGCTTGTAGCTTGACAGCAAGCGGGATGTCCTTTTGCTGCGTGTGTTTCGTCCCGACAAGCAGGATCCATAAGCAGTCCTTCTGAATACAGTAGTAGACACGATACCCAGATGAACTGTGTATTCCCAGTTCCCAAAGACCACCACCAAGCGATCGTGCATCTGGGATGTGCCCCTTTGCCATGAGCGCGATCTTACGATACAAGATTGTTTGGTGGCGCAAGGGATACATTCGTATCCTCGATTCTGCCAAAGAACCAATATAGAGAAGTTTTTCCACTTCGTATCCTTTAGGATACTGTTTGAGACAAACAGGGCGCGTCCTTCATTCTATGTGCCTGATATTAGAGTAAATGTGACTCGTCGAATAGCTACTAGATCGTATTTTACATTCTGTATAATGCTTCGATCTCTCTATATAGACCTCAACTCCTACTTCGCTTCAGTTGAACAAGAGGTGCAACCAGAGCTACGCGGGCGTCCCGTGGCCGTGGTCCCTGTCATGGCCGATACTACGTGCGCGATTGCAGCCAGCTACGAGGCAAAGAGGCTTGGTATTAAAACTGGGACCATGATCTCGGAGGCCAAACAGCGCTGTCCGGATATCGTGCTCGTGCAGGCGCGGCATACACTGTACGTGGAGTATCACCATAAGATCATCGACTGTGTCGAGCGCGTGATTCACGTAAAGCGTGTAAACTCCATCGACGAGATGGTCTGTGATCTCACTGGATCCGACCGACAGGAAGAAAACGCACTTCGTATTGCACGTGATGTTAAACAGGCAATACGGTCAGATGTTGGCGACTCCCTGCGATGCAGCATTGGTATTGCACCAAACGATTACCTTGCTAAAACTGCATCTGATATGCAGAAACCCGACGGACTTGTTGTGCTGCGGGAACACGACCTACCACAGCGGCTCTATGAATTGGAGCTTCGCGACCTTTGCGGCATCGGCAAGAAAATGTATGAGCGCTGCTGGAAACACGGGATCTATACGGTGGAAATGCTCTGCAACGCCACCGAGCAGCAACTTCGGGATGTCTGGGGCGGCATTGAAGGCGAACGCATGTATGCAAGGTTGCGCGGCAATGATGTGCCTTACGTGGAGACACACAAGAGCACGGTTGGGCATTCGCACGTGCTCGAGCCCGAACTACGCTCCCGGGAAGGGGCTTGCGGAGTGCTGCACCGACTCCTACAGAAAGCAGCGATGCGGTTGCGTCAGTATGGTCTCACAACAGGACAACTTGCCCTGCGCCTACGCTACGTTGACGGACGCCGCTGGAAGGATGAACGCGACATCACCCCAACACAGGATGTGGTCCAGCTAACGGCCATCATGAGCTCTATGCTAGACCATCTCCCTCCCGATGGCACGCCACTCAAGGTGTCACTGGCACTCAACAGGGTAGCCCCCTTCGAAGCAATCCCACAACCCATGTTTGATAACGTCGGACCAGCCCGCAACGCACTCAACGACTCGCTCGATGCGATCAATAAGAAGTACGGCAAGAACACGGTGTACCTAGGGCCCGCATGGAACGCACTGAGCAGCGCACCAATGCGCATTGCGTTCAATCATATCCCCGACCTCGAAGTAGACGACGACGAGTAACATTCGGCACTCGGCACTCGCTACTCGGCACTCGTAATCAGTAATTAGTAATTAGTAATTAGTCATTGATCTTCCTCGCATCTAACCACGTCCTGTTATGCGGCGTGCGGTCCATCGCGTTATTGGGATGCCCCATCACGTAGGGCTGGATGAAGCGGTAGTCTTCGTCGTTGAGGATAAGCAGCATGGGTGCGTCATTGATGGCAATCTGTTCGGCCTGACGGTAGAGCTGCATGCGCTGAGCATGATCGGTAGTTGATACAGCTTGTTCAAACAAGCGGTCGAAAGCTGGATGTTGATACCGTACGGAGTTGATCGGTGAATCACCACCATCTTTGGGGACGAGTTTCCCGTAGTAGAGATTGAGGAACGACTCAGGATCGGGATAGTCGGCCACCCAGCCAAGGCGATAGAATGGGACTTTCCCCTTGTCAATATCCGTGAGGTGCTGCGCAAACTCCACCTGCATGAGACGAACATTCACGTTGAGATGCTCCTTCAACATTCCCTGGATAGACTCTGCGATGGACATGTTACGTCCGCCCCCTGCATTCAGCTGAAGCGTTACCTCGGGTAATCCTTTGCCATCTGGGAAGCCTGCTTCTGCCAGGAGTGCTCGTGCCCGAACTGGATTGAACGCATACCCTTGCACACTGTCCGAAGCATATCCAGGCATCGACGGTGGAACGATTCCATGGTGAGCTGCTCCAGCGGCCTGCCCCTTGAGAACGTAACGAATGATACGATTTCGATCGACAGCATAGTTAAAGGCCTGCCGAACCCGCACATCACGAAAGACCGGATCGGTGTTCAGAAAGCCATAGTACTGCGTGGCAAGAGCGGTCTCGTGAAGCAGAATGTACTTCGACCACTTGCCGCGTGGCCGCTTGTTCTCATCGACGATGTCGGAGAAGTACTCGTTGGGGATGCGATAGCTTTCTTCCAGCTTACCCGAGGCAAACTCAAGCAGCTGCATCTTGTCGTCCTTCATGAAGGAGAATCTGATGCCATCAAGGTATGGGAGTTTGTTGCCGAACTCATCACGCTCCCAGAATGACGCATTACGCTCAAGTATGCAATGGCGATCTGGTGACCATTCAATAAACCGAAACGGCCCCGTACCAACGGGATGCTGAAAGAAGTC
>CANGZU010000026.1 GCA_947458785.1 Ignavibacteria bacterium
ACCCGTTAGTACCTTCGCATCTTGCATCGGTTCCTGTGCCTGCAGATAATCCTCTCACTCCAGCAAAGGTTGAGCTAGGTCGCCAGCTCTTCTACGATGCGCAACTCTCGGGTGACGGCACAGTAGCCTGTGCGTCATGTCACAATCCTTCGTCAGCATTCTCTGATGCGCCGAATCAAGTAAGTCGTGGAGTGAATGGGGCAAGGGGGCAACGCAATAGTCCGTCAATTGTGAATGCTGCATACCGCAGGTCCTATTTCTGGGATGGGCGTGCAGAAACACTCGAACAGCAAGCGATGATTGCATTTCTGAGCTCTGTTGAAATGGATGCCGATACAGTTGCTGTTGCCAGCTTCCTGAGGTCCGATGTTTATCGTGATGCATGGAAGAACGCCTTTGGTGATACTGCCGTCTCCATGAAGAGGGCTATGCAAGCAATCGCAAGTTTTGAGCGAACCATCGTAAGTGCTAACAGTCGTTACGATCAGTATGCTCTTGGCAACACATCAGCGCTCTCAGCTCAAGAGCGTGAGGGTATGAGGCTGTTCTTCAGCAACAAGTCCATGTGTGGCTCTTGTCATGGTGGACAGGACTTCACGAATGATCAATTTCAGAATGTCGGCTTGTTCAGCCATTACTTTGATCGCGGTAGATATAACGTTACAAAAGACCCCAAGGACGAAGGACTCTTTAAAACACCAACACTGCGCAACGTTGCTCTAACGCCTCCATATATGGCAAGCGGTGATGCTGAGAAGGGGCCCATGAATACCCTCGAGCAAGTTGTTGATCACTACAACGATGGGGGCCTGCCTTTCCCGAACCGTGATAAACGCGTTCGCAAGCTTAACCTCACAGATAACGAGAAGGCAGCACTTGTTGCTTTTATGAAAGCTCTAACAGATTCTTCTGTATTACGCAATCCTCAATGGATGAAGCCGTAGCGCTACGACAACGTAACACCCGATACGGAAACGCAATATTGTCGTAACGATTAGCTGACAGCCACACATCAGTTTTGTGCCAGATACTTATTCTGCAAAACACTGTGTGGGACAATGATAAATTCTAAGAGGATCCTCTTCATTTGTGGCTCGATGAATCAGACCACGATGATGATGAAGATTGCCCAGTATCTTACTTCGCATGAGTGTTGGTTCACGCCGCACTACACCGATGGACTCATCGGATTGCTTGAGCGGAATGGCTTGCTTGAGTGGACAATCGTTGGCAAGCAGCATCAAAAAAATGCCTATGACGCCCTCTCTCGTAACGGACTGCGCGTTGATGTGGCTGGGTTGCGCAACGATTATGATCTCGTTGTGACCTGCAGTGACCTCTTCTTGCCCCGTAACATCCGCAATAGGCCCATTGTGCTGGTCCAAGAGGGAATGACAGATCCAGAGAATGCGATGTACCACATCGTAAAGCATCTTCGGTTACCGCGTTACCTTGCCTCAACCTCAACGTTTGGGATGTCGAATGCATTCGAACGCCTGTGTGTCGCCTCAGAGGGGTACCGAGACCTCTTCGCGCGAAAGGGCGTCGACGCATCGAGGATCGCGGTGACTGGTATCCCCAACTTTGATGACTGCGCATCACTGCTCAACACACCGACTGATCGCAAAGGATATGTTCTTGTAGCTACAAGTGATGCACGAGAAACGTTCAAATATGAACATCGACGCAGGACTGTCGAGCGAGCCTTGGACATCGCTGGCGGACGCCCCCTCGTGTTCAAGCTTCATCCCAATGAGCAGGTTGATCGGGCAGTTCGTGAGATCAGCATGTATGCGCCTAGTGCTGAGGTGCTCTACAACTGCGATATCAACCCCCTGATAGCGCATTGTGAAGCATTGATAACGAAGTACAGCTCCTGTGTCTACATTGGAATCGCCCTCGGTAAAGAAGTCTACAGCGATTTTCCAGTCGACGAACTTCGCAGACTATGTCCACTGCAAAATGGTGGAACCTCGGCTGAAGCAATCGCCCGTGAGTGTGAAGATGTTCTTCAGCAAGTACGATGTCAGGTGTTCTACCTTGATCGCACGGGTCGCAACAGTAATCGGAGGGCATCATGAAGCAGCCACACATTGTGGTCGTGTGTCAAGCGCGGATGGGCTCTACGCGCTTTCCAAACAAAGTCCTGCTGCCGCTTGCAGGAGCACCGTTACTGCAGCGATTCGTTGAACGGGTATCCAATGCTAGGCACGCGCACACGGTCGTTGTTGCCACAACCATGCGCAGTGAGGATGGAGCGATCATGGGGCTTGCTGATTCGCTGGGATACAATTGGTACCGCGGGCACACAACGGACCTACTTGATCGAACCTATCATGCAGCGCTGACACACGATGCTGACATTGTCGTGAAGATTCCTTCAGACTGTCCGATGATAGACCCCGACATCATTGATCTGGTGATAGAGCGGTTTCTAGAGCGATATCCGAACATCGACTATGTGAGCAACCTGCACCCGGCCACATGGCCTGACGGGAACGATGTCGAGGTGATGTCAATGCAGGCTCTGCAGAAGGCCTATGTCTCGGCGAAGGCTCCACATGAGCGCGAGCATACAACACCTTGGCTCTGGGACGGCAACGAAGACATCCGTTGTGGTAATGTACTTAACCCGAATGGCCGCGATGACAGTATGTCCTTCCGATGGACGCTCGACTATCCCGATGACTACAAGCTAATCCGATCGCTCTACGATGCTCTCTATGTGCAGAATCCGGAATTCTCATATGCAGAGATCATGGAGTACATCGATGCCCATCCTGATGTGCTGAACATCAACGCGCACCTATGTGGTGTGAACTGGTATCGACATCACCTTGGGGTACTGAAGACTGTTCAGCCAACAGAGACGCGAATGTGGAATTCAACATCAACATCAGAGGCAGCATGAAGACGCTTGACATCTCATCTCTGCAGCGAACATCGATACATGTTCGGGAGCATATTCTAAGGATGTCTACAAATGGTGGAGCATTCACAGGGGCATCGCTTTCTTGTGCAGATCTTCTTGTCTATCTCTACAAGAGCTTCTTACGTGTCGATCCTGCATCGGTGGGCAATGACGCGCGCGACCTTCTGCTTCTCTCAAAAGGGCATGATGTACCAGCGCTCTATGGCGTCTTTGCCGAGCTCGGCTTCATTGATCCTGACAGGTTGGCCAACCACTTATCTACGCGCGATTCGATTTACTGGCATCCTAATCGGGAGATACCGGGTGTTGAGTTTCACTCTGGCTCTCTCGGACATCTGCTAAGCGTTGGAATAGGGATGGCCATTGATGCTCGCATGCGCAAACTTGCCTCGCGAGTGGTTGTGGTCGTAGGAGACGGCGAGCTTAACGAAGGATCGATCTGGGAGGCCTGTCTTACAGCCGCTGCGCACAAAGTCGACAACTTGATTGTCGTTGTTGATCGCAATGGATTTCAAGCCAACATGCGCACCGAAGAGCTCATCCCACTTGAACCCATTGCTGATAAGTTTCGTGCATTTGGTTGGCTGGTCCACGAGGCAGATGGCCATGATTATGATGATCTGCATCAGACATTCAGCTCGTTGCTGCTTGGATGTGGCAAACCAAACGTCGTCATTGCAATGACGCAACGTGGTAAGGGCGTCCCATCAATAGCAGAGCGCGCAGACCGCTGGTTTTGTGACTTCTCACTTCGTGAGGTCGTGGAACTTGTCGATGAACTCAATGGCAGATCAACTGCCGAGTTATCATCTGATACCTTGGTGGTGCGATGAATTCCTACGAGCAACTTCTGCTTCGACACTGCCAAGAGTCCGATGAACTCATCGTTCTCACTGCCGAGAACCGTGGTCATCTCCGAAATGTGCCTCCGTTACTCGGCAACCGATTCATCGATGTCGGTATTGCTGAACAGACGATGATCGGTATGGCTGCAGGTATGGCAGTGCGTGGCAGGACCGTCGTGACGCATGCATTGGCTGCCTTTCTGACGATGCGGGCGTTTGAGTTCATTCGCGACGATGTTGGTATTCCCAATGCCAGTGTTCTCATGGTAGGAATGGTGCCAGGACTGCTGAGCGATGGAAACGGTCCAACACATCAGGCAATCGAGGATGTAGCGATCATGCGGGGCATACCCAATATCGGTGTCTTCTGTCCTATGGATATAGATGAGTTCGTTGAAGGCATGGACTATCTCATAACTGATGGCAAACCCTATTACGTTCGATACATCGGACTTCCACCCGTGGCAGCTCATACAGAGCCATTTCTGCCAGGCGTTGCAGAAGTGCTGCATGGCAATGACATCAGCAGCCCCGATGTTACGATCCTATCCTATGGATTCATGTGCCGGATTGCATTGAGCATTATCCCGCTATTGGAATCGAAGAACATACGTGTACGGCTCGTCAATATGCGCACACTAAAGCCAATCGACGAGTGGCGTATTCGACATGAGCTCGAAGATGCTCAGGTTGTTGTGACTCTCGAAGATCATCTACTGACCGGCGGATTATACTCCATCGTCGGTGAGGTCCTGCTACGAAATCACATTCCTGAGCACGCATCCGTGTTCCCGATTGCGCTCAGTTCATGGTTCAAACCAGGCCGATTGCAGGAAGTTCTTGCCTACGAGGGACTCGACCCAGTTGCTTTAGCCTCGCGTATTGAAACCTTTTTCTCCACCCACATCAAGGAATCAGTTGTCCATGAATAAGTACAGTTATCCGCCGATTCGTCGTTCTCAAGAATACCTTCATCGAGCAGAGGGTATCATACCAGCCTTGACGCAAACACTGGCAAAGGGGCCACAACAATACGTGCGCGGGGTAGCTCCCTCGTATGCTCAGCGTGGCAAGGGGGCTTACCTGTGGGACGTCGACGATAACCGCTATCTGGATTATACCATGGGTGTTGGACCGGTCATCCTCGGATACTCCCATCCTGTGGTCAATCGGGCCATTGAGGAGCAGCTGCATGATGGAATTACATTTTCCTTGATGCATCCACTGGAAGTGGAGGTTGCCGAGCTGCTGCGTGAGATGATCCCATCGGTGGAATGCGTTCGTTACTCAAAGACAGGTTGTGATGTCACATCTGCCGCCATCCGGCTGGCTCGGGCGCATACGGGACGCAACACGATTCTGTGTTGTGGATACCACGGCTGGCACGACTGGTACATTGCTGTCACCGATCGCTCGGCCGGTATACCTCAGGCCATTAAAGATCTTACCTACACCTTCACATACAACAACATCGAGAGTGTCCTTCAGTCGGTAGATGATGACACCGCCGCCATCATTCTTGAGCCCATGGTGTTTGAAGAACCCAAAGATGGCTTCCTCGAGGATCTGCGGCAGTTGTGTAACGAACGCGGTATTGTTCTCATCTTCGATGAAATGTGGACGGGCTTTCGCCTTGCAGCAGGGGGCGCGCAGGAATACTTCGATGTACAAGCAGACCTCGTCTGTTACTCTAAGGCGATAGCCAACGGCATGCCACTTTCCGTTCTTGCTGGAAAGGAAGAGATCATGCGGCATCTCGAGCATGATGTCTTCTTTTTCACAACGTTTGGTGGAGAAGCACTCTCGCTTGCGGCAGCAAAAGCAACGATGAAGATCATTCGAGACGAGAGCATACCGGTTCGAATCAACACGATCGGCAGTGGGCTTCGCGATGGAATCAACAGTCAGATCGAGCGCTACGGCTGCGACTTTCTTCGGTGTGAAGGATACGGAATGCGTACAGTGATGAACTTCATGTCGGCCTTTGGTGACCCGTTATTGATGAAGTCCTTCATGCAGCAGGAATTGCTGATTCGCGGCATTCTCTGGACAGGCACGCACAACATCTCTGCTGCACACACACAGTATGAGGTTGATCACACCTTGGAGGCCTATGGTGAGATTCTACCTCTGCTTAAAGAACATCTCGAAATGGGAACGCTTGAGGGGGCATTGCGCGGCAAACCTGTTGAACCTGTCTTTCGCAAGACCTCAAACTTCAACACCAAGCCCCGTCGCACGGAGGAAGTGTCATAGCCATGGAAGACACTCCACTTCGAGGTCGCGTAGCGATCGTCACGGGGGCCGCAGGCCTGCTTGGTAGACGCCAATGCGCTGCCCTTGCCAACGCTGGTGCAACGGTGTATGCGTGTGATCGGCATGCTGCACAGGCTCGCAAGGTGGCTGAACAGGTAGGTCAGCCGCATGTGGGAGCATACCTCGATGTCGTTGATGGTGAGAGCATCATGGAACTTCGAGATCTGATTTTAACAGAGCATGGAAGAATCGACATCCTCGTGAATAACGCTGCACTCAATGATGCGGTCGAGAATCCTCTTGTTGGAGCTCAGGAATCTGCCTTTGAAAACTATCCTGTGCAGCTGTTTCGCAGTGTTATGGACGTTAACGTCACGGGCACATTTCTGATGAGTCAAATCATTGGCACTGTGATGGCTGAACAACAACGGGGTTCGATTGTTAATGTGGCTTCCACATATGGTGTAGTTGCGCCTGATCAACGTATCTACCAAGATGCCAATGGTCAACAGACGATGTATAAAGGTGCGGCCTATCCCGCCAGCAAGGCGGCTGTGCTCATGCTAACCCAATATATCGCTACCTATTGGGGATCAGTTGGAGTTCGCGCAAATGCACTCTCGCCCGGTGGAATTTACAACGGACAGTCGGACGTGTTTGCCGAGCGCTACGCACAACGTACACCTCTTGGGCGAATGGCATCGCCCAACGACTATGATGGCGCGCTGGTCTTCCTAGCGAGCGACGCCAGCGCATACATGACCGGACACAACCTTATCGTCGATGGCGGCTGGACTGCTTGGTAGACATTTTTACAAACCACATGAAGGAAGAATTCTATGGAACGTTCTCGTTCGATTGGACGCACATTGTTGGGTGATAGCCATCCCGTGTACATCATTGCAGAGATTGGCATTAATCATAATGGATCGCTAGAAAACGCATTAGCTCTCATTGATGGGGCTGCCTCTGCAGGAGCAAACTGTGTGAAGTTCCAAAAGCGTACACCTGAGCTCTGTGTCCCCAAAGATCAGTGGATGATCGAACGCGAGACCCCCTGGGGAAGGATGACTTACATCGATTATCGGCATAAGGTGGAGTTTAACGCCGATGACTATGCAGTCATTGATGCCTATTGTTCCGAGCGTGGTATCGATTGGACGGTGTCGTGCTGGGATACCGAGGCAGTTGCCTTTATGGAGTCAAACTTTAATGTTCCATTCTACAAGGCTGCAAGTGCGTCGCTAACGGATTTGCCCCTGCTGCAAGCGATGCTAGCAACAGGAAAGCCCCTTATGATCTCGACGGGAATGTCCACCATGGATGAGATCGATGCGGCAGTCAATGAGCTTGGCACTGAAAATCTGATGATCGCACATTCGACGTCGACATACCCCTGCAAGCCGGAAGAGTTAAACCTGAGAATGATCATGACCTTGCAGCAGAGCTACCCCTCGGTGCCAATTGGATACTCGGGACACGAGGTCGGACTCACAACGACCTGCGCTGCGGTTGCACTTGGAGCAGCATTCATCGAGCGACATATCACACTCGATAGAGCGATGTGGGGAACAGATCAAGCGGCAAGTGTTGAGCTGGCAGGATTGGCACGACTTGTTCGCGACGTACGGGATGTTGAAGCTGCGCTGGGCGACGGCATCAAGCGCGTCTATGATAGTGAGCTTGGACCCAGGGCAAAGCTGCGCATTGTACAGACGCTGAGTCTTGGAGTATGATCGATGGAAATGATCGACCAGATTCGACTATGGAGTACCGGTTCGATCATCGCAGCTGCCGCGGTGTTTATGTTGTGCGAGAGACTCTATCCCTATAGTGAGCAGAAGCTCCTTCGTGATGGGTTTGGGACTGATCTCGTGATGTATGCACTCGTCCAGAGTTTTCTATTGGGCATGTTGATATCGTATATCATCGGTGTTGTCGATGATCATACAGCGATCAATCGTATCAGCATTGTTCGCACTCAGCACATGTGGGTCCAGTTCCTCATCTTCTTTGTGGCGCACGACCTCTACATCTACTGGTTCCATCGTTGGCAGCATTCCAACCAATGGTTATGGCGCATTCATGAAGCCCATCATAGTACGCGGGATGTGGATTGGTTGAGCGGCAGCAGGTCGCATTCTATCGAGATTCTGATCAATCAAACAATCGAGTTCCTGCCCATCGTGTTACTGGCCTCTCCTGAGATTGCTGTCGCAAAAGGTACCGTCGATGCCGTCTGGGGCATGTACATCCATTCTAACATCAACGTTCGATCTGGCTGGCTGCAGTACATTTTCAATGGACCTGAAATGCACCGCTGGCATCATGCTCTTGACGACGATGCCCATAACAAGAACTTTTCGACAAAGCTTGCGATCTGGGACTGGTTGTTTGGTACGGCCTATAGGCCAGCCCATGAGAAACCCCGTGCGTATGGACTCGGAATCAACTACCCATCAACATATCTGCAACAGCATGCCCATGCATTCCGAAGAACATCACAACGACATCGATCTTGATCCAGAATTCGCAGATCCTGAGCTTCAGCCACTCACTCATGTGGAACGACTAAACGTAGACACCATTATCGTCTCAGATATCCATCTTGGGTCCGAGGTGTCTCGCGCCAAGCCCCTTGTCCAGCTGCTCCGTACGCATGCATTCAGGCGGCTGATACTGAACGGTGATGTGTTCGATGGGCTCAACTTTAAACGACTCTCTAAGGACGACTGGAAGTTTCTGTCGTTTATGCGTAAGCTCTCCAATCCACGGAAAGGTATAGACGTGATCTGGGTGGTAGGCAATCATGATGGTGGAGTGGCCGACATTCTGTCACATCTACTCGGTGTGCCAGTTTTCGAGGAGTACGTTTGGGAGATGCATGGAAAAACATTGTTGGCGATTCATGGACATCAATTCGACAAGTGGGTAACAACGCATCCGCTGATCACATCTGTCGCATCGAGTTTCTACTACTTCTTTCAGAAAATTGATCCTAAGCACAAGGCATCACGATTCGTAAAACGAACCAGCAAGAAATTCCTGCGAATGAGCGCAAAAGTTGCCGACGAAGCCTCCAGACATGGCCGCACCGCGCATGATGCCGCGGTTGTGTTCGCAGGGCATACCCACCACGCCATGGATATCATGCATGATGGCGTGCGGTACGTGAACAGTGGGTCATGGACGGACAAGCCCTCACACTTCATTATCGTTACCCATGAAGGAGAAGTAACCGTGATGGAGGCGTAACTCGTTATTCCTACTAGCGACTTTGTACGATGCACATTAGACACGACAACCTTGAGCCGCTCTACATCGTTGAGAACGTAAGTAAAACCTATGTCATGGGCGACGTGGATGTTGTGGCTCTTCGTGATGTATCAATCACTATTCGCAAGGGGGAGCTCATTGTTATCCTTGGTGCATCTGGCAGTGGGAAATCGACTCTCTTGAATATTCTCGGTGGACTTGATACTCCCACAACTGGTCAGATACGTTTTCGAACAACTGAGCTTACAACAGCAACGGAGCGGCAGAGAACAGAGTACAGGCGAGCATCCATCGGATATGTCTTCCAGTTCTACAACCTGATACCATCACTAACAGCGCGTGAAAACGTACAGCTTGTTACTGATCTGTCAAGTACCCCTCTCGATGTTGATGAAGCACTACAGTTGGTTGGGCTACAAGAGCGTATGGACCATTTCCCATCACAGCTCTCAGGAGGCGAGCAGCAGAGGGTAGCGATAGCACGCGCGATCGTGAAGCGTCCCGATGTGCTGCTCTGCGACGAGCCTACAGGCGCTCTTGATCTTGCTACAGGCATTGTTGTGCTAGACGTCATTGAGCAGATACATCAGCGATTCGATACTACAGTCGTGCTCATAACGCACAACGCATCGATTGCAAAGATGGCAGACAGGGTAGTGCAGATGCGCAGTGGTGAGATCACTACCGTTACTGATGTTCAGGATCGCACTCCTCCGAAAGATCTTGTGTGGTGATGCGTGCACTAACCCGAAAAGCACTGCGCGAGGTCAAACTTCTGCGCGGTCAGCTTGTGGCAATCATCTTGTTGATTGCAGCTGGTAGTGCGACATTCATCATGATGCGTAGTATGCATACATCCTTGGTTGAGAGCCTGGCATCATATTATCAATCTCAGCACTACCCCGATCTCTTCGTCGACGTTAAGCAAGCTCCAAATCAACTGCTTGCCAACCTACGGGCCACTCCAGGCGTAACGGATGTTCGACTGCGTATTCGTAAAAGAATCTCGATAGACATTCCCGATCTCGATGAGATAGCGTCGGCCGAGGTCCTCTCATTACCTGAGAGCCAGCACGACTTGTCGTCGATTTACATCGTTAGCGGACGCATGCCAGATAAAGATGCGCACGACCATGTCGTGCTGTATGCCCCCTTTGCCGAGGCAAATGATCTGCATGTTGGGGACTCTGTAACGATGCTCATCAATGGTAAGCGACTGCGTGCATGTATCGCGGGTACTGGGATATCACCAGAGTTTCTGATCATCATGAGTCCTGGTACGTTGATGCTTGATAACAAACGTAATGCCGCACTCTGGATGCACCACGAGGCACTGGCCGCTCGATTCGACATGACAGGCGGTTGGAACTCAGCGCTGGTTCGTTTGAATCCAAAGTTCAATATCGACCAATCGCGTCGCAGTATAGATGACATGATCGCATCGTATGGCTCGTTTGGGGCTTCGACACGCAGCGAACAAATGTCGCATCGATTCATCACAGATGAAATACGTCAGAACGAAGTATCCGCATTGATCATACCGATGATCATCTACGGTGTAGCCGTGTTTCTCCTCAACGTATCTATGCATCGTCTTGTATCAACACAGCGAAGTGTTATCGCCATTCTTCGCGCATTTGGCTATACACGAAGAGCAATCGTTGCTCACTACCTTGTCATAGCATTGGCGATTGTTGTTGTAGGAACTCTTCTTGGTATGGTCGTGGGGTATGTAGGGGGCGTGCAATTGGCTTCATGGTACATGGAGTTCTATCGTTTTCCGCGTTTGCTCTTCACAATTCCTCCGGCTGTTTGGGGCACATCTTTTGTGATTGCCATCGTCGCTGCTTTGATGGGTGCTGGAAGTGCGATTCGAACTGTGCTGAAGTTGCAGCCAGCCGATGCAATGCGCCCCCCTTCGCCCAAGAGTTTTAGACCACGCCTCATCACGAAGCTCACTTCCATGCTATCCATGACCGTGATGAGCCGGTTGATGCTCCAGAACATTGATCGCAGGCTTGGGCAGACCATACTGGTGCTGGTCATGACTGCGCTCGCGACGTCGATCATTGTCATTTCCCGATATATGAACGACGCGATGGATCACATGATGCGCGTTGAGTATGACCGTGCGAGGCTTGCCGATGCAACGTTGACCTTCGCATCGGCTATACCCGAGCATGAAGCAGTGGCACTTGAAAGGCTGCGCGGTGTTAGCCGTGCTGAACCCTATCGCTTGATTGTCGTTGATGTGTTAGGACGCAGTGAGACCTATCGGACGACGCTAACAAGCAGAAGCCCTCAGTCGCATCTGACACATATTGTTGATCAAATGGGGCAGTTGCAGAAGCCCCCTCGAGAGGGAATCGTCATGACGGAACACCTGTCCCGACGTCTAGGACTTCGAGTAGGTGACACCGTTCGTATGGTTCTGCTCGAATCCGGTCGTGATACGATCTCGATAACTCTGGCAGGCACAGTTGACGAAGCGCTTGGCTCGCAATGCTATGCCACAAGTGAGACGATGGCAGATCTCTGTAACGAAGAGCCTGTTGCCAACGGGGCATTCCTTGCGATCGCCGCACCAGCTCAGGCTTATGTGCAGAAGCAGCTCAAGGAGCGTCCGGCCATCATTGGGGTTCTGCTGCGGGAGGTGGCAATTCGAAGCTTTCGTGACGTCTATGGCGCAAATGTGCTCGTCGTTGCGTCGTACCTCCTGGTACTTGCCTGCCTAGTTGCTACAGGCGTGCTCTATAACAATGCTCGCATCATGATGGCGGAACGATCTGTTGAGTTGGCATCACTTCGGATTCAGGGATTTCGCATTGGTGAGGTCGCACGCTTGGTGCTTGGAGAGCAGGGCGTTGTGTTGTTGTTCGGTATTCCTGTCGGGCTTGCCCTTGGAGCGTTGTTGTGTTACACAATCACGCAGCAAGTCGAGGCGGACGTTCTGCGCCTGCCGTTTGTGATTTCTCACAAGACACTTATGATTTCAAGTGGCGTGATCGTTGGTGTCTCACTAGCGGTAGCATTGCGCATCTATCAGATGATTCGTCGGTTAGATCTCATCACTGTTTTGAAGGAGCGTGTTTGATGAGAATCTTGGGAAGACGAATCGGATTCTATCTTGTGATCATTGCGTGTATCGCATTGCTAGGCTTCCTTCTCACTATCCCTGAGACTGTTGACGTCTACATGGGAGTTGTCGAGCGCGGAACGATCATGCATCGCATTACGGCAGATGGCAAGGCTCGGTATCTGCAGAAGTTCGTTGTAGACATGCCTGTGTCCGGTGTTTACAATCCACATGGTCTTCACGCAGGCGACTCGGTCGACAAAGGACTGATTCTCGGTTGGTATCGGCCATCGGTGTTGGACGAGCGTATGCAGCGCGAGCTCATCCAGCGTGAAGAGGCGATTTTGAATGCGCTTCGGGCATCTCGATCACGCAGAGATGCTTTGCTACCGCAACTTGTGCAGCTGAGACGCGATCATGAGCGTTTCAAGCGACTTTACGAACAGGGAGTTATTGCCAAGACAAACTGGGAACAGGTCGATGTGCGATACCAACAGGCCGTGAAAGAGCTTGAGTCAGCCGAGCACACGAATGAGCAACTTCGGCATGAGCAGATGGCGATTCATGCCGCACGCAGCGGACAAATGGGCAATGGCACCGCATTATTGGCACCCGTCTCAGGAATCGTCCTTCGTACGTATGTGGATCAGCAACGAATGGTGCCTGGTGGAAGTGTTCTCTATGAGATTGGTTCTGACCAGGCCCGTGAGATAGACGTTGATGTTCTGAGCACAGAAGCTGCGCTCATGCATATTGGCATGGAGGCTTGGATTGAGTCCAGCCGGTTTGGCATGATTCCAGCTCGAGTTGTACGAGTAGAACCATCAGCATTCACAAAGCTCTCTGCCCTTGGTATCGAGGAGCAGCGCGTAAAGATCGTACTTAGCCCCTTAGAGACTCTTCCACTTGGCGATGGATACCGAGTTCTTGCACACATCGTTCTCTGGAAGGAGCAGAACGTACTTCGCGTGCCATCGAACGCGGTAACTATTGAGGGATCAGATACGGTAATTGTGGAGGTGGTTGATGGTAAAGCTTACCGACGTCCCGTGCGCATAGGAAAGCAGTCTCGCGACCATACGCACATTATTAGCGGGATAGCCGAAGGGGCCACAATTGTTCTCAACCCCTCGGCCTCGCTTGAATCAGGCAGTCGTGTTCGCAGTGCAGAGTAACCGCCGAGGTTATCCCTCGTACATCTTTGCTCCACTCATTCCGTGACAATGCTTGAACTTCTTGCCGGATCCGCAAGGACACTGCTCGTTGCGCCCAACCTCACGTCCGGTGTTTCGGACGGTCTGTGTCGCAGGACGTCCATCAGACGGCTGAGCGTTCGGATCTGCACCCATTGTCGTTGTTGTAGCACTTGGATGCGAGAACTGCAGCTGACGCGACGAGCTCACCGATGACTGGAGAGGGGGCAAACCGGTTGCGGTTGCGGTCCGCGTTGGTGTTGGGGCTGGTGCCGGCTCTGCTGGGCGAGCAGCGGCGCGCTCAACAACCTGCGGGAAGTACTTGAAGGCAAATGTGATTGTAGCCTCGTTGATCTGGGTGATCAATTCGAGGAAGACTCGATAGGCTTCCTGCTTGTACTCGAGGATTGGATCCTTCTGTCCGTAGGCACGCAGATAGATGCCCTCTTTGAGGTCATCCATCACGCGAAGGTGTTCGCGCCATTCATCGTCGATGGCTCGAAGTGCAGCAACGCGTTCGAGTTGTGACATGAACTCTGGTCCAAGCATCTGCTCTTTACGATCATAGAATTCAGTTGCAGAGGCAAGTGCACGTTCAACAACCGTATCCTTTCCGAGTGATGAAAACTCCTGTGCTGTAAGTCCTGGCTCGCAGAGCATTTTGACGCGCAGCTCATTTGCAAACCCATCGTAGTTCTGGTCGCCGTGATATTCATCGTACCATGCATCGGCAAGCTCGGCAACATACCCAAGGACTTCGCTGCGCAGACGTTCACCCATCAAAGCATGACGGCGGCGATCATAGATCACCTCACGCTGTTGATTCATAACGTTGTCATATTCCAACAAGCGTTTACGAATGCCAAAGTTATTTCCTTCAACCTTCTTCTGGGCATTCTCAACGGCACGTGTGACGATCGAGCTTTGAATAGGTTCGCCATCTGGAACCTTCATGCGCTGCATGGCAGCAGCAATTCGCTCACCACCGAAGAGTCGCATGAGATCATCCTCAAGCGAAATGAAAAACTGTGACGATCCTGGGTCGCCCTGGCGTCCTGCACGACCTCTGAGCTGACGGTCGATGCGGCGGGCTTCATGCCGCTCGGTGCCGATGATCGCCAAACCACCATTGGTCTTCACATCGGAATCGAGTTTGATGTCGGTACCACGACCTGCCATGTTGGTAGCGATCATGACTGCCCCCTTCTTACCGGCATTGGCCACGATCTCTGCTTCACGCTGGTGCTGTTTGGCATTGAGCACGTTGTGGTTCACATTGGCACGCTTGAGCATCTTCGACAAAAGTTCTGATACTTCAACGCTTGTGGTACCAACGAGAACTGCACGACCAGCTTCAAGCTCTTCCTTGACGGCATCAACTACGGCATTGTACTTTTCGCGCTTTGTGCGATAAATGAAATCATCGAGATCCTTTCGTTGGATTCCGCGATTCGTCGGAATCACCACAACGTCAAGCTCATAGATCTGCCAGAATTCCCCAGCTTCGGTCTCTGCCGTTCCGGTCATGCCGGCAAGCTTGTGATAGAGTCGGAAGTAGTTCTGAAGAGTAACGGTCGCAAAGGTCTGTGTGTCTTGCTCAACGAAGACACCTTCCTTGGCCTCGATGGCCTGATGAAGACCATCAGAGTAGCGGCGACCTTCGAGGATACGACCCGTAAACTCATCAACGATCTTGATCTTGCCGTCCTGAACAACGTACTCATCATCGCGAACATAGAGCGTGTAGGCTCGCAGTAGCTGATTGATAATGTGGATACGGTCTGAGCGGTCCGAGAACACACGCATGTATTCATCGCGGCGCAAGGCCTTCTCTTCTCCAGCGATAGTTGCGTCACCCTCGAGAGCACTCATCTGCGCTGCGATGTCTGGGATAACGAACATTTCGGCATCCTCTTTTGCCGAGGCAAGCAGTTCGCGCCCCTTCTCAGAGATGTCAATCTGGTGATTCTTTTCATCGACCATGAAGAAAAGCTCTTCATCGATCTCATGCATCCGCTGACCCTGGTCGCGCAGGTACTCAAGTTCTGTGTCGCGCAACAGCTTCATAAGATCAGGTTCCTGAAGCATTTTCAAGAGCCTGCTTTGCTTCGGCATCCCGCGGTGCGCGCGCAAGAGGTTGATCCCTGCCTGAACGCGGTCGTCCTTAAATCCGGTGGCAAGGAGCTTGTCGGCCTCTGCAACAATGCCGTTTACAAACTTTGCCTGTGCGTCAACGATTCGTTGCACGCGTGGACGCATGTCAACAAATGCTGCTTCGGTTGAGCCCGCTGTTACAGGACCAGAAATGATAAGGGGCGTCCGGGCTTCATCGATCAAGACAGAGTCGACCTCGTCAACAACTGCGAACCAGTGTCCACGCTGCACCATGTCCGATGCATCGGTGACCATGTTATCACGAAGGTAGTCGAAACCGAACTCGTTGTTCGTTCCCCACGTAATGTCGGCACCGTACTGCGTCTTGCGCTCATCCGGACGCATATTTGATTGGATACAGCCTGTAGCTATGCCCAGGAAGTCGAAGATCGGACGCATCCATTCACGGTCACGTTGCGCCAGGTAATCGTTTACAGTTACAAGGTGCACGCCACGTCCGGCAAGTGCGTTGAGGTAGAGTGGGAGGGTAGAAACAAGCGTCTTTCCTTCCCCAGTGCTCATTTCAGCGATCTTGCCCTGGTGCAGAACGATGCCACCAATAAGCTGCACATCGTAGGGAACCATGTCCCATACGTGTTCGTTTCCAACTACGTTGTAGCGATGACCTACGAGCCTGCGACACGCATCCTTGACCACAGCAAATGCTTCAGGGAGAATCTCGTCGAGTGTTGCCTGAATCGTTTCGAACTGCTCGCGCTCATTTGCCGTGATGCGGGCATAGAGGTCTGAACGCTCAGCATGCTCGATCGTGGCATCGCTACGCAAGCGTTCGCGGATTGCTTCTACTTCTGCGCGGAGAGACTCTACGGATTCGTTCACACGGTCGCGGAATTCCTGCGTTTTACCGCGAAGTTGTTCATCGGTCAATGAAGAGAGGCCACCGAAGATCGTGTTGATCTCATCGATGATGGGCTTCATCAGCTTGACATCTTTATCGTGTTTTGAACCGCCGAGAAGAGACTGTAGAAATTTGAGCATGTCGCATTAAAAGTTGTGAAGTGGCATAGACGCCAAAATTACTGGTTAATTTTGTGGCAACACTCTGGGAAATCATGAAATGAGCGAGAATATCGGCTCTGACAACCTGCATGAAGATCTTCTTCTTTACAGTCCGGAACACGTCCTGGAGCAGTCGCAGCACGCATCTGAACACTTGGGGTACAAGATCCTGCAGTTCTACATCGAGGTTGATGGGACACTAGCCAAGGCGCCTACATTGCGCACGGCAACATTCTATCTATCCCCATCGGGCGGAACGCTGCGCGATGAAGAATTGAACATCGTGCTCTACAGCGCCAAATATGATCTGTATAAGGGTATTGGAAAGCAATCGTGATCTATCTCGATAACAGTGCCACCACAATTCTCGATCCGGAGGTACTCGATGCCATGATGCCCTGGCTAACGGCAGGCTATGGCAATGCTTCAAGTATCTACAAGATCGGCCGCAGTGCGCGCGTGGCCATTGAACAATCGCGTACAGAGTTCGCTCAGCTCATAGGTGCCCACCCTGCAGAGATCATTTTTACGAGTGGAGGAACCGAGTCAAACAATGCGGTTCTAAAAAGTTGTCTTGTAGACTCCAAGCTGGCCTCCTCGCTCGTCTATTCTGCAACAGAGCATCATGCTGTCATTCATCCGGCGGAATCGCTGGCACAGCAGGGCTTTGATGTGCACGAGGCCTCTGTTGATGCGCTTGGCAAGGTAGATCTTGAGGCACTCGCGAAGAGGCCACTCGAGCATGCGCTTGTCAGTATCATGCACGCCAACAACGAGACTGGAGTCATTCAGCCCCTTACAGCCATACGAACGGTGATCAAGGATGCACTTCTGCACAGCGATGCCGTGCAATCATTCGGCAAGGTCCCAATTGACGTCGGGAGGCTGCCGGTTGACTTCTTGAGCTTCTCGGCTCATAAGCTGCATGGACCCAAGGGCGTTGGAGCTATGTTCATACGCAAGGGGATAGACTTCAAGGCTCACCAGCAGGGGGGCGGGCAAGAACGTAATCGCCGGGCGGGTACAGAACCGGTAGCGCTGATCGTAGGTATGGTAACAGCAGCTCGTTTAGCTGCTGAGCAGATGGATCATCGAACACAGCACATGCGAATGTGTATAGCGACAGCCCGTGAAATGATTACATCAACGATTCCCAATGTCCGGTTCAACACTCCGACGGATGACGCATTACCGAACATCTTGAACGTTTCGTTCCTAGATGCCGAGAAGCTCGATGGGGAATCGATCCTTCAAGCCATGGATATTGCTGGCGTAGCGGTTTCCAACGGGAGCGCATGTGTTTCCGGTAGTCTTCAACCTTCTCATGTGCTCAAGGCCATGGGGCTTCCGGAGTCCGAGGCACGAGCTGCAGTGCGTCTTTCGGTTTCGAAGGACACATCAATAGATGAAGTCCTGATGGCATCTACACTATTATCCGAGATAATCCGTAATATGCGTGTGTAAACACACATTGTTCGTTCCTACCACATTGGAGACCATTTATGAAGTCCATTCTCATGTCAGCCTTGACGTTCACCACAGCACTGTCGTTGTATGCAACCGGCATTCCGGGCGTTCAAGGCGGAGCAAAGAAATTCAGTCTGAATAACAGCGTCGGCAAGAACAACATTGAGTTCATTTCCGATGCACCGGCAGAAACGATCAATGGAACATCAGAAGGTGTCACAGGCTCGTTCACACTCGATGCAGCAAACCTTGAGGCAACAACCGGAACGATCGAGGTTGCTGTGATGAGCATGAAGACGGCCAATTCAAAGCGCGATGAACACATGTATGATGCGATGTGGCTCGATGCCTCGAAGTATCCGTCGATAACGTTTGCAGTAAAGTCGCTCAAGGATGTCAAGGTTGTGTCAAAGGACGGACGAAATGTTGTGACGGCAAAGGCTACTGGCACATTCACATGCCACGGTGTAGCTGTTAACTCAACGGCGGACATAACAATCACCTATTTGCCAGAGTCCGCAGAGACAAAGAAGCGTGCTTCCGGTACCTTGGCTATGATCGAAGCGAATTTCAACGTTAAGCTTGCCGACCACGGTATCAAGGGTAAGGCTGGTGTCGTAGGTAAAAGCGTCGGCGAGACGATTGCAGTAAAGGCAAAGCTGTTCTCGAACTCATAAGCACCGTTGCACGGAATTTTCAGCAGGGGGTGGGCGTTAAACGTCTACCCCCTTTGTATTTTCCCGGGGTCGAAAATCTTTACAGTTGAGTCTGGAGGACGTTTCATGAGAAACATGGTAGCAGCGTTGGCAATCTTCTTCGTAATCTGCGCAGCCCCACAAGGTGTTTGGGCTGACTCTGGCGGAAAGACGGGAAGTTCAAACACTGGTTGCGGCGGGTGCCATGGCGGCCAGGGTGCTGCAACAACAGTCGTCCTCGAGGGGCCCCGTACGGTTCTAACGGGTCAAACGCGTGATTATGCTGTGATCGTTGCCCATGCCAACAACCAAAACGCTGGGTTCAATGCTGCGTTTAAGGGCGGTGGTGGCAATGCTGGTACGCTTCAGGCTGTAGCCAATTGTAGGGTGGCAGCGGGGGAGGTTACGCATAATAATCCGACGCAGTTTAACAATGGAGCTGCTCGATTCGAGTTCAAATGGACCGCTCCACCTACTGCCGGAACGTATACGTTCACAGCTGCTGGTAATGCCGTAAACAACGATGGACGTGCCACCGCAGCTGATGATTGGAACCTTACTGGTGCGATACAGATCAGTGTAATCGGAGGCTCGATCACCGGACCGACAACGAACCAGACATTCTGCACCGGCCAAACCATGAACATCACGTGGACGCAAGCTGGCCTTACATCGATCCGTTTGGAGATTTCGAAGGATAACTTTCAGTCGCAGACAGTGATCGCCACAGTTCAAGCAAACACCCTATCCTATGCATGGGCGATACCGCAGGCATTCGAGCAGGGAACGTACGTGCTGCGAATGGTTGACGTTGCCTCGGGTGAGGTTGTAAGCGCTGTGCAGTCGATAGTGATCAACGCGGGACCAACGATTAGTCTGCAACCCGAGCCGACATTTGTCTGCGCTGGCAAGCCGCTCAATCTCTCAGTTGCCGCTACCGGAACCAGTTTACAGTACCGCTGGAGAAGAAACGGCGTCGACATTCCAGGCGGTGTAAATCCAATGTTGACGATCAATACGGTAACCGTTAATGAAGCAGGCAGGTACGACTGTGTCGTTTTTGGTTGTAACACGAGTGTTACCTCAAACGCTGTTGATGTGACTGTCGGTATAAAGCCCGAAATCACTAAGCAACCACAGGCAGTGACGGTTTGCGAAGGTGGCAAGGTTACCTTCAGCGTGCAAGCAACCGGCACGGACATTACGTATACGTGGAAGAAGAATAATGGTATCGTCTCGGGTGGCACGGAGCCTACGCTTACGATTGACGCTGCAACGCTTCTTGATGAGGGCGACTATACATGCCTTATCGAGGGGGCTTGCGGCCCTTCGGCAACCACCACGATCGCTAAGCTTCTCGTTACAGAAAAGCCAACGGTGCGTACTCAGCCAGTTGACCGTTCTCTCAAGGAAGGCGATACACTCACGCTCGCTGTCGTTGCAGCAGGTGAACAGCTTACGTATCAATGGTTCAAAGATGGCGCAGCAATCGCCAACGCAACTGCTGCAACGTATCGTCTTGCCAAAATCACCAAACCAGATAGCGGCGTGTATCACTGCTCTGTGCGCAACAACTGTGATACAGTTGAAACACGCAAGGCAACGGTTCGCATCACCTCGGTTGCAGGCCCTGGAAAGTTCGTTCTGGGTCAGCCCGCTATCACATTTGAAGGTATCCCGGCCTGCAGCGTGATCGACACAGTGATCACTGGACTGCTCGTTAATGAAGGGGGCTCACCTGTCACGATCACGTCGATTTCAGCCGAGCCTATTGCAAACATTGAGGTTGTCGGATTGGTCGCGCCGTTTACACTGGATGTAAATGAACGTCGTGATGTGCGTATTCGAGTGACGCCAAAGCAGATCGGCCCCCTCAATGCTTCGATACAGTTTTTTGCGTCCAGCGGAAACCAGACGTTCAAGATCGATGGAGAGGGTGTTTCGGGGATTCGGTTCGCCCAAGACACCGTGTTCTTCCCTGATGGATCGGCGAATGCCAAGAACTGCAATCAAACTCTCACGGTACCATGTTCAACGGCGACTATATCGCGCATCAGTATTAACGGTCAAGGACGTGACACCTGGAGGCTCGCTACAGACCTACAGCTTCCGTTCACACTCAAGCAAGGAGAGCAACTGGAGCTATGCTTCGAGACAGTAACAGAGTCAGGAGAGGGCGTAACGGTTAGCGTAACGTCTGATGTCGGCACAGACGCATTTCGACTGTCACGCCGCACAATCAGTTCAGTCGACGAAGAGAAGTCATCCACGGCGCTGCGAGTATTCCCGAATCCAATGACAGATGATCTCTTCATCCGTGGTCGTCAAGATGAGGTGCTCACATGTGATGTCATGACGGTGTCGGGCACCACGATAGCATCGCTGCGTGGAATGGGCGAGATCGTATGGTCGCGTCGTGATGCAAATGGCGATGCTGTACC
>CANGZU010000027.1 GCA_947458785.1 Ignavibacteria bacterium
ATGGCGTTATCGTCAAGATCGAAGGGGTGATGGCGAACACCCCGGCAGCAAAGGGTAAGATGCAGGGCGGTGATGTTGTGATCGACGCCAATGGCGAGCGGATCATGGCCGTCACGCAGCTACAAAAAATCATCAAAGCTCGTGCGGGATCATCGCTACTCATCAGCGTCCAACGGGGTCAGCAGGTTGTACCTGTTTCCGTCGAGGTTCCGCAGAACGGTCCAATTGGCGTGCAGCTGCGTCAAGACTTCACAGGCAAGCGTATCAAGGTTACCTACGAGCCCCTTACGGCCATGAGCATGGCCTGGGATCGAACAATTGGCACCGTCGGTGCATTCATTTCTTCGGTCACGCACGTGATCGAAGGAACGTTAACGGTTAAGCAAACATTCGGTGGCCCGATTCGTATCGCCCAAATGGCTGGTCAGCAGTCAACCTTGGGACTCGATGCATTCCTAGGATTCATGGCTGGTCTATCTGTGTCTCTTGCTGTGATCAACCTCTTGCCCCTTCCCGGGCTTGATGGTGGGCATCTTGTCTTCGTGGCTATTGAGGCCGTTCTGCGTCGCGAGATCTCAACCGCTGTCAAGATCCGCGTGCAGCAGGTTGGCATGACGTTGCTGCTTGCTCTCATGGCCTACATTTTCTATCTGGACCTAACACGCTAAAAGCGACTACAAAGGGGCGAGCACGTGTACATACTTGTGACCAACGATGATGGGATCGACTCAGCTGGGATTCATGCGCTTGTGCATGCCATGCGGAGGCTGGGAGAAGTGGTCGTCGTTGCGCCAGACAGACAGCAGAGCGCCGTTGGACACGCCCTTACCGTTTCGAGTCCACTTCGCGCCACACCATTTCATCGCGACGGCGAAATGTTTGGCTATGCTATCAATGGAACACCCGCAGACTGCGTCAAACTCGGCGTTAGCACACTTCTTGAACGTCGTCCAGACATTGTTGTCAGCGGAATCAATCATGGATCAAACGCCAGCATCAATGCGATCTACTCCGGCACTGTGAGTGCAGCAACAGAAGGCACACTTATGGGTATTCCTTCGTTGGCTGTTTCGCACACCAGCTTTGATCACAAAACAGATATGACGCTAGCAGCGGAAGTTGCCTATACGGTGGCATCAAAGCTTCTTGATCTGCACCTTCCAACTGGCACACTTCTGAATGTGAACGTGCCCGATGTAGACCGAGCTTCGTTCAAGGGATATCGGGTAACACGTCAGGGTCATAGCGAGTGGAAGGATGCCTATCAAACCCGCATTGATCCGCAGGGAAGACCCTATTATTGGCTTACGGGTGAGTTTGTCACGGTACGCGAAGCCGAGGATGCTGACGATCTTCTCGTTGCAGACGGCTGGGCCGCCATTACGCCGATTCATTACGAGCTGACCAATTTTCAGTACCTGGAAAAGTTGCGTGAGCACCCAGTACTTGCCGACATTTGTGGATCTCAACGCTAAGGGGACGTACATATCGTGACATCGCACATCAACGAACAGGTGCTCCGAGACATCGACGCACACGCGAAACGCTTGCGGTTTCTCTATCGCATCAAGGGGTTCGGGTATGAGCGGGCCATCGAACTCCCTTTGATTGCAAGCTATCTCTCCCCGAAGTTCAGTCAGCCCCTTCGTTATCTCGACATTGGCACCGGACAATCCATCTTCCCATCATGGGTGGCGAAGAACTCATCGTGGGATGTGACGTGCCTTGACAAATTCAACTGGGTTGAGAAGCAGCATGAGTATGCCGCTAAGCTTGGACTTGACAAGAGTCGCTACCATGTTGTGCTGCAAGATTTTCTCGAAGCAGAACTCGAGCCCGAGTCATTCGATGTGATCACTAATATTTCGGTGATCGAGCATTTTGAAGGGGGCTTGGATTCCGTTGCCATGGAAAAGAGCGCACGACTTCTTAAGCCGGGTGGTATCTATGTTCTTACGACACCTCTCAATGAGGGGTATGCCCGCGACTGGTTCCTACAGCAGGATGTCTACGGCGAGAGATTCACGTCAGCACCAGTCTTCTTTCAACGACACTATGATGTTGCCTCCTTCAAGAAGCGGATCGTCGATGCCTCTGGACTCGAGGAAGTCGAACGCAAGTACTTTGGTGATTACGATGTGCCGTTCTTTAACGAATGTATCGTTGAGCAGCAGGGTATCAAGAAGATCGGCAGAACACTGCGTCAGATTCGCACGGTTGACCATGCGCTCAAGCATGGCAGCTACAGGGACGTCCCAGTGTCGATGCAGGGCATGAAGATCTATACGTCGGCTGGCGTGTCGATTGTGCTTACAAAGCCCAAACGCTGATAGAGATTGATCAGCTGCGTTAGTACTTGCGAATACGGTTGTGTGGGTGCCGGCATGTTTCCCATCGCTACCTCGTTAACACAGCCGATGATCACGCGGGCTAGGTCGGCGGCATCTTCACTGCGAAATGTTCGGCAGCCGGCAGGACGTGTGACGGCATCAGATGCGATCGTCCAGCGTCCCAACTCCATAGCCTCTGTTACCGTGAGCGATGGCCCACCCTCTGTGCGGGTGGGACGTACAACGATGTGTGACTCTCTGACCAGTGGTGCCAGTGGACCATTGAGGTCATTGACCAAATGCACACGCGCGTCGAGCTTGGCAGCCTCAACGATTCGCTCAAACTGCGATTGATCGCGCACGCCCCCTATGGCAATGCACAGCTGAATCCTCGGGTCGGCAATCTGTTTTAACGCCTCGAGCAAGACGTCAATGCCATAGAGGTCCTTACCTGCCAGTGAACTAACAGCTCCAGCATTTGCAAGGATTCGCGCAGATGACGCATGCCACTGCTCTGGCACAGATGTGGGGATCGCCCCGCTGGATTCCCAGCGGCTTAGTGGTAGGTTCGATGGGATCACCTTCAGCCGTTTGTGCACCACACCCAGCTCGTTCTGCAGATCGCGTGCGGCTTCATCACTGATGGCAATGATGGCCTCTGCACGCTCGTATGCCTTGCGCAAGTTCTTCAGAACACTGGGATTCTCGAACTCACTTCTGTGACGGAAGGAGTGAGCGGTTACGATGTACTTGGTGCCGAGTATGCGCCAGATTCTACTGAGTAAGAGCATCCAACGAAAATTGCCCTCGTCGGTATGGTAATGCACAGGAGTGCGCGAGAGCAGATGCCATGGACGGAACAGCGAGACGTTCGGCAGGCCTACCGGAAGCCCCCCAAGTGAAAGTCCCTGGACATTGATGCCACGTGTTCGTAGAGCCTCCAACAGTCGGACGCAATGAATGGCAACCCCTCCAAATGGAGGTGGAAAGGGGCCAAGGATGCGCATTGATTTCATGCAATAATCGCAGGACGCAGTGCCGATGATGGGTGGACGAAGACGATGTTGTCATTGACGTGCGGAGCATCCATCGGACATGATCGCAACGTTCCATCCTCGTTGATGAAGTAGGGGGCATACCCCAACGTTGCCATAAACTGCTTGAACTCTCGGCACGTTTGTCCGCGAGCCTGTTGTAGGTGATCGCTCAGCTCCATGATCACGATGGGGCGGTGGTTCTCTAGGACAAATCGAGCACCTTCGATAACGTCTACCTCTGCCCCCTCGACATCGATCTTAACAAGATCAACGGTCGGCAGCGATTCTTGCTGGATGAACGAATCGAGTCGTACTGAAGGTATCTCGATGAACTCCGTTGAGACGTTGGACTCGATATAGAGCGTGCTGTGAGTGCCTGCGTTCCGATCGTTCGAAAGGTAAAGCTTCATTACTCCGTCGACCGTAGAAACTGCGGTCTGATGCAGCGTGACGTTGCTTAGGTCATTGAGTGAGATGTTCTCGCGAAATCTTGCGGCATTTTGATCTTCCGGCTCAAATGAGTGCACGATCGTCTGCCTGTTGGCTGCGGTTGCCATTGCTAACGTGAGATAACCCATCTGAGCACCAACGTCAAGACATACAGAGCCAGGCGTGAGCACCGAGCGTAAAAAACGTATGGTCGGCAATTCATAATCGCCGAAGACATACAAATGCGCCTGGAGATACTCGGTGATGTCTAAGCGCATGCGAATGCCAAATCGTAGCGTCGAGATAACCAGAGTTCGAGCGCGCGGAGCTAGGTACGGAAAGTACAATCGCATCAGGATTGAATACTTGCCATGCTCGCGTGGATAGAGCCGGGCGAGACTTGTAAAAAGGGAGCGGAAGAGCGCCATAGGGAGCAAAGTTACAGCGGTATGCTCAAAGGAGTCCCAGTATCGCTGGCAATGTAATGATTGAAATGAGGGTCGAGGCCAAGATTGCCTGTGCAAGCACGTCGGTGTCGAGTCCATACTTCTCTGCAAAAACCATCGTAAGCATCATTGTCGGCATTGCAGTTTCGAGAATGGCGCCGGTCTCAACAACTGGATCTTGAATGAGCCAGACAGTGGCTGATAGCAGGATCAGCGGCACAATGACTGTGCGGATGGCAACAGCAGGAACAATTGTGAGGAGATGCCGAGGATCTGGCACGCGTAGTGTGAGGCCAATGCTGAACAGCATCAGCTGGGGTACGACCTTTCCAGCTGATGTGCAGCTGGATGTAATCCATGGTGCAATTGGGACGTCTAGAATATTGACGAACATCGCGATTGCGATGGTAATCATCGGCGGCAGGGTCGCAACTTGGTAGAGTGCGTCGGCTGCGCTCGAGCGGACGCCGGATGTACCGTAGCGAACGCAGATCATCGTTCCGATTGAAAACAATAGCGGCGTCATCCCGAGATAGTCATACTCGATAGGGATGTGTCGTGCCCCATCTCCGAGCACAGCCGTTGTGATCGGTAACCCGAGGTACATGGCATTGCACCAGGTGCCTGCAAGTATTAGCGCACCCGCAGTTGGCAGGGCAATACGTCCCTTCAAAATCTGGCCGTAGACGATGTACGAGAGACCAAGTCCTACAAGCACAGCGCTGATCGACACGGCTGGAATCGTCCAGAGATGCTCACCTATATGCACCTGGCTCAGGGCACCAAAGGTCAGCAATGGTATGAATACATTCAGCACGATCGAACTGATCACTCGGCGCACTTCTGCGGCCGTTATCGCGCCGGGTATGAAGCGGTAAAGTATGCCGCATGCCAGCGGTATGCTGAGCTGAAGGAAGACATCGAACATCGTGCAATCTACAAGCAATTCACACTTTGGTGATGTGAAGGCACTATGACTACAGAAGACATACTTTCATCACAATCCTGGAGTCATATCATGGTTGTTCGTATCTGCATCGCTTTGTCTGAACGAGCCGAGCAAGTGTTCATGTCCAAACTCTCACCCACAACGCGCGACACATTGGTTGTTGTTGCTAGACTTGATCCGCGGATTCCAATCATACCCCAGCTTCAGCCGATGTTGCATCAATGCGATCTCGTGCTCTATGATCCATCAGTCGACAATGGTATGGGGCTTACCTTGTGGACGCAGCAAGGTGCTTCGGTGCCGCTTTGTTGCTGGTGTAGCGACCCTGCAGATAGTATTCGCTGTGCGGAAGCAGCACAAATCTTCACCCCGAACAATGCATTAGATCCAGACCCCACCTTGATTGACCGTTCCCCCGAGATTGAGTATCGTGCCAACATCGTCTCGTTTTCACATAACAACGGCATCGAAGTATGCCCGTGTGAGTCAATCGTACATATCGAAGGACAGGGCAATTACAGCAATGTTGTCTTTCTTGAAAAGCCACGGCTCGTGCTCTCGCGTACCATCGGGGATTTTGTCGACGAGCTGTCGAACGAAGGCTTCTTGCGCGTACATCGCAGTCACATTGTAAACCTGCGCCACATTCGACGTCTCATGCCGGGCAAAGTGCCAAGACTGCTCATGGCAAACGGTGATCGTGTCTCTGTTTCGGAGCGCTATCGAGGACTTCTTTTACGAAAACTCAATGTCATACGGCGCAAATAGGAACGCCCGATCGTTGCTGCCCAGCGATTCATCAAATGTTCTGTCGAATGAAGAGTCTGAGCATTGCAAGGCGCCAGATGAAGAGCGCATGTGTGGTCTCGCCATTGCGGTACCGGTGTACGAGCTCTTGCGCCTTATGTGGATCAATGAATGTGTCAAGTTCCTTCCACGAGCCATCCAGTGTATGGGAGAGGGCCCCTTTCAGCCACTTGATGTGACCGGGAGTGATAAACCCCGTCTTGTCTCTGCGGTCGAGAATTTGATCGGGGACAATGCCCCGCATTGCAGCGCGGAGGACTCGTTTCGTTTCACCGCGGTAGATCTTGTCCTCCATCGGCATGCTGAACGAGAGGTCAACAAGACGATGATCGAGGAACGGCACACGGGACTCAATGCTAAACGCCATCGAGTTGATGTCTTCGGTGTGCAGGAGTGTTGGTAGAAGCGTTACTCGCAGGAGGTTGTGCAGGAAGGCATTGAGGCGGCTGCCTTCATGGTTTGTCAGCTGCAGCGGGAATGTGCTAGCCCCTTGACGCATAATCCAGGGATATGTATGCTTGAATTCGGTCTCGTAGAGATACTGCTCGCTCCGTGAGGCAGCCAGAATACTCTTGGCTAGAACGTTGAGCTTCTTGGATGATGAGTACCCTTGACGAGCGGCATGCGAGCGAAGTTCGTTGTAGGCATCAATGTAGCGCCCCTGCTGGATGTATCCACCGATCACACGGTAAAGCGAATGCATGTATCCACCGAGCATTTCATCTGAGCCCTGGCCGTCGAGGACGACTTTGACGCCATTCTGTGCTGCAAGCCCCATGACAAAGTACTGCGAGATATAGGACGACGAGGGCATCGGTGCGTCCATCAGGGCAACAATGGTATCAAGTGCCTGGGCCACATCGTTATCGGTAGGTGATATCTCGTTTGACTTGATCTGCGGATAGCGTGCAAGCAGATGCTGGATAAAAGGGCGCTCGTCTACGTCGCCCGTGCCTGTGTAGTATGCTGTAAATGCGCGGACCTCGTGCTCGGATGTTGACGAGGCAAGAACGGCGGCGATGGAGGTCGAATCAAGTCCTCCGCTCAAACACACACCCATCGGAACATCACGCCTTGAGGTAATGCGTATCGAGTCGATGAAGAGTTCACGGAATTGCTCGGTGTACTCTTCAAAGGTGTTGGTTGGATTCTCGGTTCGTGTTACCTCAGCATACTGCCATATACGCAGCTCGCCATTCTTCCATTCAAGGTTGTGTGATGCTGGGAGCGCCAGGATGTCGTTGAAATAGGTTTCTTCCCAGTGATGCATCCACCCGAGGTAGAGCCCACGTGCAACCTGTGCCTCGTTAAAGCCCCCTCTGTAAAGGGGCGTGGTCTTGAGAGCTTTGATCTCGGATGCAAAGTACAATCTGCCGTCGCGCGTGCTGTAATGGAACGGCTTGATGCCGAATCGGTCGCGGGAGCAGAACAGGGTCTGCTGAGCGTCATCCCAAATGGCGAATGCCCACATCCCGATGAAGCGTTCGACGGCCTGATGACCCCAGTGAGCAACAGCTGTGAGCACGACCTCGGTGTCGCCACTGGTTACAAACGAGTAACCGGCATCCTGCAATTCTTTCCGAAGCTCAACGTAGTTATAGACTTCGCCATTGAATGCGATCGTGAGATTGCCTCGCGTCATTGGCTGATGCGAAGCAGCAGAAAGATCAAGGATGCTTAAACGATTGTGCCCGAGAAAGACATCGCCAGACTGCCACGTGCCACGATGGTCTGGGCCACGGTGGCTCATAACGCCGAGCATCAACGATCCGTTGCTGAGCACGTCGTCTGCTGTTCGTTTGGTGTCGATTATTCCTGCAATGCCACACATGAGTGCCGAAACTACGGAATGCGCTAGTTTGTAATGATGAGCTTGAAGTGGAAACTGCGAATTCTTGTCGGACCAATGCGGCCGTTCCTTTTGTCGAAGGCCTCTGAGGTGGTTCGACACATCCTCGATCGCGCAAGATATGCCGCGCGCAGTGGGGTCGTCGTTCACGAGGGCCTGCATACAATGCAGGGTCTTATGCCGCTGCCGTCCCCGGAGTGGTTTCGAGAGAACTCGGCCAAGGTGCTTGAGTTCGCACGCTCGATGCGGCAAGGTCGGGTTCGTGCATACGGGATTGGCGTTTGGAGTGTCGGTGATGACGATCCCTCCGATGTTGATGTTCGCTCGGTACATGAACTCAGCCGCATGCATCATTGGTGCGCCTACGCATTGGCTGCCCACATAGAGCCGGAGCATGCCGACGACTGGGCACAGCAGTTTGAGCACGAGATCTCGGCGTTCACGGCTTCATACGGCCGCTCAAGCGTGCATTGGAAGTTTCCGATGGGCAATGCCATTCGGGTCTTTTCGATGCTCGTTGCGTGGGATTGGCTGCGGAGAAGCGGATACGAGAACGTCGAAACAGATCGATACGTCGCAGCGCGAGCAATCGAGCATGGACGATCCGTGTATCTCGAGCGTGAGTCACGCGGTGGTTTGTCGACGTCGCACTATGCGGCCAACCTTCTCGGTCTGTTTGCCGTGGAGCTCTACGTTCAAGGGGCAAGCTTAGCGCCCAAGATGCGGGAGTGGCTCGTTGCAGAATTCCACCGCGAACTTCCAAGGCAGATTCTCTGGGATGGCATGACGCAGGAGGCCAGCACTGGGT
Source organism: Ignavibacteria bacterium (assembly GCA_947458785.1). GTDB lineage: Bacteria > Bacteroidota > Ignavibacteria > Kapaibacteriales > Kapaibacteriaceae > UBA10438. Next base: position 8,656 of record CANGZU010000027.1, read on the forward strand.
ATCACCGACATGTGGTCGACATCTACGTGATGATGGCCATGTTGATGAAGGGGGCTAAACTGACGCTCGATCATCGCGCCACAGAACGTCTTTCCCAATCACTCACGGCGCTGCGCCAACTTGAAGCAGTTGGTTTCCCGCTCATTGGAGACAATGACGACGGTATGGCACTCAAGCTGACAGGGTTTACGCCATCGACCTCTGCAACCTTCGATCTGGCCTCGATGATCGGAATCAGCGCCGGCAACGCAACCGATCGGTGTAGCTTCCCTGAGTTCGGCCTCGATGTTTGGAACGGTCCACTTGCTGTTACCCTTCGCAACGGCTCGGTTGGACAGTTCGGCAAGGGTGGGCATGCGCATCATGATCAGAACTCTATCACGGTTACGGTTGATGGACGCCCCTTTATCATCGACCCAGGAACAACGCTGTATACACGTTCCGAGTCGGTTCGAAACCAGCAGCGATCTGTCCACCAGCACGCAACAATGTGGGCACCTGATGTCGAGCAGGGCCATACGCAGCCCGGCTACGAGGGGCTTTTTTGGCTGCCTGGATTTGACCGCATGACGGACGTTCGTGGGCGATCGGCAACAGGGTGGATGGGAGAGGTCATACATCGCAGTGGACTGCGCCATAGTCGCGAGGTGGAGATCGATCAACAGAGCTGGACCATCATTTGTAAGGACCTGCTTGAGTCCCGTAGCGGTGCTGTTTCGGGTCAGCTCGTATTGCCTCTTGCGCCAGACGTCACTGTGGCATTCATTGAACAAGGGGCTCTTTTAACGTCAACCGATGTGCGTGTTCAACTAACCTGGCGGGGTGCGACCGCTGCACTGCAAGACATAACGATAGCACCAACATTTGGAGCAAGTGTCCCGAGTAAGGCCATTGCCTTGAGTGGAAATAGCATCATATGGGTGCTGAGTAGGAGCTAAATTCGCGTCATGAAGCTCTCCGAGCACCTAGGAAAAATCACGTGGTCACTTGCAGACAAACTCTTGTATGTAGGCTACGGCTTTGTGCAGTTTATGCAGATTAATGCTCTGCATAAGGGTAATGATGGGAATCTCGAGTTGGCGACCACCACCTATGGCATCTTTACGTTGGTCGTGACTCTGAACACATGGATCACGATGATCGCCGATGGCTCGGCGCTTGCTGGTATCATTCAGTTTGGTGTAAACCGAGAAGACCGTAAACGTGTGAATATGATGGCCGTGCTCATCTATACGGGCATTGTGGCTTTCAGCAGCGCGCTCTTTTATCTCACATCCGGATACATTGAGCGCTCATTTGGCATCGAGGACTTTACCGTCGTCGCCGGATGGCTGCCTGTCTATCTGATCTTGACTATGCCACGCATGATCTGCCTAAAGATTCTGCTTCGCGACATGGGCATGAGTAAGATCTTTATGGCCGATGCCGTTTGGTTTGGTGTTCGCACTCTCATGACGGTTATGATGATGCAATCGAATACTCTTGTCCGACTCGATGATATACTGCTCATCGATCTTGTTGGCATGGGGGCCTGCTCACTCGTTATGCTACTCTTGACATGGAACCAGCTCGAGTTTTCATGGAAGGGGACGATGACCCTGAAGACATATTTGCGCTACGGTGTGCCCCTTTCCCTGGCAGGAGCGTTAAGCACAGCACCCCGCATGCTCGATGTCTATGTTATCGCAATGTTCTTTGGCGTGAGTGTCGTAGGTATCTACAATCCAGCGAAAAATCTCTACCGCATCTTTGAGCAGGCCTATGATGCCGTTGTGACGTTGCTCTACCCGGCAGCAGTCCGCATGTTCAGTCAGAATCGTATGAGCGACCTGCAAGTGCTTATTACTAAGGCCATCAGCTTTACTCTGTTGCCAACGGTCATGGCCGTAGTGGCACTTGAGGCAGGTCTTGGCGGCTATCTGATCAATCTCCTCTTGCCGCAATACAATGCCGTTGTTGGACATTTCAATGTCCTGACGATCGCAGCCCTTGCTATGCCGTTTGGACTCATGGCTGGTGTGATTCAAGCCATGGGACGAAGCACAGCGCTGGTCTGGTATTCGGGAATAAGTGTCGCGGCGTCTATGCTTGTGCTCTTTGCTGTTGGCTATGCAAATGCCCCACAGTGGATTGGACTTGGTCTTGTGACCTTTACTGTTGTCTCTGGTGCATTATACATGAATCACGTCCGGAAGGAAATCCACATCCCTCTTCGCGCACTTGCGCGAGCTCTGGATGATGTGCGGAATGGTCTTGAAAAGCTGAAAGGGGGCAGACCATGATGTGGATGCGTCTTCTTCTTCTTCGGCGTTCGTTTGTTCATCGTCCGCTGATGCTGTTGCTCTCTTTCCTGCTGATGATCAGCGTGTCGATTGGGGCATTGGGCACATGGTGGGTAGCACGTTCTGCAGAGATGGATCTCGACCGGCAGGCATCGCAGCTTGCCGTTGATGTTGTTGTTATGCCGCGCGCCGATGCAGCATCGGTTCTTGCATGCGCAGAGACTCTTGCAAGGCGTCCAGATGTGGCATCATCTCGAGTGCTAAGCTCACGTCAGGTCTGGCTTATGTTTCAGAGGGAACTAGGCGTCGAGGCAGGGGGCCTCACAGACGTTGCTTCGATGCCACAGGTGATACAGGTGCACTTTGCGCCATCAAGGGCTTCCCATCATCGTGCTGTTGCGTTGCGTAACCATGTTCTTGGGTCACATGAGGATGTTGTCGAACGGGTCCTGATTCCAGTGCGAGCCTTTTCTGAGTTCGATGCCAATCGTGAGACCATTGCAGTGGGAGGTCGCGTTGGGGTTGGATTCCTCATACTCGTGTTTCTGGTTTCGGCCGTCGTCTTTGGCAATACGCTGTATCGACATTGCGTCTCAGCGACAGTTAACGATGTTCTTGGTCTGCCGCGGCGGTCGGGGCTTGGCATAGTTGTCGCTCTCACCATCAGTTCTTCGATCGTCAGCACAGCCGCAGCAGTGCTGATCATAGTCTTGCTTGAGCAGCGTCTATTGACAGAGCTACCTTGGCTGGCAGCATTTTCGTCTGTTCTGACGAACGGATCATGAGGATCCTTACACGATACATCCTGCGACAGTACCTGACAACGGTTCTGTTTGCACTCATCGCACTGTGTATCCTCTTTGTGCTCGTTGACCTCTTTGATCGACTTGATAGATTTCTTGATCATAAAACACCATACGAAGTAGTCATTCGCTTCTATCTCAGTTATCTGCCGCAGATCATTGAACTCATCACACCAATCGCAATCATGCTCTCGGGTCTGTTCTCGATCGGTCGGTTAAGTAATCAGAACGAGATAACCGCAATGCGTGCTGGCGGTGTGAGCACGACAAAACTTCTTGCCCCGGTGCTTGCTGTTGGTATCTGTCTGAGCCTTCTTCAAGTATACTTCAATGGTTGGGTCGTACCCTATGCAAGTAGGTCGAAGATCGAACTTGAGCGACGATATCTCGGGAATGACTCGGGGCACAACGTTCTCACAGATCTCTTTTTCCGAGAGAGCCCAACGTGTAATATCACGATCGGACGCTATGACATCGATACGCGTCAGGGCAATGCAGTCACGATTGAGGAATTCACATCAGCGCAGCTGCCGCGCATTTCCTCGCAGTGGCAGATCGCAACAATCGCTTGGGATAGTGCCTCGACGTCATGGATCGGCCGTGGGGTCACACGGCGCTGGTTTGAATCCGACACCGTCCGCATCACCGCGATCGATCAGATGCGTATCCCCTTTACAACGCAACACTACGAGATCATGCGTTTGCAAGAGTCAACGGATGAGATGACGTTTACCGAGCTCGATGAGCATATCGAGACACTTCGAAAAGGGGGCAAGCGTACACGTGTGCTGGAGATCGACCTAGCAGGGCAGTGGGCATTCCCATTTATCAACGTCATCGTTATTCTGCTGACAGCACCCTTTGCTGCCGTGCGCAGGCGTGGCGGGGTGGCTGTGAATATCACATTGGCAATGGTCGTCTCGATCAGCTATATCGCTTTTGCGAAGATTTCTCAGGCCGTTGGTGCAACAACGTCGGCACCTGTATGGCTCGTCGGATGGAGCTCTAACATCATTTTCGGATGTATCGGACTTGTCGTCCTGTATAGATTCCGCAAGTAGCGAGTTCATAGACCATGCCAACGATCTACATTCTCGCTGCGCTCATCATCCTGTGCTCTCAGTCCTCAGGACAAGGGTTTCGTCGTCTTGCTGCTGATGCGACAGGCATTAACGTTCGCAACGACATTCGTGAATCTGACAGCGTTAACATCTTAACAGACTTCTATCTGTTCAACGGCGGTGGTGTTGGCGTTGGCGATATCGACAACGACGGATTGCACGACATTGTGTTCACGAGCACGCAGCAGGGAATCGCGCTGTATCGAAATCTCGGAAAGCTCACGTTTCAAAACGTGTCTGCAGCCGCGAGCATTGTCATGCCGGACTCATCGCAGAACACTGGCGTGCTTGTTGCCGATCTCAATGGCGACGGTTTGCTCGACGTGTACATTTCACGTCGCTACCGCAAGAACCGGGTTTTCATCAACTCAGGGGGCGGCGTGTTTCGCGATGAAACGGAGACAAGTCCGCTTGGTATTCATGCCTACTCGACTCAGGCCTCGCAGATTGATTACGATCGCGACGGAGACCTCGATCTTTTTCTTGTGAACAGTGGCGAGCCCCGTCGCAGAGGATACGTAAATCCCGGCGTTTCCGACATGCTCCTGCGGAATGACGGTGCTGGACGCTATACAGACGTAACCAAGGATGTTGGCATAACTGATCGTGGCTATGGACTATCGGCATCTGTTGGCGACTTCAACGATGACGGCTGGCCCGACATCTATGTGGCCAATGACTTTGAGGAGCGCGATAAGCTATGGTTCAATCGCGGCAATGGCACGTTTGAAGAGTTAGCGGCGCAGCGACTTCCGAATATGTCGTGGGCATCAATGGGGAGCGATGTTGCCGACATCAATTCCGACGGACTCATAGACGTGGTCACCGTAGACATGCTCCCACGGGATAACTACCGACGTCAGACACAACTTGGTGGCATGTCTATCTATGGACCGTTCTTCGACTCTCTTCAGCGAGTTCACAACACATTGCAGCTCAATCGTGGTGGTGGGAGATTTATCAACATCGGCTACATGGCCGGAATGGCGGCAACAGATTGGAGTTGGTCGATCCTTGCCCATGATTTCAATCTTGATACAGATGTAGACTTGTTTGTAACCAATGGTATGAAACGAGATCTGGGTGATCAGGATTTCGCCTACAACTTCCTGTCAAATCCAGCGGCGTACAAGCAAGATGTCTACAAATTGATGCCATCGACACGGCTTCGGAATTTCTATTTCGAAAACAGAGGTGCCGATGCCGCGCATATTCGATTTGATGAACGCTTGCCTGAGTTCGGCTTGGGTGATTCCGTGATCTCAAACGGTGCAGCATATGCAGATCTTGATAATGATGGTGATATGGAGCTCATCATCAGTAACACAGACACGCTTGCGTTCATCTATCTCAACCTCGCTGCTGACCCAGGAGATCGACCCTGGTGTGGAGTTGAGCTTCGCGGATCAGCATCAAATCCGCAGGGGATCGGATCAGACGTTCGGTGGTATCTGACATCAGATGATACCCGTAGGGAGGTGTCACAGGAATGTTATGCAGCACGCGGTTTTCAGTCGTGCTCAGACACTCGCCTTGTTATAGGGCTCGCTCCTGGTGAGCGTGTCGATAGCGTTGTCGTGCAATGGTCAGATGCAACTGTTGATGTCCTCCGCAAGCCAGGGTCGAAGCAGTATCATCGGCTTGAGTATGCCAAGACTCGAAATGCAGTTGTGAGCAGCTCGGTTCCGGCATCTGATACTGGTCGAGCTACCATTCTCAAGCGTCTGCCCGATTCGATTGTACCGTACCGTCATCGCGAGAATGCTTATGATGACTTCAAACGGGAACGCCTAGCCCCTTATCGATTCTCTAAGGATGGTCCAGCAGTGGCCGTGGGAGACATTAACGGCGATCGGCTGCACGACCTGATTACAGCAGGTGCGAAGTATCAGCCAACGCAGTGCTTCCTGCAGCAACAGGATGGAACCTTTGCCCAATTCAGTTGTGGGATCGACGATGCCGCCGAATCGGAAGACATAGACCTAGCACTCGTTGACGTTGACAATGACAAGGACCTTGACCTCATTGTCGTCACAGGGGGCTCGGAGTTCGATCCAGAGGACACTGAACTTCACGACAGGGTCTACCTCAACGATGGACGCGGCAACTTCAAACGGTTACAAGACCAACTTGCAACGGCAGTGGCCGGTTCGTGCATTGCCACAGCTGATGTTGACGCCGATGGAGACATCGATCTCTTTATCGGCGGACGAGTGGTGCCCGGACAGTTCCCTCTTCTTGCGCCGAGTGCCCTCTACGTGAATGTCGGCGGCAGATTCGTCGATGCAACCGACAGTCTTGCCCCTGGTTTGCGCATGGCCGGAATGACCACCTCTGCGCTATGGGTTGATATCGACAATGATCGCGACAAGGATCTTGTGGTCGTAGGTGAATGGATGACTCCTCGGGTGTGGAAGAACACCAAGGGCCGGTTTACGGAAGTCACATCGAGTCTTGGTCTGGACTCTCTTCAGGGCTGGTGGACGGTGGTTCGCTCTGCAGACATTGATGGAGATGGCGATCAAGATCTACTCCTGGGCAACAACGGCACTAATTGCCTGTTTGTCCCTACGCCGGGTAGCCCCTTACGATGCTTCGCTGCTGATTTCGACGAAAATGGTTCGATCGACCCAATCATATGCCGTTACACAGATGGCAATCTTGTTCCCACGCGGGGAAGGGCAACACTGATCGCCCACATGCCGACGATGACGCGGAAGTTCACCACGTATGCCTCATTTGCTCGCGCTACACTTAACGAACTACTGACGGCCGACCAGCAAAGCAACGCAACACAGCTCATAGCACGTACGTTTCAGTCTGGCGTGCTGCGTAATATGTCGGGAAAATTCGTCTTTGAGCCTTTTCCGGACCTTGCTCAGGCCGCCCCCATCAAGGATATGATGTTAACCGATGTTGACGCAGACAACGACCTCGACATCATCGCGGTGGGCAATACCCGGACCGCCGACGGCGACAATATCGGATACGATGGTGGAATGGGGCTTGTGATGCGTAACAACGGTTCGGGCAGATTCTCGCCGCTCACGGCCAGTGAGAGCGGTATCGATATTCATCGGGAAAGCCGAAGGGTTGTGCATATCCCACGCCCGGGGCATGGATCGTTGATCGGTGTTACAACTAACTCCTCAAGTCTCATACTCTATCTTGACCCAATACGGTAAGCCTCTGTGCGTTATTTTAGACGCATGAGAGCTTTGCTTTGCACCATCGTGTGTGCCCTTTGCGTTGCTGCGTCACAAGCGCAGTCGAATTCTCTCACCGGCGAAGACATCGTACACCAATGGAATCGGTTGGTAATCGAGGTCATCATGGAAGACGGATTCGGTCCGCCTGTTGCTGCTCGGATTCACTCATACGCCAATCTCGCTGGATATCAGGCTGCATATTATGCAGACACATCGTATTCGAGCATGATAGGGAAACTCAATTCATTTACGACCTGTCCTGAGCCATCGAAAGATTCAGTCTATGACTGGCGTGTCGCTGCGGTAGCAGCCTACCAGGTCTCATGTAGCAAGTTGCTCTACCGTATCGTCTATTCCGACAGTCTAGCACGCGTGCATTTTGAAAAACTGTCGAAGGAAGTCCCTACCGACGTGTTCCGCAGATCGAAGGAGTTCGGCGTTGCAGTTGGGAAGGCTATCAACGCGTATGCGAAAGCTGATGGCTATTCACGTACACAAGGACTACCAGATTACGAATGGCCCCGCTGCGACTCCTGTTGGGTCCCAACACCGCCCAATTTTGCTCGGCCGCTGTCTCCGTACTGTGGTCAGGTCCGAACAATCGTACTCAAGAGTTCAAGTGAGTTTCCCGTGCCGCCAAGCATCAAGTTCTCCACCGAGCGCGGTTCGGAGTTCTACAAGGCTGCGAAAGAGGTCATAGACATCAAGCAGAGTTTGACTCCTGAGCAGCGTGAAATCGCGAACTTCTGGAATGACAATCCTGTGTTGACCAGCTACAACGGCCATTTCATCTACAATTCGCGTCAGATCTCACCCGGCGGACACTGGATGAACATTGCCGAGCAGGTCATGTCGCAGAAGAACGTTCCGATGGTGCGCGCCATGGAAGTCTATTGCATGCTTGCCTATGCACTCTTCGACGGCTTTACGGCCTGTTGGCAAGAGAAGTTTCGGGGAAATCTGATTCGCCCCGTAACCTACATTAACCAGTTTATCGACAAAGCTTGGGAACCTTTACTGCAGACTCCACCGTTTCCGGAGCACGCCAGCGGTCACTCAACGATCACGGCGGCCGCTGCAGAGGTTCTCACTCACCACTTTGGAGAAATCCCCTTTGTTGACAGCACAGAAGTACCGTTTGGATGGGCACCTCGCTCATTCAAGAGTTTCAAAGCAGCTGCTGATGAAGCATCGATCAGCCGGCTCTATGGTGGCATTCACTATCGACGTGGATGCGATGCAGGAAATCAGCATGGTAAGCTCATCGGTCAAGCGGTCATCGATCGCGTCAAGGTTCGGAAGTAGTATGCTCTTTGCCTCACTGCGGGCAGGAATCTTTGCCACGCTTCTTCTTGTAACCATAGGCTGTGAAAGTGACAATCCAACTGTTCCAATCCCGGTAGATAGCACAGTTGTTGCGGTTGCCAACGTGCGTCCGGACAGCGCAGACGTATTGTATTACTCAGCAGAGCTTGGACGAGTTGTTCAGAAGAGTGAATTGTCGACCACTGGTTGGGACATTCACGTGCCCTACATCGAATGCTGTGGGCGAACAAAGTCGATACCTGTTAAGCTGAACCTAGGCGGATCGGGCAGTGGCTCTGCCACCATGGGAGCTGTCATCAATGCCCGGTTTGAGAATGTGAAGTCCGTGCCGCCGGGGACAGTTTTTCGGACCGATGCCACTGACAACCCCGTGGTGCCGCTTCCGGTGCTGGGGCCAGATGCGTTCTTCGTCTATGACATTGCATCCCATACACTTAGACCTAGCCCGGACAAGGTTTTGCTTGTCAAGACGTCATCAGGCAAGGTCTACAAATTCCAGATCACGAGTATCTATAAAGACGCCGAGACAAACCCGACGCAAGAAACTCCGATCGGATTTTACCATTTTCGTAGCGCACAAATTGCTCAGTAGGAGAAATCATGTACGGTAACATTACTGTGGTAGATGCCACACCGACGCAGGATGGTCAGCAGGACGATCCGGTGCTTCTTGCGGAGTTCGAAGCAAAGATTGCTCGTGGCGAGAAGATCGAGCCGCACGACTGGATGCCATTCGAGTATCGACGTCAGCTCATTCGTATGATCGAGCAGCATGCTCACTCCGAGGTTATCGGTGCACTTCCGGAAGGCACATGGATTACACGTGCGCCCGGATTCAAGCGTAAGATCGCGCTCATGGCCAAAGTCCAAGACGAGATTGGTCATGCGCAACTTCTCTACTCGGCAGCCGAGACGCTTGGTAAGCCCCGTGAAAAGATGATCGACGATCTCTTGAACGGCAAGTCCAAGTATTCGAATGTCTTCAATTACCCGGCGTTTACTTGGGCAGATACTGCGGTGATTGCTTGGCTGATTGATGCATCAGCGATCATCAACCAGGTGGCGAATTCCAAGGGGTCATACGCACCATATGCGCGCGCATTGGAGCGGATCTGCATGGAAGAATCGTTCCACCTGAAGTACGGCTACGACAATGTGGTTGCACTTGCAACTGGTACGCCAAAGCAGCGTGAAATGTTGCAAGAGGCGTTCAACCGTTGGTGGCGTCCAATCATGCATTTCTTCGGTCCACCTGATGTTGCCAGCCAGCACACGGAGAAGCTGATGAAGTGGAAAGTGAAGATGGCCACAAACGACGACATGCGTCAGCAATTCTTCAATCAGTACGTTCCGAAGATTCTTGAGCTTGGACTCGAGATTCCGGACAAGGAGCTCAAGAAGGATCCAGCGACCGGAAAGTGGCAGTATGGCGATCCAGATTGGAGTGAGTTCAAGCGCGTAATCAACGGCGATGGACCATGCAACAAAGAGCGCATTGCAGTGCGACGCATGGCAGAGGAGCAAGGACGCTGGGTGCGCGAAGCGCTCGCGCGACCATCAGAATCGTACGTCGCACCTCACGCCTAACCGATAGCGATGAAAGTTGACATGCCCGACTCGTGATCATACACGGGTCGGGCGTTGTATTTTTGGGGCTTGTCTTTTTTCATAACCAGGCGTCCACTGTGCCCACACCGGTACCATTCCCCAGTGATCCAAACAACACGCTTTCGCAGTTCGAGGCGTTCGTTCGTCTGGTGACGATCCTGCGTGAACAATGTCCGTGGGACATGAAACAGACGCATGAGTCGATATCCCACCTTCTCCTTGAAGAGGCCTACGAGACTATTGAGGCCATTCAGTCTGGTGATGATAAGGAGTTTTCAAAGGAGCTCGGAGACATCCTTCTGCATGTCGTGATGCATTCGGTGATGGCCGAGCAACGCGGAGCGTTTACACTGCGCACGATCATCGAACAGGAATTCAACAAGCTGGTAAATCGGCATCCCCACATCTTTGAAGAAGAGCCGGCTGCTGATGAAAAGACCGTGCTCCAGAACTGGGAGCGCCTCAAGATGAAGGAGGGTCGTACCTCGATTCTTGATGGGGTCCCCAAAGCCCTGCCAGCAGCGCTGCGAGCGCAGCGTGTGCAGGAAAAGGCCGCCAACGTTGGGTTTGACTGGCACGATCGGCGCGACGTATGGGCCAAGGTTGATGAGGAGCTTGCAGAGCTGCAGGTCGAGATCGCATCTGGTGACTCAGATGGCATAGAACGTGAGTTCGGTGATGTACTATTTGCAATGGTCAATGCTGCCCGACATGAGGGCGTTGTTGCTGAACACGCGCTTCATCGCACCATTGCTACATTCATGAACCGGTTCCAACATATCGAAGCACGAGCTGCGGAAAATGAGCGTGAGCTGAGGTCGATGACCCTCGAGGAAATGGACAAGTATTGGGACGAAGCGAAAGGGTTGAAATGAGGTCCATCCTCGCAGTCGCACTCTTGAGTGTAATGTTGGTTTCATGTACGAATTCAGCTGACGAGATGCAGGCCGAGCTCGAGCGTAAGCAGGACTCGATTGCGCGGCATAATGACTCGATCGCAACGGCCAAGAGCCAGGACAACGAAGGCATCGACACTTCGTCCTTCACGGTCACAGATTCTACAATACAGATCAAGAGCGATACATATCCCAGGCCATCTGGACGCGTTGTGAATCTGTTGATCACAGGAATTGATGCACGACTGGGCGAGCACTCGGGAAGAGCAGATGCCAACCACGTTGTGCGATTCTATCTCGATTCCGGCTGTGTGGAGGTAATCTCGATACCTCGAGGAACCATCGCCGACGCCGGGTATCCCGACACGAGTCAGTACAACATGATCGCTAACGTACGCACTGCGCGTGGACAGGATGCATACTTCAAGGAGGTCGCTGCAATCGCAGGTATACCGAAAGTAGACTATTGGGTCGAGTTCGGTTTTTCGCAGGCCATCGGACTGCTCGAACTGATGGGGTACAAGGATAATGCCTCGTCAACGTTGCGCGTACTCCGGTCGCGTAAGGCCTATGCGACGGGCGATTTTCAGAGGTCCTATAACCAGGGCCAGTTCATACGTCAGGCAATTCTCCGCACCTTCGATAAGACCGATGACATACTTG